>CAIMWH010000338.1 GCA_903845065.1 uncultured Rhodospirillales bacterium | reverse complement strand
GCCTGGCTCAACAGATGCCGCAGGCTAGCCAAGGATTGGGAGTGCCTCAACCGCTCGGCGCTGGCCTTCCTGCGTTGGGCGTCGGTCAGGATGATGCTCAGAAGGCTTTGTCAGGACATTGTTTGATTTCGGATAGACTCTTAGGGAATCTAAAAAAGTTTACCATTGCCCGCCCGGCCTGCCGCCGGTGACGCTCAAACCCCGTTGGCGAGTTGCGTCAACGTATTGCCGATCTCACCATAGGCACCGGAGAGCGCGTTGCCGATAATCCCGACCCCGGACAACACAACGGTACCAATGATGACCGTAATAAGGGTGTATTCGAGCGCAGTGAAACCACGCGTGTCGCGCAGCAACCGGCGGATCATCCCCGCACGCCCAAGCACGTCTAGCAACCGCCCCTCCATCTCTGCGCCGCGCCGCCCGGCCGTGATAATGTCGACCTGGTCGCGTTAAGAATTTGTTATTCACACCCGCGTACCACGCCCGGCGGTTAGCATGGCCGGCCAACCGGGCGCCATAGACATGAATGTTACCAGATTTAATCCATCCATTGCACCCTGCAATGGGCGGACGAGCAGGTTTCTGCTTCACTCCGGATAACGACACCCGGGGAGGGCGACATGGCGCGACAAATGGTGATGGTGGGTTTCCTGCAGGCGCAGAATTGCACCAACCTGCCGATGTCATGGCGGCATCCACAGTCCCGGCTCGATTTCATGTCGGCCGACTACTACCAGGACATCGGACGGGTGCTGGAGCGCGGCAAGTTCCACATGGGCTTCTTCGATGACCGCCTGGCCATGCCGGACCGTTTTACCGGCGATCACGCCCATACTGTCGAACACGGCATCCGCTGCGTGAAGCTCGATCCGGTGGCCGTGCTGATGGCGATGGGCATGGCCACCAGCCGCCTCGGCCTCGGCGCCACCTGCTCCACCACCTACTACGAGCCGTTCCACATCGCCCGCCAGTTCGCCACCGTGGACCAGCTCACCGGCGGCCGGGCGGCCTGGAACGTCGTCACCTCGCTCAACGAGGGCGAGGCGTTCAACATGGGGCGGAACGAGGTGGTGGAGCACGATGCCCGCTATGACCGTGCCGACGAGTTCCTCGAAGTGGTGCATGGCCACTGGAATTCCTGGGATGACGACGCCCTGGTGATGGATCGCGCCTCCGGCCGCTTCGCCGACCCGGCCAAGGTGCGCCGCCTCGATCATCGCGGCACCCATTTCGCCTCGCGCGGGCCGTTCACCGTGCCGCGCTCGCCGCAGGGCCAGCCCGTCATCATCCAGGCCGGCCAGTCCGGCCGCGGCCGCCGCTTCGCCGGGCGCTGGGCCGAGGTGATTTTCGCCGCCGCGCGCAACCTGCAATCCGGCCATGCCGGCTACAAGGCGCTGAAGGACGAGGTGGCCGCCGCAGGGCGCGATCCGGCGGAGGTGTTCGTCTGCACCCTTGCCACCACCGTCTGCGCCCCCACCCGCGCCGAGGCCGAGGACAAGATGGCCTTCATCGAGCAGCTCCCCGAGGAGATCGACGCGCTGTCCCTGCTGTCCGAAGCGCTGGACTTCGATTTCGGCTCCAAGGGCATGGACGAAGCCTTCAGTGACGCCGAACTCGCCGGCATTGGCGGCATGCAGACCATGCGGGACGGCGTGGTGCGCGCCAGCGGCAAGCCCAACCCCACCGTGCGCGATTTCATCACCTTCAGCGGCCGCGCCCGCCCGCACGGCGCCATGGTCGGCACGCCGTCGGATATCGCAGACCAGTTGGAGGAGCTGTTCACCGGCGGCGCGTGCGATGGCTTCGTCATCGCCGCCACCCATGTGCCTGGCGCCTATATCGATTTCGTGGACCTCGTGGTGCCCGAATTGCAGCGCCGCGGGCTCTACCATCGGGACTATGCCGGCACCACGCTGCGGGAAAACCTCGGTCTGCCCCGCCCGCGCGCCCGGGGATAGCGCAAGGGCGCTTGCGCGCATCGCGGTTCGGGCCACAAACTCCCGGGGTTCGATGCATGGAGCACGCGATGAGCCGGTTGCGGACTGTCCTTGGTGCCTGTCTGGCCCTCCTCGCGGCCACCCCGCTGGCGGCGCAAACGCCCGCTAACCGGGTGCTACGCGTGGTGCCTTCCGCCGACGTCACCGTGCTGGACCCGATGTACGGCACCGCCTGGATTTCGCTGATCGCCACCGCGATGGTCTACGAGAGCCTGTTCACCTGGGATTCCAACCTTCAGCCCAAGCCGATGATGGCCGAAAGCTGGGAGGTCTCGCCGGATGGCCTCACCTGGACCTTCCGCCTGCGCCCCAACCTGCGCTTCCATGACGGCTCGGCCGTCACAGTGAATGATGTCATCGTCTCGATGCGCCGCTTCATGAGCCTCGATCCGGTGGGCGCCCGCGTCGGCGCGCTTACCGAAAGCCTGCGCGAGGTGGATGCCCGCACGCTGGAATTCCGCCTGCGCAAGCCGTTCGGCTCCATGCTGTTCGCCCTCGCCGCCGCCCCCGCCCGCTTCCCCGCCGTGATGCGGGCCAAGGATATCGAGGGCGCCGGCAACGCCCAGATCAGCAACTCCATCGGTTCCGGCCCGTTCCGCTTCGTGCCGGGCGAGCGCGTGGTGGGCCACCGCACCGTGTGGGAGCGCAACGCCGACTATATCCCGCGCACCGAAGCCCCCGATGGTCTGGCCGGCGCACGGATCGTCAAGGTCGACCGCGTCGAGTGGCATGTCATCGATGATGCCGCCACCGCCGCCGCCGCCCTCCAGGCCGGCGAAGTCGATATGCTGGAGCGCCCGATCCTCGACCAGGTCGATCTCCTCTCCCGCCAGAAAGACATCCGCATCATCAAGCTGACGCCGATCATGGCGCAGAACATGCTGCGGCCGAACGCCACCATCCCGCCCTTCAACAACCCTAAAATGCGCGAGGCCCTCGCCTACGTGATCGACCAGTCCGACGAAATGGCCGCCGGCTGGGGCGATCCGAAATACTGGAAGACCTGCAACAGCTTCTTCATCTGCGGCTCCGCCTTCGGCACCGAGGTGGGGGCCGAGGGCTACAAGCAGGATTTCGCCAAGGCCCGGCAGATCGCCGCCGAAGCCGGCTACAAGGGCGAGAAACTCACATTCGTTTCCACCCATTCCATCGCCACCCTCGGGCAGATGGCCGAAGTGGCGTTCGACGCGCTGAAGAAGGCCGGCTTCAACGTCGAGATGGTCTGGACCGACTGGGGCACCGTGGGGCAGTTGCTGCGCAAGAAGGACGGCTGGAACCTGTTCCTCACCGGCGCGCCAGGCGCCCTGATGAGCCATCCGCTCACCAACATCGCCACCGAGATGACCTGCGAAGGCCGCAACTTCGTCGGCTGGGCCTGCGACAACGCGACCGAAGCCCTGCGCGACGCGTTCCTCGAAG
Organism: uncultured Rhodospirillales bacterium; assembly: GCA_903845065.1. GTDB lineage: Bacteria > Pseudomonadota > Alphaproteobacteria > Acetobacterales > Acetobacteraceae > CAIYPH01. The sequence goes on along the minus strand of CAIMWH010000338.1, from coordinate 35,989 downwards.
CCGATGACGCGGCCCGCCCGGCGGCGCTCGATCGCTACCACCGCCGCCTCGCCGAAATGCACCCCTACCGGGTGCTCGGCCAATACGACTCCCTCACCGCCATCCGCACCAATGTGGCCGGGCTGCTGCCCTCGCCGGTGCTGGTCTACTGGAACGTCGAGAAGAAATAGCCCCGCCCGGACGCCGGATGCCGTTGAAGCGGTGCGTCCGGGTTCGTTGATCCAGGTCAATGTATTACCCCCTGGGTATGCCTAGATTTAATCGAAATCGTTTCGATATTGCGTCCAAGAAAATTTCCCGGCGGGTATAACCTGCCGATCTGTCGCCAATGCCGGCCTGTACTGGCCGTCGTGCGAGTTCATTTTGCGAATTCGCGACTGCCAGACAGAATTCGTGCCGTTTTGTGGAGAGATTTTTATGTTCGACATGTTTAATAGTATTGCTGATACAAACGATCGCAAAATGGCGCGCCGCGCTGTTCTCACCGGCTCGGTGATGATGGGCTCGATGCTGGCGCTCGCCTTGAGCGGCCGTGCTTCTGCGCAGACCGTGGTGAAGCCGCCAGGCGGCTGCACCGCCGAAGCCGAGGGGATCGGCGAGCAGCGCCGCAAGGTGGCCCAGGCCGAGGGTGTCAGCAGCGATCAGCGCCAGAAGCTGGCCCAGGCAGAGGGCCTCGCAGCCGAACAGCGGCAGAAGCTCGCCCAGGCCGAGGGCATGGCCGCCGAGCAGCGCCAGAAGCTCTCCCAGGCCGAAGGCGTGCGGGACGGTCAGGCCAAGAAACTCGCCGAAGCCGAGGGCGTGCGGGACGACATGCGCAAGAAGGTCGCCCAGGTCGAAGGTCCCAACGACGAGCAGCGCCAGAAACTTGCCCAAGCCGAGGGTCTCGCCGCCGAACAGCGCCAGAAGCTGGCCCAGGCCGAGGGCCTCGCCGCCGAGCAGCGCCAGAAACTCGCGCAGGCCGAAGGCGTGCGGGATGGCCTGCGCCAGCAGGTCGCCCAGGCCGAGGGCATCAGCGAGGGCGAGCGGCGCAAGCTGGCCGAAGCCGAGTGGATGCGGGACAGCGAACGCGCCACGCTCGCCTCGATCGAGCAGGCCGATCGCGCTAAACTCGCCGGCGCCGCACGCTGCTAGCGGGTGGGGGGCGGGCGGCTAGAGACCTAGCCGCCCGCTCAGCCCGTATCCGGCCGCCAGCGCCGACAGCTTCTTCCAGGTGGCATCCTCCACCTCGATACCGTCCCGCGCCCGCTCGGTCTCCTTCAGGTGCTCGATCTCGCCCGGGTAGAACACCCCGGGGCTGCCGACCGCGGGCGGGGTAGATTTCAGGTAGGCCGCGAACTCCGTCACCTCGCGCTTGAACGTCGCCAGCGGCCGGAACGCCGCCACGTTGAACACCGCCATGAAGCAGCCGTCGTTGTGCCGCCCGGTGGGGTCCACTCCGAAGCCCAGCCCGGTCAGCAGCCCGCACAAAATCTCCACCATCACCGCCAGCCCGGTGCCCTTGTAGCCCTCGGCCCCACCCAGCGGCAGCAACGCGCCGCCCGCCCGCAACTGCTTCGGGTCGGTGGTGGGATTGCCCGCCGGATCGAGGATCCAGCCTTCCGGGATCTCCTGCCCCCGCGCCGCCGCCAGCGCCACCTTGCCCGCCGCCACGCCCGAGGTCGCCATGTCGAGAAACAGCGGCCCGTCGAGATCGGACGGCACCGCGATGGAAATCGGGTTGGTGCCGAGCCGCGCCTCCCGCCCGCCGAACGGCGCCACATGCTTGGGCGCCCGCCCTGAATCGGCGGTGATCAGCCCGATCATCCCCTCGCGCGCCGCCATCAGCGGATACGTCGCCAGGCGCCCGATATGGCCCTGGCGGAACACCGTCGCCGCTGCCACGTTGGCGGTGCGCGCCTTCTCGATGGTCAGCTTCATCGCCCGCTCATTGGCGACGTAGCCGAACCCCCAGTTGCCATCCACCACCGTTGTGGTGGCGGACTCCTGCACAATCGTCCACGGCGCCCCCGGCACGATATGCCCAGCGCCGATCCGGTCGATATAGGTCGGGATCTGGATGATGCCGTGGCTGTCATGCCCGGCCAGGTTGGCCTCGATGCAATGGCGCATCACGATGGCCGCCTCCTCCTCCGGCGCGCCGGCGGCAACCAGCAGGGCGTGGCCGATTTCGGTGAGTCGGGCGGCGGTATGGCGGGACATCTTGCGTGCTCCGGGCGTTTCCTGTGGCGCACAGCATGCCGCGCCCGCCCGCCGGACGCCACTGCCCCGGATATCATTGCCATTCTTAACTCGACCTCAACAATCCCTTTAATAAACTTGACAATAGATAACGCGACACTGCCGCCCTGCCATGATAAACACCGCCGATACGCTCGAATACTGGTAAATCACCACCCACGTCTGATCCGATTCATTGACGGTTAATCATGCGTCCCACACCCAACCGCGGGTCATCCCCCAAGTCGTCATCACCCGGCCTGCTCCGCCGCCTGCGCGGTGACCGGCGGGGACTCGGCGCATTCGAGTTCGCCCTGGTCGGTCCGGTCTTCATGCTGTTCATTGGCATGATCTTCGACGTCGGCATCCTGCTCTACCAGCAGGCCATGCTCGACAACGCAACCTTGCGGGCGTCGCGCTTCATCCGCACCGGGCAGGTCCAGCTGGCCAACAATTCGTCGAGCCTGTTCACTAACCAGCTTTGCACCGACTTGTCCTATATCGTCGACTCCTGCGCCAACATCCAATACAGCGTCACCTCGGCGGCCAGCTTCTCCTCGCTGTCCACCACCGTCAGTTCCGACGGCTATGGCACCCTCACCGGCAACGGAACCTTCACCCCGGGCACATCCGGGCAGGATGTGGTGGTGCGGGTCGCGTGGAAGCGCCCCTACATCGTCCCCTGGGTGGGAAACATCGTGAACCCGGGTGGCGCCGCGCTGATGGTCTCCGTGCTGGCGTTCCGCAACGAGCTGTACAACTGATGGCACGCCACCTCCACATCGCAACCGACCGTTCCGGCGGTGCGGCGCTCGAACTCAGCGTGATCTTCCCGTTCCTGATGGTGCTGTTTTTCGGCTGCGTCGAAGTCACCCAGATGGTGCGGGCCTACATGGGCCTTGGCGTCACCACCGAGGCGATGGCGGACCTGCTGTCGCATGGCGATCCTGACACCTCGGCCCAGATCACCGATGCCTGCAACGGTGCCAAGCTGATCATGGCGCCGTTCAGCGGCACCAGCCTCAAGGCCGCGATCGTCGATGTGAAGAACACCGGCGGCAACATCGCGATCAACTGGTCCGACACCAGTTGCGGCTCCGCCACCGCCATCGCCAGTCCCACCACCCTGGGTAGCAACCTGGTGCCCAACACTGGGGACGAGGTGATCCTGGTGCAGACCACCTACACCTACACCTCGCTCACCTCCTTCGTGCTGTCGCCGTCCTACTCGTTCTCCTATATCGCCTATGCGCGCCCGCGGCCGCCGCCGTCATGATCGCCCCCCTCAAGCGCCTCTGGTCGGCGCGCGCCTCCGTCGCCCCGCTGTTCTCCCTGATGATCGTCCCGGTGGTGCTGACGGTGGGCGGCGCGGTGGATTTTTCACGGTCGGTGCATTTCCGCAGCGAACTCCAGGCGGTGTCCGACAGCGCGGCCCTCGCCGCCGCCGCCCTGTGGGCCGGCGGAACCACCACCGCGGCCACCCAGGCTGCCGCCAACTACATCACCGCCGGTGTCGGCAACCTGCCGCAGAATGGCGGCGTTACCAACAGCGTCGCCACCTCCACCATCAGCACCGGCTACCAGGTGGATGTCTCGATGACATCCTCGATGACCACGACGTTCCTCGGCATCATCATGCCCAGCATCGCGGTCAAGGTGTATTCAACCGCGCTGAACCCCAACCCGTACGGCCATTTCTGCCAGGGCGCCGCCCCCTCCACCGCCGGCATGTGCGGCAGCACATCCGCCTTCAGCGCCAGTGCGGCCGACACCAACTCGATCTACTGGTACTACGTGCCGGCCGACGGCAGCGTGCCAGCCGATTCAGCGATGACCCTGCTGTGGTCCAACGCGGCGGGCACCAACGTCAACCCGGCCCCCATCCCGCTGACCAGCGCGCAGAAAGTCGGCTTCGCATTGCGTAACGTGACGGGCAACTACGGCTCCTACAGCAGCCGCAACCTCTGCCCATCGTACAATACGACAACAAAAGTCTGCAACAACCAGTACGGCAGCGCGCCAGGCACCACCCACACGTCCTATTCCCACTTGGTGCCGCCGACGAATTCCACCAATGGCTACAACAGCACCAACAACGCCGCCAACACCAACAACATCAACGGCTCCACCGGCAGCAACTGCGCCGTGCAGATCACCCTGAACAACACCTCCACCGGTGCCGCCACCGCGCCGTCCTATAACGGCTCATGCCCCGCCTACAACAGCGGCGCCGGCACCACCTATGCCACGCCAACCTGCGCCCAACTCGGTTCCAAGGTGATCACCTTCTACTGGAACGACATGGGCGGCACGAGCGATGACCGGGACTTCAACGACGCCATCTTCACCTACTACTGCGGCGCCAACGGCACCGGCTCGGGCGGCCGCACCGGCAGCAGCGTGGCGCGCAGCGTGGTGCTGATCAACTGAACCGCGGCCACCATCAGCCTCGGTTCACCCATCACATCCCCTTGTGGCCCGCACAATTCAGGCGCTAGGCTCCCGCATGGCTTCGGCGGACGCTCCGTCCCGCGAGAAGGACAGCGCCGGCGAGCCCAACAGGGGGCCCGAACGATGACAACAACGCGTCGGACAATCATGACCACCGGCCTGGCAGCGGCGGGGGCCGCGGCAGCACCAGGCATCCTGGCGGCACAAACCAGACCGCCGGCCTCACGCACCTTGCGCGTGGTGCTCGCCGGTGACCTCGCCACCTATGACCCGATCTGGACCACCGCCAACATCACCGCCTACCACGGCGCCATGGTGTACGACACGCTGTTCGGCATCGATGACAAGCTGAACCCGCAGCCGCAGATGGTGAACAAATACAGCGCCTCGGAAGACCAGCTCACATGGACCTTCGAACTCCGCGACGGCCTGAAATTCTCCGACGGCACGCCCGTCACCGCCAAGGACTGCGTGGCCTCCATCAAGCGCTGGGCCGTTCGCTCCGGCACCGGGCAGCTCATGCTGCAACGCCTGAAGGACGTCACCGCCAGCAACGACAAGACCTTCGTCGTGGCGCTGAAGGAGAAGTTCCCGCTCCTGATCGATGGCTTCTCCTCCCCGGCCACCCCCGTGCTGTTCATCATGCGCGAGAAGGAGGCGATGACCGATCCGATGCAGAAGATCGATACCATCATCGGCTCCGGCCCCTTTGTGATGAACATGGCCGAGACCAAGGCCGGCAGCCAGTACGTCTATGACAAGAGCGCCACCTACGTGCCCCGCCCCGAGCCCGCCAGCGGCTCCACCGGCGGCAAGATCGTGAAGGTGGACCGCGTGATCTTCCAGAACATGCCGGACAGCCAGACCGCGGTGGCCGCCCTGCAAGCCGGCGAGATCGACTTCTACGAAATCCCGCCGATCGACCTGCTTGACCAGCTCGACACCGATCCGGGCGTGAAACTCATCAACCTCACCGATCTCGGCACCGTCGGCTATATCGGGCTGAACTGGCTGCACCCTCCGTTCAACAACCTCAAGCTGCGGCAATCCCTCCTCTACATCGTCAACCAGGAGGAGATGATGAAGCCGACGTTCGTGGACAAGAAATGGTACCAGGGCTGCGGCAGCTGGTTCACCTGCGGCTCGCCGATGGAGAACGACGCCAATACCGACTGGTTCAAGGGCGGCCAGAACCTCGCCAAGGCGAAGGAGCTGATGAAGGAGGGCGGCTACGACGGCAAGCCGGTGGTGGTGCTGCAAGCCACCAACATCCCCTACATGATGAACGCCGCCACCGTATTCGCCCAGCAACTGCGCACCGCCGGCTACAACGTCTCGCTGCAACCGATGGACTGGGCCAACGTGGTGCAGCGCCGCTCCAACAAGGCCCCGCCCGACCAGGGCGGCTGGAACGTATTCTTCACATCCTCGGGCGGCCTGTCCAACGCCAACCCCTACATGATCGGCGGCATGGCCACCACCGGCGACAAGGGCTGGTTCGGCTGGCCGACCGACGCGAAGAACGAGGAACTCCGCACCAAATGGATCAACGCCGCCACCCTGGCCGACCGCCAGGCCGCAGCGCGGGACATCCAGCAGAACGCGTGGGACATCGTGCCGCACATGTACTACGGCAAATGGAGCCAGCCCGCCGCCCACCGCAAGAACGTCACCGGCTGGCTGAAAGTGCCGGAACTGGTGGTGTTCTGGAACGTCGCCAAGGCATGACCCAACCCCTTCCCCCCTCCCGCGCTGGCGGGAGGGGATGCCTGGCGCCGTTGAAAGCATGACCGGCACCATCCTGCGCCGCCTCGCCTCGATGCTGCCGGTGATGTTCATCGTCGCCATCTGCGTATTCCTGCTGCTGCACCTCGCCCCCGGCGACCCAGCCTCCATCATCGCCGGCGAAAACGTCTCACCCGAGAACATCGCCCGCATCCGCGCCCAGTTGGGGTTGGATCAGCCGATCTGGAAGCAGTTCCTGGTCTGGATCGGCGCCCTGATCCGCGGCGACCTGGGCAGTTCGATGTTCTGGGGCGATCCGGTGGCCTCCCTCATCGCCCAGCGCGCCGAACCCACCGTCTCGCTCGCCTTCACCACCCTGCTGGTTGCCGTGGCGCTCGCCATCGCCATGGGCGTGCTGGCCGCCGCCCGCGTCGGCTCCTGGGTCGATCGCCTGGTGATGGGCTTCGCGGTGCTCGGCTTCTCCGTGCCGGTATTCGTGGTCGGCTACATGCTGATCTTTATTTTCGCCATCAACCTCAAATGGTTGCCCGTGCAGGGCTACACCCCCATCGCCGAGGGTGTGCTGCCCTGGCTGCGCAACCTCGTGCTGCCCTCCATCGCGCTGGGCATGGCCTACGTCGCCCTCATCGCGCGGATCACCCGCACCACCATGCTGGACGTCCTGGCCGAGGACTACATGCGCACCGCCCGCGCCAAGGGCGTCGCCACCCGCAAGATGCTGTTCCGCCACGCCCTGAAAAATGCCGCCGTCCCCATCGCCACCGTGGTCGGCAACGGCGTGGCCCTGCTGATCGGCGGCGTGGTCATCACCGAGACCGTCTTCAACATCCCCGGCATCGGCCGCCTCGTGGTCGACGCCATCGCCCGGCGCGACTACCCCATCATCCAGGGCGTCATCATGGTGTTCTCCGGCGTCTATGTGCTGGTGAACCTGCTGGTTGACCTGTCCTACACCTTCTTCGACCCCCGGGTGCGCGGATGAAGCGCTTCATCCGCCGCAATCCCACCATCGTGCTGGGCGCCATCATCCTCGCCGTCGTCGTCATCGCCGCCCTGCTGGCGCCATGGATCACCAACGACCCGATCCTCCTGGTGCCGAATGACCGCCTGCTCCCCCCCGGCCCGAAATACTGGCTGGGCACCGATCATCTCGGCCGCGACATCTACGCCCGCGTGGTCCACGGCGCCCGCATCTCGCTGCTTGTCGGCGTGTCCGTCGCCGCCCTCTCCGTCATCATCGGCCTCGCCATCGGCCTTGCCGCGGGCTACTGGCGCCGGCTCGATGCGGTGGTGATGCGCTTCATGGATGGGCTGATGTCCATCCCCGCCATCCTCCTCGCCATCGCCCTGGTCTCGCTGAACAAGGCCAGCGTCGGCATCGTCATCGCCGCCATCACCATCCCCGAAGTCCCCCGCGTCGTCCGCCTAGTCCGCTCCGTGGTGCTGACGGTGCGCGAGATGCCCTACATCGAGGCCGCCGTCTCGGGCGGCAGCCGTGGCCGCAAAATCATCCTCCGCCACATCCTGCCCTCCACCATGGCCCCCCTCATCGTCCAGGCCACCTACATCGCCGCCTCCGCCATCCTCATCGAGGCCGGCCTCTCCTTCCTCGGCGCCGGCGTGCCACCCGAAATCCCCACCTGGGGCAACATGATCGCCTCCTCCCGCCTGTTCGTCGCCCGCGCCCCCTGGACCGTCTTCGCCCCCGGCACCGCGCTGGCCGTGGTGATCCTCGCCGTGAACCTCGTCGGCGACGGCCTGCGGGACCTCCTCGATGTGCGACTGGCGCGCCGCCTATGAGCGAGACCATCCTCGACGTACGCGATCTCCGCACCTCCTTCTTCACCCAGGACGGCGTCACCCGCGCCGTCGACGGCCTCTCCTTCACCGTCGGCGCCGGCGAAACCCTCGGCATCGTCGGCGAAAGCGGCTGCGGCAAATCCGTCACCGCCCTCTCCGTCATGCGCCTCCTCCCCGCCCCCCTCGGCCGCACCGTCGGCGGCGAAGTCCATTTCGGCGGGCGAGACCTCCTTACCCTCGACGAACCCGCCATGCGCCGCATCCGCGGTGACCGCATCGCCATGGTGTTCCAGGAACCCATGACCAGCCTCAACCCGGTGCTCACCGTGGGCGAACAAATCGCCGAGGCCGTCATGATCCACCAGGGCAAATCCCGCGCCGAAGGCTTCGCCCGCGCCGCCGAAATGCTCACTTTGGTCCGCATCCCCGATGCCGAACGCCGCGTCACCGACTATCCGCACCAGTTCTCCGGCGGCATGCGCCAGCGCGTGATGATCGCCATGGCACTCTCCTGCCAGCCGCAACTCCTCATCGCCGATGAACCCACCACCGCGCTCGACGTCACCATCCAGGCCCAGATCCTCAAACTGATGCTGGAACTCAAGGGCCGCATCGGCGCCGCCATCCTGCTCATCACCCACGATCTCGGCGTCGTCGCCGAAACCTGCCAGCGCGTCATCGTGATGTACGCCGGCCGCAAGGTGGAGGAGGCGCCGGTGCTCGACCTGTTCGATCGCCCGCTCCACCCCTACACGCGCGGCCTGATGGCCTCCATCCCGCGCCATCGCCGCGGCGTCGCCCCGGCCCGCCGATTGCAAGAAATCCCCGGCATGGTGCCCAACCTGCGCGATCCCATCGCCGGCTGCGCCTTTGCCCCGCGCTGCCCGCTCGCCACCGCCCGCTGCGCCGCCGAACCGCCGCCCTTGCGCCAGGCCGCCGGCCACGCCGTCGCCTGCTGGGAGGCAACGCCATGACCGAACCCGTGGTCGAAGTCACCGGCCTGACCAAGCATTTCCCCGTCCTGCGCGGCCTGCTGCGCCGCACCGTCGCCACCGTGAAGGCGGTCGACGGAGTCACCCTCTCCATCGCGCCCGGCGAAACCCTCTGCCTGGTCGGCGAAAGCGGCTGCGGCAAATCCACCGTCGGCCGCCTCATCCTGCGCCTGATGCAACCCACCGCCGGCACCATCCGCCTGCGCGGCACCGACGTCACCGACCTCGGCGACGCCGCCATGCGCCCCCACCGCCGCCACGCCCAGATGGTCTTCCAGGACCCCTACGCCTCGCTCAACCCCCGCTTGACCGTGGGCACCATTGTCGGCGAACCGCTAGAAAACTACGACGATACCGACGCCGCGAGCCGTGGCGCCAAGGTGGCGGCCCTGCTCGAACGCGTCGGCCTGCGCGCCGACGCCATGCACCGCTACGCCTTCGAATTCTCCGGCGGCCAACGCCAGCGCCTCGGCATCGCCCGCGCCCTCGCCCTCGACCCCGGCCTGATCGTGGCGGACGAGGCCGTGTCAGCCCTCGATGTCTCGGTGCAGGCCCAGGTGCTCAACCTGCTGATGGACCTGCAGGAAGAGCGCAACATCGCCTACCTCTTCATCTCCCACGATCTCGGCGTGGTCGAACATATCGGCCACCGCATCGCCGTGATGTACCTCGGCGAAATCGTCGAGATCGCGCCCAAGACCACCCTGTTCGCCACCCCGCTACACCCCTACACCCGCGCCCTCATCGAGGCCGCCCCCATCGCGGACCCGCGCGCCCGCGCCGACCGTATCGTGCTCGAAGGCGATATCCCGAGCCCGATGAACCCACCGCCTGGCTGCCGTTTCCATACCCGATGCCCGGTCGCCATCGCGCGCTGCCGCAGCGAGGCGCCGCGGGCGCGCATGGTGGGTGAAAACCACTCCGTCGCCTGCCACCTGGTGGCGTAGCCGCCGCCGGCCTACGCCACCGTGGCAGCCTCGACAGCCTCCTCCGCGGCAATCCACTCGGACTCCGCGACGTGCTCCAGCCGCTTGATCGCCGCGAGCTTCGCCTGCGCCGCCACCACCTCGTTCTTCCGCCCCGGCGCATAGATGCCCGGATTGGCGAGAATTTTCTCCAGCGCCGCCCGTTCGCCGGCGAGTTTGGCAATCCGCGCCTCGGCGTCCTTCACCTTCTTGCGCAGCGGCGCCAGCGCGGCCCGCGCATCGGCGCGGTCCCGCCGGTCATTGCGACGATTGGCCGGATCGGTTTTCGCCGCCGGGCGGGCGCGTTCCAACAGCAGGTTGCGGTAATCGTCGAGATCGCCGTCGTACGGCTTCACGCTGCCGTCCGCCACGATCCAGAGTTGATCCGCCACCAGTTCCACCAGATGCGGATCATGGGTGATCAGCAGGACTGCGCCGCCGAAATCCGCCAGCGCCCGCACCAGCGCCTCACGGGCATCGATGTCGAGATGGTTGGTCGGTTCGTCGAGGATGAGCAGTTGCGGCGCGTCGCGGGTGGCGAGTGCCAGCAGCAGGCGCGCCTTCTCGCCGCCCGACAGCGACATCACGTTGGTGTTGGCGCGGTCGGCATCGAGGCCGAAGCGCGCCAGTTGGCCGCGCACCTGGGAGGCGGTGGCCTTGGGCAGCGCGCGGGCCATGTGGTCGATCGGCGTTTCGCCTTCCACCAGTTCATCGGTCTGGTGCTGGGCGAAATAGCCGACGCGTAGCTTCGGCCCACGGCGGATTTCACCGAACTGCGCCTCCAACTTGCCGGCCACCAGCTTCGCGAGCGTGGACTTGCCGTTGCCGTTGGCGCCGAGTAGCGCGATGCGGTCATCCATATCCACCCGCAGGTTCAGCCCGGTGAGGATCGGCGGCCCGCCATACCCCACCGAAACCCGGTCGATGGAGAGAATCGGGGGCGACATCTGGGCCGGCTCGGGGAAGGCGAAGCGGGTGGCGTGATCCTCCAGCACCGCCTCGATCACCGGCAGCCGCTCGATCGCCTTGATGCGCGCCTGGGCCTGGCGCGCCTTGCTCGCCTTGTAGCGGAAGCGATCGACGAAGGCCTGCATATGGGCCTTCTGGTCGGCGATCTTGGAGGCCATCGCGGTCTGCTGCGCCGCCCGCTCGGTCTTGATGCGGACGAACTCGTCGTAGCCGCCGGGCGTGAGGGTGATCTTGCCGCGGTCGAGATGGGCGATGCTGTCCACGCAGCGATCGAGCAGGTTGCGATCGTGCGAGACCACGATGGCCGCACCCGGGAACTTCGACAGCCAGGTTTCCAGCCACATGGTGGCTTCGAGATCGAGATGGTTGGTCGGTTCGTCCAGCAGCAGCATGTCTGGCGCCGAGAACAGTACCGTGGCGAGCGCCACGCGCATGCGCCAGCCACCGGAGAACGAATTCACCGGCCGCGCCTGCGCCTCGGCATCGAAGCCGAGGCCGGCCAGGATGGTGGCGGCCCGGGCGGGGGCGGCGTCGGCGCCGATGGTCACCAGGCGATCGTGTACCTCCGCGACCCGGTGCGGATCGAGGTGCGGGTCATCGGCTTCGGCCAGCAGAGCCAGCCGTTCCTGGTCGCCCTCCAGCACGCAGTCGAGCAGCGACTGGTCGCCGTCGGGGGCTTCCTGCTTCACCTGGCCCATGCGGGCGCGGGCGGCGAGGCGGATATCCCCGCCGTCGATCGCCAGTTCGCCCGAGATGGCCTTGAGCAGGGTGGACTTGCCCGCCCCGTTGCGGCCCACCAGGCCAACGCGGCGGCCAGGATCGATGGTGAGGTCGGCTTCGTCGAGCAGAAGACGGCCGGCGATGCGGATCGTGACGCCTTGGATGATAAGGAGACTCATGGGAGGGGGTTTACCCGTTGTCTGGATTGCCGGGGAAGGGGTTGTCGCGGGGGGAGCCCTGCTCTAAAGCCCCGCGCCATACCAACCCGCTGAAAGATGAGGCCGCACATGGCGATTGAACGCACGTTTTCCATTCTGAAGCCCGACGCCACCCGCCGTAACCTGACCGGCGCGATCAACGCCAAGTTCGAGGCCGCCGGCCTGCGCATCGTGGCGCAGAAGCGCATCCAGATGACCACCGCCCAGGCCGAGAGCTTCTACGGCGTGCACAGCGAGCGTGGCTTCTTCCGCGACCTCGTCACCTTCATGACCTCGGGCCCCGTCGTGGTCCAGGTGCTCGAAGGCGAAAACGCCGTGCTCGCCAACCGCGAGATCATGGGCGCCACCAACCCGGCCAACGCCGCCGCCGGCACCATCCGCAAGGAATTCGCCGAGAGCATCGAAGCCAACTCGGTCCATGGGTCCGATAGCGCCGAGAACGCCGCGATCGAGATCAGCTACTTCTTCGCCGGCTGCGAAATCGTCGGCTAGCCCGACCTTTTCGGCATGACAAAGGCGGCGGCGCTTCGGTGCCGCCGCCTTTTTTATGGGTCGGGCGCCGTCGAAGACGTCAGCCGGGCTAAAGCAAGAAGACTTTCATCAGCACCAGCAGGATCACCATGGCGACGGAGGTGATGGTGGTCGCGCTGACGAAGCCGCCGAACATGCGCTGCCGGTCGGCGGTGAAGGCTTCCTCGGAAACCGGGTTCTGGACGTTGCTGGGCGCGTGAGCCATGGGGGCGTCTCGTTCTGCTGCGGGGCGATGCGCTTATCTAGGAGAGGGCAGGCCGCGGAGGCAAGGGGTTGATGAGCGCCGCCGTCGCCGGTGGCGCCTCGCCGGGCCGTCCGGCGGCGAAATGGGCCAGCGCGGAGGGGTACAGCCGGTGCTCCTGCACCAGCACGCGGGCCGCCAGGGCGTCCTCGTCGTCATCGGGCAGCACCGGCACGGCGGCCTGGGCCAGGATCGGCCCCTCGTCCATGCCCTCGGTGACCAGATGCACGGTGCAGCCATGCAGTTTCACCCCGGCGGCGATGGCGCGCGCATGGGTGTCCAGCCCCGGCAGCGCGGGCAGCAGACTCGGATGGATGTTCAGCATCCGCCCGGCATAGCGCCCCACCAGGAACGGCGTGAGCAGCCGCATGTAGCCGGCGAGGCACACGATCTCCACGCCCGCCTCGTCCAACACATCGGCGATGGCCCGCTCATGCGCCGCGCGGTCGCGCTTGAACGCCCGGTGATCCACCACGGCGGTAGCGATCCCAGCCGCCGCCGCCGCGGCCAACCCACCCGCATCCGGGTTGTTGGCCAGCACCAGCGCAATTTCGGCCGGGTAGTCCGGAGCCGCCGCGGCCCGCAGCAGCGCCACCATGTTGGAGCCGCGGCCGCTGATCAGGATGCCGACGCGGCGCCTGGTCACGCGGCCCACCCCTCCGGCAGGTCGATCCGCACGTCCGGCTCGCCCTCATGGGCCTCGATGTGCCCGATATCGAACACCGTCTCGCCCTCCGCCTCCAGCAGCGCCCGGGCAGCGACTGGGTCGCTCACCACCAGCACCATGCCGAGGCCGCAGTTGAACACCCGCAGCATCTCCTCGGCCTCGACGCCGCCGGCGCGGGCCAGCCAGCCGAACACCGGCGGCAACGTCCAGCCGCGCGCATCGATCACCGCGCGGGTGTTGTCCGGCAGCACGCGCGGCACATTGCCCGGCAATCCGCCGCCGGTGATATGCGCGGCGGCCTTCAGCAGCCCCGCCCGATGCAGTGCCAGCACCGACTTCACGTAGATCCGCGTCGGGGCCATCAGCGCCTCGGCCACCGTGCCGGCGGCGAACGGCGCCGGCGTCGCCCAGCCCGCGTTCGTGGAAGCGACGATGCGCCGCACCAGCGAGAACCCATTGGAATGCACCCCGGAACTCGCCAGCCCCAGAAGTGCATCCCCCGGTGCCACATCGCGCGGCAGCAGCGTGCCGCGCTCGGCCGCCCCCACCGAGAAACCGGCGAGGTCATAGTCCCCCTCGCCATACATCCCCGGCATTTCCGCCGTCTCGCCGCCCACCAGCGCGCAGCCGGCCAGCTTGCAGCCCTCGGCTATCCCCGCGATCACCCGCGTCGCCTGCTCCACGGAAAGCTTCCCGGTGGCGAAATAATCGAGGAAAAACAGCGGCTCGGCGCCCTGCACCACCAGGTCATTGACGCACATGGCCACCAGATCGATCCCCACCGTGTCATGCCGTCCGGTATCGATGGCGATGCGCAGCTTGGTACCGACGCCATCGGTGGAGGAAACCAGCACCGGATCGGTGTATCCGGCGGCGCGCGGATCGAACACCGCGCCGAAACCGCCGAGCCCGCCCAGCACCCCGGCCCGGCTGGTGGCGCGCGCCAGCGGCTTGATACGGTCGACCAGCGCGTCACCCGCGTCGATATCAACCCCAGCCGCGCGATAGGTCATGCTGGCCATGGCAGCCCTCGGTGTATAGTGGCCGGGTCTGATGGGACCCTGGCACGGTGAACGACGGAATAGCGGCAACAGTGTCGCGCGATACGCGGCAAAAGATCGGCGGTAAGAACCATAGCCTCCCCGCTGGCGCAATGCGCGGGGCGCGGGTGTTGTCGCATGCCTGACGGCAGCCGCCCGCCCGTCGGCCATTCCTCGGCCCTGATGACGCTGCCCAACGCCATCACCTTCGCCCGCCTGTGCGCGGTGCCGGCGGCAATCTACTTGGTGCTGCACGAACAATTCCCCGCCGCGTTCTGGCTGTTCCTCGGCGCCGGCGCGTCCGATGCGGTGGATGGCTGGCTGGCCCGCCGCCAGGGCACCACCTATATCGGCGCCGTGCTCGATCCGCTGGCCGACAAGGCGCTGCTGATGGCGATGTATGTGGTGCTGTCCGTGGTGCATGTGCTGCCGGACTGGCTGGCGATCATGGTGGTCTTCCGGGACCTGGTGATCATGGGCGGCGTGCTGGTGCTGAACCTGCTCGGCCAGCCGCCCGCGATCAAGCCGCTGATGATCTCCAAGCTGAACACCGTGCTGCAGATCGTGCTGGTCGCCGCCGCCCTGCTGC
The DNA here is from genome assembly GCA_903845065.1 of uncultured Rhodospirillales bacterium. Lineage (GTDB taxonomy): Bacteria > Pseudomonadota > Alphaproteobacteria > Acetobacterales > Acetobacteraceae > CAIYPH01. The sequence goes on along the minus strand of CAIMWH010000338.1, from coordinate 20,843 downwards.
TCGCCGGCCTCGGGCGCCATGCCGACGTGATGCTGGCGGTGCTGACATGGATGGTGGCCATTAGCACCACGGTATCCGGCGCCGCCTACATCGTGCGGGCCACCCGCCGATGAGCCAGCGCCTGCGCCAGATGGCCCTGCCGTTCGATCCGCCGCCGCGCTTCGATGCGGCCGACCTGATCGAGGCCCCCTCGAATGCCGAAGCCCGCATGTGGCTGGACCAGCCCGCCACCTGGCCGCTCGGCCGCCTCGCGCTTTGGGGCCCGGCCGGCTGCGGCAAGACCCATCTGCTGCACATCTGGGCCGAGCGCCACCGCGCCGATATCGTGCGCGGCGGCGAGATCGATCCCGAACTGGTGCCCGACCTGCCCACCGCCCCCCTGGCGATCGACGATGCGGCACAGGCGCCCGAACTCGCGCTGCTGCGCCTGCTTAACACCGCCGCCGAGGCCGGCCAGCCGGTGCTGCTGGCGGATCGCGCACCCCCCGGCCGCTGGAACGTGGCACTGCCCGATCTCGCCAGCCGCCTGCGCGCCATCACCACCGCGCCGATCGGGGCGGCGGAGGACATGCTGCTGCGCCAACTGCTCGGCCGCCTGCTCTTCGAACGCCGCCTCCAGGTGACGCCGCAGGTGCAGGACTACCTTCTGCTCCATCTGCCCCGCACCCCCGCCGTGCTGCGCCTCGCCGCCGCCCGGCTGGATCGTGCCGCCTACAGCGCGCGCGGCGCGATCACCCGCGCGCTCGCCACCATGGCGCTGGCGGATCTGCTGGCGGCATCGGATGATGACATTCCGGTGGCGGCCGACATGGTTGTCTCGCCGGACACGGACAGGATCGTATAGTCTGCAGCGCCCGCGGAGATGATGGACATGAACGCACCGAACGACCTGAACTCGATGCATGTCCCCGGCAGCGCCGTGACGGTGATCCATTCGCCCCCGGTCAACATCCCGCGTGACGATCCGGCCCGCTTCATCAACCGCGAACTGTCCTGGCTCGCCTTCAACCGCCGCGTGGTGGAGGAGGCCGAAAACCACCGCCACCCGTTGCAGGAGCGCCTGCGCTTCGTCGCCATCTCGGCCTCCAACCTCGATGAATTCTACTCCGTGCGCGTGGCCGGCCTGATCGGGCAGGCCAAGGCCGGCTTCACCGCCGCCTCCCAGGATGGCCGCACGCCCGCCCAGCAGCTTGCCGAAGTGGAAACTGAGGCCCGCGCCCTGATGGGCGAGCAGCAGCGCGCCTGGCGCCAGGTGCGCACCCGCCTCGCCGAAGCCGGCATGGTGGTGACCGACCCCAACCGCCTGTCCGACGCGGACTGCCTGTGGCTCGATGCCTGGTTCATGGAGCGGGTATTTCCCGTCCTCACCCCCCTGGCGATCGACCCCGCGCATCCCTTCCCGTTCATCCCCAACATGGGCCTGGTGATGGCCCTGCGCCTGCTGCGCGAGGAGGACGGCCAGGGCATGCGGGCGCTGATCCCGCTGCCCGCCCAGATCGGCCGCTTCATCCGGCTTCCCGCGGACGCCACGCGTACGCCCGCCGGCGAGGCCGCCGGCCCGATCCGTTTCGTGCTGCTGGAAGACCTCGTCCGCCTCAGCCTGCACCGCGTCTTCCCCGGCTACCGCGTGCTCGGCCAGGGCCTGTTCCGCCTCATCCGCGATACCGACGTGGAATTCGAGGACGAAGCCGAGGACCTCGTGCGCTCCTACGAAAGCGCGCTGAAGCGCCGCCGCCGCGGGGTTGCCATCCACCTCGCGCTGGACGCCGACATGCCGGAAGACCTGCGCGCCTTCGTCATCGACGAGCTCGACGCCTCATCCCAGGAAATCTACGTCCAGCACGGTCTGCTCGGCCTGTCCGATCTCTCGCAGCTCATCACCGATGACCGGCCGGACCTGATGTTCCCGCCCTACACGCCGCGCTTCCCCGAACGCATCCGCGATTTCGGCGGGGACTGTTTCGCCGCCATCCGCGCCAAGGACATCGTGGTCCACCACCCGTTCGAGAGCTTCGACGTGGTGGTGCAGTTCCTCCGCCAGGCCGCGCTCGATCCCAATGTGGTGGCCGTCAAGCAGACCCTCTACCGCACCAGCCGCGACAGCCCGATCGTCAAGGCGCTGATCGAGGCCGCCGAGGCCGGCAAGTCCGTCACCGCCATGGTGGAACTGCGCGCCCGCTTCGACGAGGAGGCCAATATCCGCCTCGCCCGCGTGCTGGAGGCCGCCGGCGTGCAGGTGGTGTTCGGGTTCGCCGAACTGAAAACCCACGCCAAGATCAGCCTCGTCGTCCGCCGCGAGGGCGGCACGCTGCGCCCCTACGCCCATTTCGGCACCGGCAACTACCACCCCATCACCGCGCGCATCTACACCGACCTCAGCTTCTTCACCTGCGACCCCGACCTGACGCGCGATGCCGCCAAGCTGTTCAACTACATGACCGGCTACGCCAAGCCCGACAAAATGGACGCCCTCGCCTTCAGCCCGCTCACCATCCGCCCCGCGCTGCTCGAACTCATCGACCGCGAAATCCTGTTCGCCCGCGAGGGCAAGCCGGCCAGCATCTGGCTGAAAATGAACAGCCTGGTGGACGTCACCCTGATCGACAAGCTGTATGACGCCTCGGCCGCCGGGGTAAAGATCACCGCCGTCATCCGCGGCATCTGCTGCCTGCGCCCCGGCGTGAAGGGCCTGTCCGAGAACATCCGGGTAAAATCCATCGTCGGCCGCTTCCTCGAACACAGCCGCATCTACGTCTTCGGAAACGCCCAGCCGCTGCCCAGCCGCCACGCCCGCGTGTTCATCAGCTCCGCCGACTGGATGACCCGCAACATGGACTGGCGGGTGGAAACAATGGTACCCATCCATAACCCGACGGTGCATGAACAGGTGCTCGACCAGATCATGGTGGTCAACCTGAAGGATACCATGCAGTCCTGGGAACTCGGACCCGATGGTGTCTGGCGCCGCATGGCCCCGGGCAGCTCCAAGAAGCGCATCAGTGCTCACGATTACTTCATGACCAACCCATCGCTCTCCGGCCGAGGCTCCGCGGCACATGGCGCCGTGGTTGCACCACCGCTCCCCAACGCGCGCCGAGCCGATCGCATTTCACAGGATTGACGTGTCCCCCTCCAGAACGCTCCGCACCACCCCGCCTCGCGCCGCGGTGGTCGATCTCGGCTCCAATTCCGTCCGCCTCGTGGTTTTCGAGGGGCTCGGGCGCAACCCGGTTGCCATCTTCAATGAAAAGGCCGTCTTGCGGCTCGGCCGCGGCATGGAGGCCAGCGGCCGGCTGAATGACGAGGGCGTCACCCAGGCGCTCCAGGTGATGCAGCGCTACGCCGCCATCGCCCGCGCCATGGGGGCCGCCCCGTTCGAGGTGCTGGCCACCGCCGCGGTGCGCGATGCCCGCAACGGCCCCGAATTCGTCGGCCTGCTGCGTGACCGCATGCCCGGCGTGTCCATCCGCGTGCTCACCGGCGAACAGGAGGCCGAACTCGCCGCCGCCGGCGCGCTGTGCGGCATCCCCACCGCCGACGGCATCCTCGCCGACATCGGCGGCGGCTCGCTCGAAGTGGTGCGCCTCGCCGAGGGCCGCCGCCATCAGGCGCATTCCCTGAAATTAGGCGTCATCCGCCTGTCCGAGCGCGCCCGCAATGACCCCGAGCGCGCCCGCCAGATCGCCGAGGCCGATCTCGCCGAGGTACCCTGGCTGTCGGCCGGCGAAGGCGGCGATATCTATGCCGTCGGCGGCGCCTGGCGTGCCCTGGCGCGCATGCATATCGCCAAGACCAACTACCCCCTCACCATGGTCCACCACTACATCGTGGCGCGGGACGAAATGCGCGAGTTCGCCACCCAGGTGGCCGAAATGCCGCGCCGCACGCTGGACCGCATGGCCGGCGCCCCGCGCCGCCGCCTCGATGACCTGCCCTACGCCGCCATCGTGCTGCGCCGCCTCCTCCGCCAGACCGGCGCGCGCCGCGTGGTGTTCTCCGCCAACGGCATGCGCGAGGGCTGGTACATGGGCCTGCTCGACCCCATGGTGCGCGCGGAGGACCCGCTGCTCGCCGCCGGCTACGACTATGCCGAGCGCTTCGGCCGCGAATCCGACATGCCCCCCGCCCTGATCGCCTGGACCGCCCCGTTGTTCCCCGACGAGCCCCCGGTATTCCGCCGCCTGCGCGAGGCCGCCTGCTGGATGAGCGACATCGGCAGCCGCGACCACCCCGAATACCGGCCGGAACAGGCCTTCCTGCGCATCTTCCGCCAGCCCGGCATCGGCCTGGACCATCACGCCCGCGCCTACCTCGCCCTCACCCTGGGCCTGCGCTACGAGGCCGAGCCCGACGCTGGCTTCCTGGCGCCCGCCCGCACCATGCTGGGCCCGGCCGATCAGCGCCGCGCCGAAATCCTCGGCCACGCCCTGCGGCTGGCCTACACCCTGTCAGCCGGCACCACGGCGCTGCTCAACGGCTCGAAGCTGGAAATGGGGCGCACGCTCAAGCTGCAACTCAGCGAGGGCACCGGGGTTTTCGAGGGGGAAAGCGTCACGCGGCGCCTGCAAAGGCTCGCGGCCACGCTGGCCTTGCCAGCGGATACCGAACTCGTCGCCTAGCGATTTTAAAGGAGAAGAGTTGGTGCGGTCGAGAAGACTCGAACTTCCACGAGGTTTCCCCCACAAGCACCTCAAGCTTGCGTGTCTACCATTCCACCACGACCGCACCGGGTAGAGGCGCGGGGTATAGCCGAACCTTTTGCAGGCATCAATGACCGAGATTGAACTTCTTCACCGTCCGCTCGAATGGCGCATTGCCGAGGGGTTGACGCCGTATCCAGAAGCGATCACCGCGATGCAGGCGCGCGTGGCCGCGATTCACGCCGGAACCGCCGCCGAATGCGTCTGGCTGGTCGAACACCCCCCCCTCTATACCGCCGGAACCTCCGCCCAGGCCGCGGATTTGGTCGATCCCACCCGTTTTCCCACCTTCGAGGCCGGGCGCGGCGGGCAATGGACCTATCACGGGCCAGGCCAGCGCACCGCCTATGTCATGTTGGACCTCACCAGGGCGCATGGAGATGTGCGTGCACGCGATGTCAGAAGCTATGTGCACGCGCTGGAGGAATGGCTGATCCGCGCACTCGATCGCTTCAACGTGGTCGGCGAGCGCCGCGAGGGCCGCGTCGGCATCTGGGTGGCCGATCGCGCCACCGGCACCGAGGCCAAGATCGGGGCGATCGGGGTGCGCGTCACGCGGTGGGTGAGTTGGCATGGCATCGCCCTCAACGTCGAGCCGTCGCTCGATCATTTTGGCGGCATCGTGCCCTGCGGCGTGGCCGAGCACGGCGTCACCAGCCTGGCCGCGCTCGGCCGGCCGGTGACGATGGCGGAGGCCGACGCGGCACTCCGCGCGGCCTGGGACGAAGTCTTCGGTCTCTAGGCTAGGCTGAAATTAGCTCTGGGCGGCCGGCGCGGGCTTGGTCCGGCGCGGCTTGTGGGCGGCCACCTTCGGGGCATGAGCCAGCGGCTTCGTCTTCTTGGTGGTTTTTTTCTTGACATCGGCGGCTTCGGCGACGGCGATCGCCGGAAGGGACAAGCCGATGGCGGCGAGCAGGGCTCTGCGGTTGAGGATCACGGGGACGCTCCAGGCTCTCGGGTTAAGCTTCAGGCCCCACGCGAACAATGCGCGCTACGTGCCTGATATACCGATGCACACCCTCGCGATTCGCGGCAAGAGGTTTCCGAAAGGTTAAGCGAAAAAACTCAGAGCAGCCCGAGTGCGACCAATTCCCGGCGCAGCGACTCGGGCAATGCCGACTCGCCCTCGGCCGCCGCGGCGGAGGCCAGATCCGGCGGCGCGGCGGCGGCTTCCAGGTAGCGCCACCCCTGGAACGCCCGCGTGATCCGCCCGCTCACAGGCACCAGCTGCGGGTCCAGGATAAGGTCGGCGCAGGCGGTGCCATCGTCCCACCGACCGGGCACGATCGCCGTGATGCGTTGGCGCACCAGGATGGCGCCGGCGATCACCCAGTAGATCGAGCCGCCATCCACCACCTCGGCCGCACGGCGCGGCGAATTGCGGGTCTGGTGACGCAGCGGCGGATTGGCGGCCAGACGGGCGGTCTGCACGGCATGCAGATGCGCCACGTCGCGGATGCCGACGGCGAGTTTGAGGATATGAAGCATCCCCGGCATGTGCCCCCGCGCGCGCCCACCGGCAAGCCCCGCCGCAAATACCAGCCGCAAATGGAAAAATGACGGAACGACGACACACCGCCGCGCGATTCTCGGCTAGCATCCGTCCCGGCGCCTCCGGGACGCTCGCACCGGGTGTCGCACAGGCGCCGGACCAGCAACGAGGCCGCAGCAGCGGCCCGAAAGGAGGCGCCTGTGTCAGGACAGTCACTCGGGGGCGGCAATGACCGCCCCCGCACGTCAGCACCGCGTTGTGTCGCCATCGTCGGCCCCTATGGCAGCGGCAAGACCACTGTATTCGAGGCCCTGATGATTGCCGGCGGCGCGCCGATCAAGCGCAGCGACCCGCGCAACCGCCGCATGGGCAGCGAGGTTCGCCTCGGCCATTGCAGTTTCCTCGGCGATGCCTGGTCGATCCTGGATTGCCCCGGGTCGGTCGAATTCGCCTTCGAGACCGAGGCCGCCCTCACCGCCGCCGACGTTGCCATCGTGGTGTGCGAACCAGGCCCGGCCAAGGCCATCATGGTCGCCCCCCTGCTCCGCCAGCTCGATGCCAGACGCATCCCCCACCTCATATTCGTCAACAAGATCGACACCCTCGAAGGCCGCGTGCAGGACACGCTGGAGGCGCTGCAGGCCCATTCCCAGGTGCCGCTCGCGCTGCGCCAAGTGCCCATTCGCGAGGACGGCCACGTCACCGGCTATGTCGATGTGGTCAGCGAACGCGCCTACCGCTACCGCAAGGGCCAGCCCTCCGAAACCATCTCGCTGCCCGCCGAAGTGCGCGCCCGCGAACTCGAAGTGCGCGGCGCCCTGCTCGAACGCCTCGCCGACCACAATGACGCCCTGCTCGAAAAACTCATCGAGGACGTCACCCCCTCCACCGACGAAATCTACGCCCAGCTTCGCGCCGACCTCGCCGATGACGCCGTGGTGGAAGTCCTGCTCGGCGCCGCCGAAACCGATAACGGCATCCAGCGCCTGTGGAAAACCCTGCGCCACGACACCCCGCAACCCAGCGAAACCGCCGAACATCGCGGCGTTGCCGCCGGTGCGGACCCTATCGCGCAGGTGTTCAAAACCGTCCACGCCGGCCACACCGGCAAGCTGTCCTACGCCCGCATCTGGCGCGGCACCGTGAAAGACGGCAGCACCCTCGCCGGCAACCGCCTCGGCGGCATCTACCGCTTCCCCGGCGGCGAACCGGTGAAGGCCCCGCAGGCCGAAGCGGGCGAAGTCGTCGCCCTCGGCCGGCTCGACGCCGCGGCCACCGGCGCCACCATCGGCACCGGCGCGGTCCCTGCGCTGCCCTTCCCCGCCCCGCCACCGCCGGTCTACGCCCTGGCCATCGCCACCGGAGACCGCAACGACGACGTGAAACTCTCCGGCGCCCTGCAACGCATCGCCGAGGAAGACCTGGCGCTGACCGTCAGCCAGGACGCCAGCCTGGCGCAGACCGTGCTGCACGGGCAGGGCGAGATGCACCTCACCGCCGCCGTCGAGCGCCTGGCCAAGGCCTATGGCCTCAAGGTCAGCACCGCGCCGCCGAGGGTCGCCTACCGCGAAACCATCCGCAAACCGGTCCACCAGCACGGCCGCCTCAAGCGCCAATCGGGCGGCCACGGCCAGTTCGCCGATGTGAAGATCGACATCGCGCCCCGCGCCCGCGGCGAGGGCTTCCTGTTCATCGACAAAATCGTCGGCGGCGTGGTGCCGCGCAACTTCATCCCCGCCGTGGGCGAAGCCGCCGAGGAAGCCACCCGCAAGGGCCCGCTCGGCAACCCGGTGGTGGATGTGTCGGTCACCCTGGTCGATGGCACCTTCCACGCCGTCGACAGCTCCGACATGGCCTTCAAAACCGCCACCCGCATGGCCATGCAGGAAGGCATGGCGGCGGCCAACCCGGTGCTGCTGGAGCCGATCGACCACGTCACCATCATGCTACCCAACGAATACACCCCCCGGGCCCAACGCCTGCTCACCGGCCGGCGCGGCCAAATCCTCGGGTTCGCGGAAACCCCGGATACGGCGGGATGGGACAGCGTGGAAGCCCTGGTGCCGCAGGCCGAACTGCACGACCTGATCATCGAACTACGATCGCAAACCCTCGGGCTCGGGACCTACCGGCGACGATTCGATCATCTCGCGGAGTCTAGGGCGACGGTGAAGGCGTAAGGCAAGCGCTTCTTTTTGAAAAAAGAAGCAAAAACTTTCTATCCAATGGCTTCGCCTTACTCCCGGGAGAGGGGCGAAGCCATTGGACGAAAGTTTTTTGGTTCTTTTTTTCAAAAAAGAGCCGCTGCCGTCATGCCTTGCCCGAAAGACGAACATCCTCGGCAAGGTAGTCAGCGGCCCGTATGGCGATGCGCAAATTCTCCGGCGTTTCCAGCCCAACCGGCGCGCCCCCCGCCATCAGCCCGCCCAGTGTCGCGCGGATCGCCCGCACCGTGGCGGACAGCACTTCCTGCGGATAGACCGCCACCTTGATGCCATTCGCGGCGAGACCCGCGTTGATCTCGGTGTAGCGCTTGCCCGTCGGCCCGGTCACCGAGATATGCGGCTTACCGCCGCTCGCCTGCACCGCCGCGCGCTGCTCCTCCTCGGTGGCGGGGGAATCGAGGAACAGGATATCGGCCCCCAGCGCGGTGAAAATCCTGATCCGCTCCAGCGCCTCCTCGAACCCGCGGGACGGCCGTGAATCGGTGCGCGCCAGCAGCAGCACGCCCTCCTCCTTGGCGGTCTCGATCGCCGCCTTCATTCGCAGCACGGCGACATCGCGCTCCACCGTCAGCTTCGCCATGTCCTTGCCAAGCGGGCGCGGCCACTGCTTGTCCTCGATCAATACAGCCGCACACCCCATGCGGGCGTATTCGCGCACCGTGCGCTGTACCGCGAATTCGTTGCCGTAGCCGGTATCGCCGTCGCCGAGCCACAGCACTGATGGCGCCGCGTTCACCACATTGGCCACCGCATCGCGCACCTCGTTGAAGGGCAGCAGGTCCATGTCCGGCATGGCGAGTTTCATCGCCGAAATCGAGGAGCCCGAGGCAAACCCCACCTTGAAGCCGGCTTCCGCCACCAACCGCGCCCCCATGCCGTCTCCCACGCCGGGCATGAGTTGCATTTCGGGCTGGGCGAGCAGGGCCTGCATGGCCAGGGCTTGCGGACGCATCGATTTTCTCTCCGTTGGACGTTGCGTCGACACTGTCCCATCGCCCCAACCGGGGCAAGCCAGCGGCGCAGCCCGGAAAAGCGCGACCGCACGGGCAATGTCGGATACAACCCCGCTACGAGAACCGTTCAGGGATGTCACCATGTTCGCCTTGCCGGAAGCCACCATCCCGCAAATGCAGTCCGCCCTCGCCGCCGGAACCATCACCTCGCGGGACCTGGTGAACGGCTACCTCGCGCGCATCGCCGCCTATGACCAGGCCGGCCCGGCCATCAACGCCATCAGCACCATCAACCCCGCCGCCCTCGCCGAGGCCGACCGGTGCGACGCAGAGCGCAGGGCGGGTAAGCCACACGGCGCTCTGCACGGCATCCCGGTGATCGTGAAGGACAACTACGAAACCGCCGGCATGCAGACTGCCGCCGGTTCGGCCTCCCTCGCCGGCTGGATACCGCCGGCCGACGCCACCCTGGTCGCCCGCCTGCGCCGCGCCGGCGCCATCATCATCGCCAAGTCGAACATGCATGAGTTCGCCTACGGCATTACCACCCTGGGCTCGCTGTTCGGCCAGACCCGCAACCCGTACTCGCCGGACCGCAACCCAGGCGGCTCCAGCGGCGGCACCGGGGCCGCCATCGCCGCCAACTTCGCCGCCGTCGGCATGGGCAGCGACACCTGCGGCTCCATCCGCATCCCCGCCGCCCACAACAGCCTGGCGGGCATCCGCCCCACCCAGGGCCTGACGAGCCGCACCGGCATCATCCCGCTCTCCCACACCCAGGACATCGGCGGGCCGATGGGCCGAAGCGTGACCGACATCGCCATCGTGCTCGATGCCGTGGCGGGCTATGACCCGGCGGACGCGCAAACCGCCGAGAGCATCGGCAACATCCCGCCATCCTATACGGACGCCCTGCGCCCCGGCAGCCTGCAAGGCGCCCGCATCGGCCTCCTCGGCGAATTGTTCGGCACCGACCCGGAGGACGCCGAGATCGCCGCCATCGTGCGCACCGCCGCCGCCGAGATGGCCGGCCTGGGGGCCGAGGTGATCGAGGTCACCATCCCCGACCTCGACGCCCTGCTGATCGACCGCCTTGGCGGTGGCCTGGTGCTGGCGCAGGATTTCAAGTTCGACCTCGATGCCTATCTGGCCTCCCGCCCCACCGCGCCAGTGCGCTCGCTCGCGGAGGTGCTGGCCTCAGGGCTCTTTCACAAATCCGTTGAAGGCCATTTACGCAATTCCCAAGCGGTGGAGTCCCGCGATACCAAGGAGTACTGGCAGCATCTGGCGAAGCGTGAACAACTGCGGTGGGCGATTTTGCAGGCAATGGCCGATTTCCGCGTCGATGCGCTGGCGTACCCACCGATCCGCCGCAAGGCGAACCTCGTGGGCGAGATCCAGTACGGCAGCAACTGCCGCCTGAGCGCCAATTCGGGCCTGCCGGCCATCGTGGTGCCGGCCGGGTTCACCCCGGACGGCCTGCCGGTGGGCATCGAACTGCTCGGCCGCGCCTGGAGCGAGGCGCGGCTGATCGGCCTCGCGTTCGCCTACGAACAGGCCACCCATCACCGCCGCGTCCCGCCCGGCATGCCCGCCCTGGCCGGCACTCCCTGATGGGCGGGACCTGGTGAAAACGGCACATTTTCCGGCCCAGGCGTTACGACATGGCTGTCACATGAACAGGACATCATTTGAAACCCGCTTGCAGTTTTGCCAAGGTCTACCTAGACGATGGCGCCTTTCCGCCGATCCAGTCGCGACGCCTTTGGAACGGTACATCTGATCACTCGCGCGTTCGGGGTCTGCATGAGCGTTAATAGCGTGACCATCGGAATGCCGGTCTATAACGGCGCTGATACCTTGAGCGTCGCCCTGGACAGCCTGCTGGGCCAGACCTTCCGTGACGTCACCATCGTTATCTCCGACAACGCCTCGACCGACGGCACCGAAGCCATCGGGCGGGATTACGCGGCGCGGGACCCAAGGGTGCGCTACGTCCGCCAAGCGGTGAACCTGGGCGCGGCGATGAACTACCGCTTCGTCCTGTTCGAGGCCCGCACCCCCTACTTCATGTGGGCGGCCGCGGATGACCTGTGGGCACCGAACTTCGTCGAGACCCATCTCGCCGTGCTCGAACGGGACCCCGGCGTGGTGATGAGCCAGTCCCGCGTGCTGTTCGTGGCCGATGGCCGGCCGCTCAACGTCGCCACCGGCACCTTCGCCCTGCTGGATGACCCGCTGACCAACGCGCGCAATTTCCTGCGCAATCCGGCCGACAACAGCCGCTACTACGGCGTGTTTCGCACCCACGCGCTCCAGGCGGTGTTCCCCATCCGCAGCTTCTTCGCGCTCGACTGGGCGGTTTCCGCAGCCACCCTGCGCTTCGGCCGGCATCACGAGGTTCATGATATCCTGATGATCCGGGACACCACGGACCCCACCGCCTACGGCCGCGCCATCGCCGCCGACCACCGGCTGTGGCTGTGGCGGGTGTTCCCGATGCTGTACATGACGCGCTGGCTGCTGGCCGGGCGCTACGTGCCGATGGATGGCCGCATCCTCTACAACCTCGGCAAACTCAACCTCTACATGCACCTGCGCTTCGGCCTGTACCGCTGGCAGCGCGCCGCCGATCTCTATCTGAACAACAACAGCGCGCGGCAGACCCTCAAGGCGATGATCGGCGGCTGGATGCGCGCTATCACCGCCCCCGGGCTCGGGCGTCGCCTCAGGCAGGCGGTTCAGCAGGCGCGGCAATTCGCCCGCCGCGCCGCCTACGGGGTATGGCGACGCCTGCCGCTGGCGGACGAACAACGCAAGGCAGTCAAGCGCTTCGTGATGCGGCTGTCAGGCCGATCCGGCTACAGCCGGGTCGAACCGGCCGCCGCCCCCAGCACCCCTGGTGGCCGCCCGCCATTGCCGATGTACGGCTGGCGCATGCCGCAGCCGGGCGGTGCCGGCATCTCGGTGGTGCTGGTGGTTCATGACGACCTGCAACGCACCCTCGCCGTGGTCGACGCGATCGCCGCGGCGCAGTCCGAGACCGCGGCCGAACTCATCCTGGTCGACAACGGCTCCTCCGATACCACCTCGGCGGTGTTTTCCGCCCTGCCCGGCGTGATCCACCGCCGCCTCCCCCGCCGCCGCTCCTTCGCGGCCGCCGCCACCGAGGGCCTGCGCGCCGCCAACGGCACCGCGTTGATTTTCCTCGATGCCGGCACTGCCATCCGGCCGGACTTCCTCGCTGCCTGCGTGGCCGGACTGGAGCGGGCAGCGCTGGTCGGCCCGCAAATCCGCAGCCCGAACAGCACCCTCGTCGCCGCCGGCGGCCTGGTCGCCGCCGATCGTGGCCTGTCCGGCTATGGCGCCGGCACGCCGGTGGACCACCCAAGCGTGCTGTTCGCCCGCGAGACCGATTTCTGCCCCGGCGCCTTCGCCATCAAGCGCGAAACCCTCGATGCGCTCGGCGGACTGACCGGCGACGACAGCACCTTCGACATCGCATCCCTCGACCTCGCCGTCCGCGTGCGTGGCGCCGGCATGCGGGTGCTCTACTGGCCCGATGCCATCGCCACCGCCTGGCCCGATGCCGACCCCGCCCCCCTAGCCGCCCTGCGCGAGGTCGATTTCGACCGTTTCCTTGCCCGCAATCCGGCCGCCCTGCAGGACCTCGCGGACGCCACCGGCCTAGCGCCGCACGATCGCCGCCGCACGCGCCGCCTGCTGTTCATCGATGCCGACACCCCCACGCCCGATCGTAGCGCCGGCGCCATCCTGTCGCTCAACCTGATGCGCATGCTCGATATGCTGGGTTTCCGCATCTCTTTCGTCCCCGAAAGCAATGTCGCCTACGCCGGGAAATACACCCAGGACCTCCAGGCCCTCGGCATCGAGGCGCTCTACTATCCCTACTACCCCACGGTGCGCGCGGTGCTCGAACAGCGCGGCGCCGAGTTTGACGTGATCTTCGCCTGCCGCGCCTACATCGGCGAGCGCTACATCGACATGATCCGCGGCCTCGCCCCCCACGCCCGCATCGTGTTCAACACCATCGACCTGCATTTCGTCCGTGAAATGCGCGAGGCCGACCTCTTCGATGACCCGCGCCGCCGCGCCCAGGCCGAGGCCACCCGTGCCTCCGAGTTGCGCTCGGTCAACGCCGCGGATGTCACGGTGGTGGTCAGCTCGCACGAGGCGGAAATCCTGCGCGAGGCGGCGCCCGATGCCTGCGTCCATGTGCTGCCCCTGCTGTTTGATGTGCCCCCCCGCCCCCCCGCGCCCTGCCTCGCCGGCCGGCGGGACCTGATGTTCGTCGGCACCTACCAGCACCCGCCCAACCGCGACGCCGCCATCTACTTCGCCCGCGAAATCTGGCCCGGCCTGCGCGAGCGCCTGCCCGAGGGCACCCGCTTCCTGGTGGTCGGCAGCAGCATCACCCCCGAAATCGAGGCCCTCGCCGGCAACGGCGTCGATGTCCTAGGCTTCGTGGATGACCTCGATGCCGTGCTCGCCACCTGCCGGCTCACCGTGGCGCCGCTGCGCTTCGGCGCCGGGCTGAAGGGTAAGGTGGCCTCCAGCCTGCTCGCCGGCGTGCCGGTGGTCGCCACCCCGATCGCCGTCGAAGGCACCCCCCTGCGGGACGGCGTGGACGTCCTGATCGCCGATTCCACCGAGGCCTTTGCCGAAGCGGTGCTTCGGCTGTATTCTGATGCCGCGTTGTGGGAGCAACTCTCCCGGGCCGGTTACGATTTCGTCCGCCACGAGTATTCGCTGGAAACCAACGCGCCGCGCCTGCTCGCCCTGCTGCGAGACGCCGGCGTAGCCATCGCCGCCGAGACGCCCAACGATGGCGCCGCCCCGGCCCCCCTATCGACAATCGCCCAATCCACCCGGCTCGCCGGCTGAGATGGGCACTACGACCTGGAACTGAAAAACATGCGCCTCGTGATCGATACCGAGACCCGTTCGTTGAAACTCGGTGATAGTGGCACCGAGCTTGACCTGTTCGGCAAGGAAGCCTTCGAACTGCTCTCCGACCTGTGGCTGCGCACCAGCTGGAACCAGAAGTACTCCTACACCTTCACCTGGCTCGGCCGCCCCTTCATCCAGCACCCCGAGGACATGATCCGCCTGCAGGAAATCGTGTACGCCCTGAAGCCGGACGTGATCATTGAAACCGGCGTGGCCCACGGCGGCTCCCTGGTGTTCAACGCCTCGGTGCTGCACGCCCTCGGCAAGGGCCGCGTGGTGGGCGTGGACATCGAGATCCGCCCGCACAACCGCGCTGCAATCGAGGCCCACCCCCTGGCCTCGATGATCACCCTGATCGAGGGCAACGCCGTGGCACCCGATGTTGTGGCCCAGGTGAAGGCCCTGGTGGAGCCCGGCGATGTGGTGCTGGTGCTGCTCGATTCTGACCATAGCCGCGCCCATGTCGCCGCCGAACTCGAGGCCTACGGCCCGCTGGTCTCGGTCGGCTCCTACATCGCCGCCACCGACGGCATCATGCGTGACGTGCATGACGTGCCGCGCGGCAAGCCGCACTGGATCACCGACAACCCCGCCACCGCCGCGAACGAATTCCTCGCCCGCCATCCGGAATTCGAGATGGGCCCGCCGCCCTGGCCGTTCAACGAGAGCGACCTGGACAAGCCGATCACCGCCCACCCCGACGCCTGGCTGAAGCGCCTGCGCTGAGCGGACACCAACACCCATGATGCCAGGCCCGCTGACCGATACCGCCGGGCTGGTGGCGGAAATCGACGCCGAGATCGCGGCGGCCGCGACGATGTACCACCCGTCGCGGTTCTGGGACATGCTGCGCGATCGCAACACCACCCAGATCGACGGCCTGGCGCTCGGCAACTTCAAGCGCACCATCAACAACAACTACTTCCAGTGGCTGCCCGGCGGCTACGACGACAACCAGGTGCGAAACCTAGTGCGCCTCTGGGCCGGCCTGCCCGACAACATCCCCGCCGAAATCGCCGCTGCCTCGGCTGCCCCCGGCGGCTGGGCCGGCGTGGAGGCCTTCGACGGCGACGATCCGTTCGCCCACCCGCGCTACCGCGCCTTCTACACCCAGTTCGTCGGCCTGCTCTGGAGCTACGTCATCGGCCACGACCCCATCCGCCTGTTCGAACGCATCGAGGAACCCGCCCTGGGCAACCCGCTGCCGCTGTTCTGGGAGGGGCATCGCATTTCGCAGGACCTCGCGAATTCCATCCACGAATGGTCCCGCTGGCGCCAGCTTTCCCAAGGCATGCTCGCCCCCGCGGTGCCGCGCGTGCTGGAAATCGGCGCCGGCTACGGCCGGCTGGCCTACGTCTTCGCCCAGGCCGAACCGTGCAAATACGTCATCGTCGATATCGCCCCCGCCCTCGCGGTGGCGCAGTGGTATCTCGGCACCGTCCTGCCCGACCGCCGCGTGTTCGGCTTTCGTCCCTTCTCCTGCTATGCGGACATCGCCGCCGAATTCGAGGCCGCGGACATCTGCTTCCTCTCCGCCAACCAGCTTGAACTGCTCCCGGATGACGTGATTGACTTCACCGTGTCCATCAGCAGCTTGCACGAAATGCGCCACGAGCAGATCGCCCACTACCTTGACCTGGTCGCCCGCAAGACGCGGTTCGGCGTCTACTTCAAGCAATGGCGACAATGGACCAACCCGAGCGACAACATCGAGGTCGGCCGCGCCGATTTCCTGCTGCCCGCGCCGTGGCTGCTGGTGCTGGACCAGCCGCACGCGGTGCAGGATGCGTTTTGCGAACTCGGCTTCCTGCGTTTCCTCCCCACGGCCTGAGCGCGTGGCACCTGGCAGCACCACACCCCGCGCGGCGGCCCGCCTGGCCTGGCGCCTCGCGCTGCTCACCTTGCGGGACCGCTACGCCGCCACCGCGCTGGGCGGCCTGTGGGCGGTGCTGCAACCGGCCGGGCTGATCGCGGTCTATTGGTTCGTGTTCTCCTACGGCCTGAAAATGGCCGCGCCGGCCGAGGGTGGCTCCTACTTCCTCACCCTCACCGTCGGCCTCATTGTGTGGTTCTTCTTCTCCGAAGCCGTCGCCGGCGGCACCAACGCCGTGCTGGCCAACCGCTATCTGGTGAAGAAAATCGCCTTCCCGCTCGAAATCCTGCCCTGCATCCCCGTCCTCGCCGCCCTGGTGGTCCATGCCGCGATGATCGCCCTGGTACTTGCCGTGATGGCCGCCGAGGGCCGCATGCCCTCCACCGCGTTGTTCGAGGTGGCCTATTTCGCCCTCGCCCTCGCCTGCCTCGCCACCGGCCTCGCCTTCCTGCTCTCCGGCCTCGCGGTCTTCCAGGGCGACATGGCGCAATCCATCGGCATCCTGCTGCAAATCTGGTTCTGGCTGACCCCCATCGTCTGGTCGCCTGACCTGTTTCCCGAACACATCCGCGGCTGGCTCGCCCTCAACCCGCTCTACTACATCGTCACCGGCTACCGGCACGCCTTCCTCGACACCCCGGCCGTCCCGCTATTCGGCACCGCGGGCGCGATCTTCTGGATCGCCGCCGCCCTCATGCTCGCCGCCGGCATCGCCGTCTTCCGCCGCCTCAAGCCGGATTTCGCCGATGTCCTCTAGCTCCCCCGCCATCCAGGTAACCGGCCTGTCCAAGAAATACCGCCTGTTCAACTCCCGCCATGAACGCCTGCTCGAACTCCTGCACCCCTTCCGCCGCACCACCCACCGCGCCCACTGGGCCCTCGCCGACATCAACCTGACCATCCGCCGCGGCACCATGATGGGCATCCTCGGCCGCAACGGCTCCGGCAAATCCACCCTGCTTCAAATCATCTGCGGCGTGCTGCGGCCGACCAGCGGCACCTGCGAGGTCAACGGCCGCGTCGCCGCCCTGCTCGAACTCGGCGCCGGCTTCAACCCGGACCTCACCGGCCGCGAGAACGTCATCACCAACGCCCTGATCATGGGGCTCGACCGCGCCGAGATCGAACACCGCCTGGCCGAGGTGATCGAATTCGCCGACATCGGCGAATATTTCGACCAGCCCGTCCGCACCTATTCCTCCGGCATGTTCATGCGCGTCGCCTTCGCCGCCGCCATCCACGTCGACCCCGATATCCTGGTGATCGACGAAGCCATGGCCGTGGGAGACGTGAAATTCCAGGAGAAATGCTTCCGCCGCATCCGCACCTTCAAGGAAATGGGCAAGACCATCCTGCTGGTGACGCACGACATGTCCTCCGTCACCTATTTCTGCGACGAAGCCGTGCTCCTGCATGACGGCCACCTCATCGAAGTGGGCGAACCCCGCCGCATCGCCGAGGTCTATTCCGAACTCCTCACCACCGGAAAACTCCCCGCCCCGCCGGACCTCACCACCCCCGCCATCGCAGCCGAGGCCCCCCCGCCCGACGCCGGCCTCACCACCCTGGCCGCCTTCCTCGCCGACACCCGCACCACCGACCGCTGCGCCGAAAACCCGCTCTACAACCCCAACGAATACCGCTTCGGCCAAGGCGGCGCCGCCATCATCGATTTCCTGGTGATGGAAGGCACCCGCCCCCACCCCGGCCAACTCCTCGAAGGCGCCTGGATCGACATCCACCTCCGCGTCCGCTTCGACACCGACTACGAGGCCCCCCTCATCGGCTTCACCCTCAGCAACGCCCAGGGCGTCGCCCTCTTCGGCATCCACTCCGGCTGGCTCCGCCACACCACACGCCCGGCCCGCGCCGGCGAAACCCGCTGCTACCGCTTCCGCCTGCGCATGACCCTCAGCGTCGGCCCCTGGTTCATCGAACTCACCGTCGCCCGCGCGCAGGACAGCGTGTCCGATGTCCGCTCCAAGATGGTCCTCATCGAAATCCTGCGCGACCGCATGATGATCGGCCTCGCTTTGCTAGACGTGGAATTCACCGAGGAAAGTTGATCCCGCCCGCCCGCTGGGGGACACTGGCCCCCCAATCCAACACCCCCAGGGCAGGAAACACGACGATGAACGAAGACACGGGAGCGTTGGACCTCGACAGCCTCACCGCCTGGTGCGCCACCCATATCCAAGGCTTCACCGGCCCCCTCACCGCCACCCGCTTCGCCGGCGGCCAGTCCAACCCCACCTACCGCCTCGCCGCCCCCTCGGGCAGCTACGTCCTGCGCCGCAAACCCCCCGGCGTCCTGCTCCCCAGCGCCCACCAGGTCGATCGCGAATACCGCGTCATGAAGGCCCTGCAAGACACCCAAGTGCCGGTGCCGCGCATGCACGCCCTCTGCGAAGACCCCGCCGTCATCGGCAGCACCTTCTTCGTGATGGACTTCATCCCCGGCCGCGTCTTCATGGACGCCCGCCTCCCCGGCCTGACGCCTCACGAACGCACCGCCGTCTACGATTCCATGAACGCCACCATCGCCGCCCTACACTCGGTGGACGTCCATTCCGTCGGCCTCGGCGATTTCGGCCACCCCGGCAACTACATGGCCCGCCAGATCTCGCGCTGGAGCAAACAATACCGCGCCTCCGAAACCACCCCCATCCCCGCCATGGACGCCCTGATGGAGTGGCTCGCCGGCTACACCCCGCCCGAGGATCGCGTCGCCATCGTCCACGGGGACTATCGGCTGGACAATCTCATGCTCCACCCCACCGAACCCCGCGGCGTCGCCCTGCTCGACTGGGAACTCTCCACGCTCGGTGACCCCCTGGCCGATTTCGCCTATCACGCCATGGTCTGGCGCATCACCCCAGAACTCTTCCGCGGCCTCGCCGGCAACGACCTCGCCACCCTCGGCATCCCCGATGAACAACACTACGTCGCCGACTACTGCCGCCGCACCAACCGAACCGCCATTCCGGACTGGGAATACTATATCGTCTACGGGATGTTCCGCATCGCCGCGATCCTGCAGGGCATCACCAAACGCGCCATCGACGGCACCGCCGCCGCCCCCGACGCCGTCGAACTCGGCAGCCGAGCCCGCCCCCTCGCCGACCTGGCCTGGTCGATCGCCCGGGCAGCGCGGAGGTGAGAGGGTAGGAAGGCCACGACCAGTTCGCCGCGCGCCCTACGTTGGAGCCACCGGCAAACCTGGTCGGAACGCCTATCCGTCAATTCACCAACCATAACCCCGACAAGGGGGGCCCCTCCCCCGCAGGAAAGGAGCCCCTCAGCCCAGCCTAGACGATCGCCGAATGCACGAAATTACTCACCAGATCCAACCGCGCCATATGCCAGGGATCAGGGATCCGGCAATTCGTCAGATAGGCAAACGAAACCCCCGAATCCGGGTCCGCCCAGCAGTACGAATTCCCCGCCCCGCCATGCCCGAACGTCCGCGGCGAGGCAAAGCTCCCCAGGCCGCGAATCCCTGGCGTCGTCCCCCGCAAATGCGGCCCGATGCCCCGATGCATCGGCATCCCCATGTTCTCGTCCACCATATCCCCGGTCCAGTTGCGGATCGCGTACTCCAGCGTCCGCCGGCCCACCACGCGGCGCCCATGCAACTCACCGCCGGCCAGCATCATCTGGTAGAACGCCACCATCCCCCGCGCCGTCGCATACCCGCCACCGCCAGGCACCCCGGCGCGCCGAAACGCCTCCGAGTTGTTGTTGGCGATCGGCACATTCCCCTCGGCCGTCGGCTCATGCATGTCCGTCGCCCGCCCAAGCTGCTTCTTGGACGTCATGCCAACGATGATCTCCTCCTCCAGCCCCAACGGTACCGTCACCGTCTCGCGGATCACCTCGCGGAAATCCCGCCCCGTCACCGCCTCGATCAGCACCGCGGCCGTCCAATGCGCCGTAGCGCCGTGATAGAACAGCTTGCTCCCCGGGGTGAATTCCAGCGGATAGTTGCAAACCACCTCCTTCATCACCGCGTGATCGGCCCAAACGGTGGAGGGCGTCTCGGCCCGCGGATACCCGCCCCGATGGGTCATCACCTCCAGAATGGTGATGTCCTGCTTGCCGTGCCGCGCGAACTCCGGAACATGATCGGCCACCCGGTCGGTAAAGCGGAAATACCCCTGCTCCGCCAAAACCCACAGCGCGGCGGCCGTCACCACCTTGGTGTTGGAGAACAACAGCCACACCGAGTCGTCCTTCGCCTTCTTCCCCAGGGCCGCCTCGCCGAAGGTCTGGAAATGCGCCAGCTTGCCATGCCGCGCGATGGCGATCTGGCACCCCGGATAGCGCCCATCCGCGATATGCTTGTCGATCAGCGCGGACAACCGCCCGATCTGCTCCGGTCGCAGCCCGGCGTCGGCAAGGCTCGTGCTCGGCAGGGGATAGGCGCTCATGACATCCTCCGGTGATTTGCTTGCGCAGACTTTCGTTCGGAAACCTCCATCCGGCAACCCGTGCTTGACTTGTGGTTCCAGGTGCGCGAAACCGCCGCCTCGCATGCGGCCCCGCCGGGGTCGCTATTCAGCGTGGACCGGGGCTGTAGCTCAGTTGGGAGAGCGCCTCGTTCGCAATGAGGAGGTCAGGGGTTCGATT
>CAIMWH010000337.1 GCA_903845065.1 uncultured Rhodospirillales bacterium | reverse complement strand
CCCCTCTCTCAGTCTCAGAGCATTCCTTGCCTTAAAGGGTGAGGTCCAGGGGCTCGGCCCCTGGTGGGGTCGAGGGGCAAAGCCCCCGCCTTCCTTCCCCTCCCCCGCCTCAGGCGCGGATGATGGTGCCGATGCCGCCTTCGGTGAACAGTTCGAGGAGGCAGGCGTGGGGGAGTCTTCCGTCGAGGATGACGGCTCCTTTGGCGCCGCGGCGGACGGCGTCGACGCAGTTTTCCACTTTGGGGATCATGCCGCCCGAGATCATCCCGCTGGCGATGCCGGCGTTGACGTCATCGACCGACATTTCGGGGATCATTTGTTTGTTGCCATCGAGCACGCCGGGCACATCGGTGAGCATCAGCAGGCGGGTGGCGCCGAGGGCACCGGCGATGGCGCCGGCGACGGTATCGGCGTTGATGTTGTAGGTTTGCCCGTGCGCATCGACGCCGACGGGGGCGATGACGGGGATCAGCCCGGCGCCGGTAAGGGCGTGGATGACGCGGACATCGACGTGCTCGGGTTCACCGACGAAGCCGAGATCGAGCACGCGCTCGATATTGCTGCCGGGGTCTTTTTTGGTGCGTGTGACTTTGCGGGCGCGGATCAGCCCGCCGTCCTTGCCGCAGATGCCGACGGCGAGGGCGCCGGCCTGGTTGATCAGCCCGGCGACGTGTTTGTTGACCGTGCCGGCGAGCACCATTTCGACGGCTTCGACGGTGGCTTCATCGGTGACGCGCAGCCCGTCGACGAAATTGGACTGGATGTTGAGGCGCTTGAGCATCGCGTTGATTTGCGGCCCGCCGCCGTGCACCACCACCGGGTTGACGCCAACCTGCTTGAGCAGGGCGATATCGGAGCCGAACATGCGCGCCAGGTGTTCTTCGCCCATGGCGTGGCCGCCGTATTTCACCACGATGGTGGCACCGGCATAGCGGCGCAGGAACGGCAGCGCCTGGGCCAGGGTTTCGGCCTGCATCTGGGCGGAGCCGTGGTCGGGCTGAGCAGTCATGGGCGGGTTTCCTCAGTCTTGCGCGTGGCGCCTTGTGCGGCGCTCCCGCCGGATGGTCAAGCGGCCAGCGCGGCCAGTTCGGCGCGCAGTTCCGGGATGCCGAGGCCGGTTTCGCTCGACGTGGTGATGACATGCATCATCGCCGCCGGGTGCTTGCGCGCCAACGCCGCCACCTCGGTCTCCTTGGTGGCCAGGGCGCCCGGCTTGGCGCCGTCGGCCTTGGTCAGCACGATCACGTAGGGCACCGCGGCGCGATCGAAGAGATCCATCACCGCGAGGTCGCTTTCCTTCACCTCGATGCGGGCATCTAGCAGCAGGATGACGCGCTGAAGGGTCGGTCGGCCGCGCAGGTACTGGAACATCAGGCCCTGCCAATCCTCCTTCACCGACTTCGCCGCCTGGGCGTAACCGTAGCCCGGCATGTCCACCAGCGCGAGGCGGTCACCGAGGTTGAAGAAGTTGAGCTGCTTGGTGCGGCCGGGCTGGGCCGAGGTTCGCGCCAGGGTGTTGCGCCCGGTCAACGCGTTGACGAGGCTCGACTTGCCGACGTTGGAGCGGCCGGCGAAGGCGATCTCGGGCAGTCCCGGCGGCGGCAACTGGTCCAGCCGTTGGGCGGCGAAGTAGAACTGGCACTCGGAGGCGAACAGCTTGCGCCCGGCCTCCAGGGCTGCCAGCCGCGCCGCCTCGGGGTCTTCGATGGTGAGGTCTCCGACCGGTGCAACCACACCTTCCGGCACCTCGGCCTCGTCCTCTTCGTGCGGCGCACCTGGCTTGGTCATGGTGTCAGGCACGCGCCGCGTGATGGTGCTTGGCGCGCTTGGCCTGGTTCATGATGAACGACTGCTGGCAGATGGTCAGCAGGTTGTTCCACGACCAGTAGATCACCAGGCCGGCGGGGAAGCTGCCCATCATGAAGGTGAAGATGATCGGCATGAACTGGAACATCTTCGCCTGCACCGGATCGGGCGGCGGCGGGTTCAGCTTCTGCTGGAAGAACATGGTGAAGCCCATCAGCACCGGCCACACGCCGAGATGCAGCAGATGGCCGAACATCGGCAGCGTGGTGGGGTCGAACGGGATCAGGCCGAACAGGTTGAAGATATTGGTGGGATCAACCGACGACAGGTCCCGGATCCAGCCGAAGAACGGGGCGTGGCGCATTTCGATGGTGACGAAAATCACCTTGTAGAGGCTGAAGAACACCGGGATCTGGATCACGATGGGCAGACAGCCGGCAGCTGGATTGACCTTCTCCTGCCGGTACAGCTCCATGGTTTTCTTCTGGAGTTCCTGCGAGTTGTCCTTGTACTGCTCGCGCAGGATGGTCATCTTGGGGCCGAGTTCCTTCATCTTGGCCATCGAGCGGTAGCTCTTGTTGGCCAGCGGGAAGAACAGCCCCTTGATCACCGTGGTGAACACCAGGATGGCCACGCCGAAGTTGCCGATGCGGCCGTTCAGCCAGTCGATGGCGTAGAAGAACGGCTTGGTGAGGAAGTAGAACCAGCCGAAGTCCACCGCCTTGTCGAAGTTCACGATGCCGTCGATCTTCTCGTAGTGATCGAGCAGGTGCACTTCCTTGGCGCCGGCGAACAGCCGCCCGGTGGTGGAAACGCTGGCGCCGGGTGCGACGGCCTGCGCGTCAACCGCGAGGAAATCCACCTGGTAGCCGCCCTTGCCGCCCGCCACGTAGCGGAAGCTGAGGTCCTGGTGGGTGGCTTTGTCGGGCACGAGGGCGGTCAGCCAGTACTTGTCGGTGATGCCGGCCCAGCCGCTGGTGGCCTTGAGCGCCATCGCCACGCCGGCCGACTTCTCGCCCTTTTCCTTCACCTTGGCGTAGGTGAGGTCATCATCATGCAGCTTGCCGTCAAGCACGCCGAGCATGCCCTCGTGCAGCACGTAGTAGCCGGCGGTCTTGGGGGTGAAATCGCGGCGGATGCGGGACCAAGGGTAGAGCATCGCGGGCTTGCTGCCCTCGTTGCGGACGATCTGCTCGACGGTGAACATGTAGTTCTCGTCGACCGAGTAGACGAGCTGGAACAGCAGGCCGGCCTTGTTGTCCCACGCCAAAGTGAGCTTCTGGCCGGCCGCGAGCACGCCCGACGGCGTCCAGACGGTATCCTCGTCCGGCACGGCGATGCCGCTGCCTTCGGCGGCGGTCCAGCCGAACTGGGCGAAGGTGGGCTCATCGGCGGTGCGCGGTTCGAGTAGGTGCACTTCGGGCGAACCGTGCTCGATGGTCTCGTGGTAGTCGCGCAGCACCAGGTCGTCGATGCGGGCGCCGAGCAGGCTGATGCTGCCCTCGATGCGCGGGGCGCTGAATTTCACCCGCGGCACTTCGCGCGGCGGGGTGGCGGTGGCGGCAGCGGCGCCGACTCCGGGGATGGCGGCGCCCGGCGTGCCGACGGGGGCCGCGGGCGTTCCGGTGGTGTCGGCCGCAACCGGCGTGGTGGCCGGATGCTGCGGCGGCGGCATCAGGAATTGGAAGCCGATCATGATGGCGATCGAGAGCGCGATCGCCAGGAACAGGCGTTTCTGGTCCATCTAGAGTGCCGTCCGTTCCATCTTTGAGGGGGCAGGCTTTTGAGGGGCCGGCGGAACCGGGTCATAGCCGCCCGGATGCCAGGGATTGCAACGCAGAATACGCCCCGCCGCCATCGCCGAACCGCGCAGCGCCCCGTGGGTGCGCAACGCCGCGATGGCGTAATGGCTGCAGGACGGCTCGTAACGGCAATGCGCGCCGATCACGCCGCGCAACGTCAACTGGTAGGCACGCACGGCGCCCGCAAGCACCATCGCGGGCACTTCGTCAGCCCGCACGGGATACCCCTGCCTTTTCGAGCGCCCGCTTGAGGTCATCCATCAGCACGGCAAACTTGCGCTTGCGCGTGCCGTCACGGCCAACCAGCACGAGATCTACCCCCGCCACCGGCGCCTCACGCAGCAACAGCCGCGCGGCTTCCTTGAGGCGGCGGCGGGTGCGATTGCGCACCACCGCATTACCGACCTTCTTGGTCACGGTGAAGCCGAGCCGTGCCGGCGCGTCATCGTCACGCGGCAGGGCCTGCAACACCAGTCCATGCACCGGAACCTTGCGGCCCTTGGATGCAACGCGGAGGAATTCTGCGCGGCGCTTCAGGCGGCCGGGCAATGCCGGCGCCGTCACAACACGCTCTCCGTGGTCAGGCGGAAAGGCGCTTGCGCCCCTTGGCGCGGCGATTGGCGAGGACCTTGCGGCCACCGACCGTCTCCATCCGGGTACGAAAGCCGTGGCGGCGCTTGCGAACAAGCTTCGAGGGTTGATAGGTGCGCT
The DNA here is from genome assembly GCA_903845065.1 of uncultured Rhodospirillales bacterium. Taxonomy (GTDB): domain Bacteria; phylum Pseudomonadota; class Alphaproteobacteria; order Acetobacterales; family Acetobacteraceae; genus CAIYPH01. The sequence goes on along the minus strand of CAIMWH010000337.1, from coordinate 3,293 downwards.
TCACGACACTCTCCGGTCTGGCGTGGATCGCGCGCCGAAAAATGGGCGCGCGCGGGGCCCGATTGGCGGGTCCCGTGACAGGGGGCGGCTTATACGGGTGGGGGGTGCCGCCGTCAACCTTCGCGCTGCGGCCTGTGTATCGTGCCGCCTGTGCGCGGCCCGCAACCCTGCTAAACGTGGACCATGCAAAAGCTCCTCCGCCTCTGGCCGCTCCTGCCGCTGCTCGTCGTCCTCGGCGGCGGCTACGCAATGGGGATACAAAACGAGCTGAACTGGCCCGCCCTCGCCGCGCGGCAAACCAGCCTGCGCGCCCTGGTCGAGCAGGCACCGGTGGCCAGCGCCGCCAGCTTCGTCGCGCTGTATGCCACTGCGGTCGCGGTATCTTTTCCGGGGGCGGTGGTCCTGACGGTTTCGAGCGGGTTGCTGTTCGGCACCGTGCTGGGCGCCATGCTGACCGTGGCGGGGGCCACCATCGGTTCCATCCTGATCTTCAGCGCCGCCCGCTCCGCCCTCGCGCCTTTGCTCGCCGCCCGCGCCGGGCCGTTCCTCGATCGCTTCCGCGACGGCCTCAAGCGCGATGCGTTCTCCTATATATTGGCGCTGCGGCTGATCCCGGTGATCCCGTTCTGGCTGGTGAACCTGGCGCCGGCGCTGCTTGGCGTGCGACTCGCCCCCTTTGCTCTTGCCACCGCTCTCGGCATCATTCCCGCCACCACCGTCTACGCCGCGCTCGGCGCGGGCATCGGGGGCGTGCTGGCGGCCGGCGGACGGCCCGACCTCACGGTGATATTTACCCCCGGCGTGCTGTTGCCGCTGCTGGGGCTTGCGGCGCTGGCCCTGCTACCGGCAGGCTGGCGGATGTGGAAAGGCCGAGGGGGACCAGCAGCGTGAGGCCCGACTTCGATCTCGCCGTCATCGGTGCCGGCGCCGCGGGACTGTCGGTCACCGCGGTGGCGGCGCAGCTTGGGCTGCGCGTGGCCCTCATCGAGCGCGGCACCATGGGGGGGGACTGCCTCAACACCGGCTGCGTGCCCAGCAAGGCCCTTCTCGCCGCCGCCCACGCCGCCCAGGATGCGCGCGATGCCACCACCCGCTTCGGCCTGCGCACCGCCGTCAGCATCGACTGGGAGGCCGTGCATGACCATGTCCATCACGTGATCGCCGCCATCGCGCCGGCCGACAGCGTGGAGCGCTTCACCGGGCTCGGTGCCGAAGTGATCCAGGGCAGCGCCCGCTTCGCCGCGCCCGACACGCTTGAGGTGAATGGCCGCCGGATTACGGCGCGGCGCATCGTCATCGCCGCCGGGGCCCGCGCCGCGGCACCGCCCATCCCAGGGCTCGACTCGGTGCCGTATTTCACCAACGAGACGCTGTTCGAGGCCCGCATCGCGCCGGACCACCTGCTGATCCTCGGCGGCGGCCCGATCGGGCTGGAAATGGCGCAGTCCTTCGCGCTGCTTGGCGCCCGGGTCACCGTGGTGGAGGCCGCGCGCATCGCCGGGCGGGAGGAGCCCGAGCTGGTGGATGCGCTGCGGCCGCTGCTGCTGGCACAGAACATCAGCCTCATCGAGGGCACCGGCGTGACGGCCGTCGAACCTGGCCCCACCCTGGTGCTGGCCGACGGACGGCGCATCGCCGGGAGCCATCTGCTGGTGGCGGTCGGCCGCAAGCCCAACCTTGAATCCCTCGATCTCGCGTCCGGTGGCGTCACCGCTACCAAACTCGGCATCGCCACCGACGCCGGGCTGCGCAGCCGCTCCAACCGCCGCGTCTACGCCGCCGGGGATATCGCCGATCCCGAGGGCATCGGGCCGCGCGCCTTCACCCATTTGTGCAGCTACCACGCCGGCATCGTCATCCGCCGCGCCATTTTCCGCCTGCCCGCCAAACTCGACTACAGCGCCGTGCCCCGCGTGACCTATACGGACCCCGAACTCGCCCATGTCGGGCTCATCGAGGCCGAGGCCCGCGCCGCCGGGCATGCCGTGCAGACCCTGCACTGGCCGCTGCATGACAATGACCGCGCCCAGGCCGAACGCCGCACCGCGGGCCTGGCCAAGCTCGTCGTCACCCCGAAAGGGCGCATCCTCGGCGCCGGCATCCTCGCCCCCCACGCCGGCGAGATGATCGGCACCTGGACGCTGGCGATCGCCCGGCGCATCCCGCTCTCGGCGCTGGCCGGCATGATCGTGCCCTACCCCACCCTCGCCGAGGCCCCCAAGCGCGCCGCCGGCACCTTCTTCACCCCGCGCCTTTTCGCCGCGCGCACCAAATCCCTGGTGCGCCTGCTGGCCCATCTGCCATGAGCATCTTCGACAACCTTCGCCGCCGCGCCACCCCTGCCCCGGCCGCCGCCCCCACCGCCGACGTCGCCGCCCTGCTCGGCCGCGCCATCCATGATATCCGCGGCACCATCTCGCCGGCGCTGCTGATGTCCGAGCAACTCGAAAGCCATGCCGACCCGGCCGTGCGCGCCGCCGCCGCCGCCATCTCCGAAGCCCTTGATCGTGCCACCCAGATCTGTCGTGAAACCACCACCGCCGCCAAACACCTAACCAGCGGGAGCTAGCACCATGCAGTGGGACCCCACCCAATACCTCCGCTACACCGACGAACGCCTTCGCCCGGCGCTCGACCTCATGGCCCGCGTGCCGCTCGAGGCACCCGGCACCGTGGTTGACCTGGGCTGCGGCCCCGGCAACGTTACCGCCATTCTCGCCCAGCGCTGGCCCGATGCCGCCGTGACCGGGATCGACGGCTCGGCCGCCATGGTGGAGAAAGCCCGTGAACTCGCCCCCGCCTGCGCGTTCGCCCAAGGCGATTTCACCACCTGGACCCCGGACGCTCCGGTTGACCTCATCTACTCCAACGCCGCCCTGCACTGGCGCGGCGAACACCGCACCCTGTTCCCCCGCCTGCTCACCCACCTGGCCCCCGGCGGCGTGCTGGCCGTGCAAATGCCCGCCATGCACAACGCCCCCCTGCGCGCCCTGCAGCACGATATCGCGGCCAATGGCCCCTGGGCCGAACGCCTCATCGATGTGGACGCCGCACCTCCCATCCTGTCGCCAGGCGAATACTACGACCTGCTGCGGCCCCACTTCGCCAGCCTCGATATCTGGGAAACCACCTACCTCCATGTGCTGCCCGGCGAAGACGCCGTGGTGCAGTGGGCCACCGGAACCAGCCTCAAACCGTTCCTCGATAAACTCCCCGCCACCCTCAAAAAAGGATTCCTCGCCGCCTACGCCGAAGCCATCCGGCCCGAATACCCAAGCCGCCCCGACGGCATG
>CAIMWH010000336.1 GCA_903845065.1 uncultured Rhodospirillales bacterium | reverse complement strand
CGCCGCCGCCAAGCACGGCATCGCCGCCGGGATGTACTTCATTCCGCCGGAGATGGACCCGAACTTCTTCGTCCAGAAGGGGTTCAAGTTCTTCACCATGCCGTGGGGCCCCTGGGCCGCCGCCGGCATCCAGAACGCCCTGGGCGGGATCACCCGCTAACACCGGTTGACACGGACGATCCGGCCAACTGCCGGATCGTCCATCCCGCCACCCGGTTGTTGCTGGCGGCCGGGTTCGGGGCATATGCTGCCGGCGTGGCGACAGACCAGGGCTGTGTCCGGCAAATCTCGGCCAGGCCCGCGCGCTATCATACTCAGGAGGTGCCGCCATGGCCGACGCGATGACCGAGGGCGCGATCGCCAGCACGCTGGACGGCGACTACCGTCCGCACAGCTCGCACTGGGGCACGTTTTCGGCGCGCATGCGCGATGGCCGGCTCGATGTGCGGGACTACGCGGGCGATCCCGATCCCAACCGGCTGATCGACAATTTCCCCGCTGCCCTGCGTCACCGCGCGCGTATCGCGCAGCCCATGGTGCGGCGCGGCTGGCTGGACAACGGCCCGGGACCGGACAGCCGGCGCGGGCGTGACACCTTCGTGCCGCTGTCCTGGGATCGCACGCTGGACCTGCTGGGTGCCGAACTCGCCCGCGTGCGCGATACGCACGGGCCAGGCGCGGTGTTCGGCGGCTCCTACGGCTGGGCCAGCGCCGGGCGGTTCCACCACGCGCAAAGCCAGGTGCACCGCTTCCTCAACATGTCGCTCGGCGGCTATGTCCGCTCGGTCAACAGCTACAGCTCCGGCGCCGCCTCGGTGGTGATCCCGCACATCATCGGCGACTACGAGGACCTCACCAAGCACAACGTCACCTGGGAGCAGGTCGCCGAGCACAGCGAGATCGTGCTCGCGTTTGGCGGCATGGCGCTGAAGAATTCGATGATCGCCGGCGGCGGCATCAGCCAGCATGTCGAGCGCGGGGCCATGCGGCGCGCCCAGGCCCGTGGCTGCGCGTTCGTGCTCGCCGGGCCCCTGCGCAGTGACCTGCCGGACGAGGCGGGCGCCGAATGGCTCAGCCTGGTCCCCGGCACCGACACCGCCCTGATGCTCGCCCTCGTCCACACCCTGGTCGCCGAGGGGCTGCACGACCACGCCTTCCTCGCCCGCTACACCGAGGGCTGGCCGATCTTCGAGCGCTACCTGCTCGGCACGGATGACGGCCAGCCGAAGGACGCCGCCTGGGCCGCGCCCATCACCGGCGTTGCCGCGGATACCATCGCCGCACTGGCGCGACGCCTGCACGGCAAGCGCGCGCTGATCGTGGTCGCCCATTCCCTACAACGCGCCGAACACGGCGAGCAGCCGGTATGGATGGGCGCGGTGCTCGCCGCCGCATTGGGCCAGATCGGCCTGCCCGGCGGCGGCTACGGCTACGCCCTGGGCGCCATCGGCTACTACGGCCGCCGTGGCACCTCCGTGCCCTTGCCGAACCTGGTGCAGGGCCGCAACACGGTCAGCGATTTCATCCCGGTGGCCCGCATCTCCGATATGCTGCTCAACCCCGGCAGCACCTACCGCTACAACGGCGAGACGCGAACCTACCCCGACATCCGCCTCGTCTACTGGGCCGGCGGCAACCCGTTCCATCACCACCAGGACCTGAACCGCCTGCGCCGCGCCTTCGGACGCATCGACACGCTGGTGGTGCACGAACTCGCCTGGACCGCCACCGCGCGGCACGCCGACTTCGTGCTGCCCTCCACGATGACGCTGGAACGCGAGGATATCGGCGGCAATCCCAATGACCCGCTGCTGGTCGCCATGCACAAGCTGGCCGAACCCTACGGCGAAGCCCGCGACGACTACGCGATCTTCTCCGGCCTCGCCGAGCGCCTTGGCACCGGACAGGCATTCACCGAAGGGCGCACCCCGCGCGAGTGGCTGGCCTATCTCTATGAACGCATCCGCGTCGGCCTGGCGCGCCAGCAGCTTCCGGCCCCCAGTTTCGAGGAATTCTGGGAAAAGGGGATGCTCGACCTGCCGATGCGCCCCGATGACGGCGGCGCGCTGCGGCGCTTCCGGGACGATCCCGCCGCCCATCCGCTGCGCACCCCGAGCGGCAAGCTCGAAATCCATTCGGCGAAGATCGCCGGCTTCGGCGAGGCGGATTGTCCCGGCCATCCCGCCTGGCTCACCCCCGTACACGTGCCGGACGCGGCAGCACCGCTGTTCCTGGTCGCCAACCAGCCCGCGACCCGCCTGCACAGCCAGCTCGATTTCGGCGGCCACAGCAGCGAGGCCAAGCATCGCGGGCGCGAAGTGGCCCGCATGCACCCCGCCGACGCCGCAGCGCGCGGCATCGCCGATGGCAATATCATCCGCCTGTTCAATGCCCGCGGCGCCTGCCTCGCCGGCGTGATCGTCACCGACGGCATCCGTCCGGGCGTGGTGCAGATTCCCACCGGCGCCTGGTATGATCCCGAGAACGCCGAGGACGACCAGCCGCTCTGCGTGCATGGCAATCCGAACGTCCTCACCCGCGACATCGGCACCTCCGCCCTGGCGCAAGGCTGCACCGGCCAGTTGACGACGGTGCAGGTGGAACGGTTCGATGGCAATCTGCCGCCGATCAAGGCCTTCGACCCGCCGAACGTATAAAAATAAGGGAGCATGACCATGGGCTTCGATCCAAGCTACGCCAACCGGGCATTCAAATCCGTCGGCACCCGCCCTGTCCGTCCCGACGGCGTGGACAAGGTGACCGGGCGCGCGCGCTACGGTGCGGACTTCAACCTGGCCGGCCAACTGGTGGGGCGCATTCTCAGGAGCCCCCACGCCCACGCCCGGATCGTGCGGATCGATACGTCCAAGGCCGCCGCGCTGCCCGGCGTCAAGGCGGTGATCACCGCGGCGGACCTGCCGGACTACACCCACGGTGACTCCGACCTGTTCGATATCCTCGACAACTGCATGGCCCGCACCAAGGTGTTCTACGATGGCCACGCCGTGGCCGCCGTCGCCGCGATCGATGCCCGCACTGCCGCCGAAGCGCTCGACTTGATCGTGGTCGAGTACGAGGTGCTGCCCCATGTCACCGATGTCGACGCGGCGATGAAGCCCTCGGCCCCCCTCCTGCATGACACGGTATTCACCGGCGGGGTCGACCCCAAGCCGACCACGCCCTCCAACGTCGCCAATCGCAGCCAGTATGGCCACGGGGATGTCGAAGCGGGCTTCGGGGCGGCCGACATCATCATCGAACGCTCCTTCAAGACCGAGCAGACCCACCAGGGCTACATCGAGCCCCACGCCTGTGTCGCCAACATCAATGCCGATGGTAGCGGCGAGCTGTGGGTATGCACCCAGGGCCATTTCGTCTTCCGCCAGCAGTGCGCCACGCTGCTCGGCATGGAGGTCTCCAAGCTGCGCGTCACCTCGTCGGAGATCGGCGGCGGATTCGGCGGCAAGACCCATATCTGGGCCGAACCGGTGGCGCTCGCGCTGTCACGCAAGGCGGGCCGGCCGGTCAAGCTGGTCATGTCGCGCGAGGAGGTCTTCCGCGCCTCCGGCCCCACCAGCGCCACCTCGATCGACGTCAAGATCGGCGCCCGCAAGGACGGCACCATCACCGCGGCCTCGGCGACGTTGCGCTATTCCTGCGGCCCCTATAACGGCCCCTGGGCCATGCTCGGTGCCATGACCGCCTTTGCCTGCTACGACCTCGCGAACGTCAAGTCGGTCGGCTACGAGGTGCTGGTCAACCGGCCCAAGACGGCGGCCTATCGCGCCCCCTCCGCCCCGATGGCGGCCTTCGCGGTGGAAAGCGTCATCGATGAGCTGGCGCACAGGATCGGCATGGACCCGGTGGCGTTCCGCATCAGGAATGCCGCCCGCGAGGGCACCCAGTCATCCTACGGTCCGGTCTACGGCCCCATCGGCATCGGGCCCACGCTGGAAGCGGCGCGCAACCATCCGCACATGAAGGCGCCGCTCGGACCGAACCAGGGGCGTGGCATGGCCTGCGGGTTCTGGTTCAATTTCGGCGGCCAGACCTGCACCGACCTCAATATCGGCGTCGACGGCACCGTGACACTGGCTGTCGGCACCGTCGACGTCGGCGGTTCACGCGCCTCGCTGTCGCTGGTGGCGGCCGAAGAACTCGGCATTCCCTATGCGCAGGTCAACGCGGTGGTCGCCGATACCGCCACCCTCGGCTACAACGACATGACCGACGGCAGCCGCGGCACCTTCTCCTCGTCGATGGCGACCATCTCCGCCGCCCGCAACGCCATCACGATCATGCGGGGCCGGGCCGCCGTGATGTGGTCGATCCCGCTCGAGGATGTCGCCTGGGAGAACGGCCAGGCCGTGGCCAAGGGCGACAAGCACGGCAACCTCGCGCCGCTCACCATGAAGGATATCGCGGGGGCGGCCGCCAAAACCGGCGGACCGATCGCCGGCCACAGCGAACTCGTCGCCGATGGCGCCGGCGTCTCCTTCGCCACCCACATCTGTGACGTCGAGGTCGATCCCGAGACCGGCGCCACCAAGGTGGTCCGCTATACCGTCGTGCAGGATGCCGGCAAGGCGGTGCACCCCACCTACGTGGAGGGGCAGTACCAGGGCGGTGCCGCGCAGGGCATCGGCTGGGCGCTCAACGAGGAGTATGTCTACGGTGGCGATGGCCGCCTGCAGAACGCCGGCTTCCTGGATTACCGTGTCCCGGTCTGCTCGGACCTGCCGATGATCGACACGCAGATCCTCGAAATCCCCAATCCGAACCATCCCTACGGGGTGCGCGGCGTAGGCGAGACGTCGATCGTGCCGCCTTTGGGAGCGATCGCGAACGCGGTGTCCAACGCGGTCGGCGTCCGCATGACCCATATCCCCATGTCCCCGCCGCGCATCCTGGCGGCACTGGAGGCGACACAGCCGGGCTGATGGCCAAGGTGACGCTCTGGAGCGGCCTCAGCGCCGCTGCTGGCGGCAACACGACGCTCGAAGTGACGGCAAAGGACATCCGGGAACTGTTCCGCGTGCTGGCGGAGCAGTATCCCGGATTGGCGCCCTTCATCGCGCAGGGCATCGCGGTGTCCATCGACGGGGTGATCTATCGCGACACCTGGTCCAAGGAACTCCCCGATAACGCCGAGATATTCCTGCTCCCCCGCATCGCCGGCGGATAGGAGCAGCCGGGTTCACGCCCCGATGAACTGCGCAAGGCTCAAAGCGGCCCGAGCTTGCCAAGCTCCATCGCGGCGATCTGCAGCGCCAGGTATTTCGAGTTGATGCGGCACTGGGCCAGGCCGCCGGCGATGAACCAGAGCCCCTGTTGCGGCGTGCGCTTGTACATGTTGCCGAGTTCGCCATCGGGACCGATACCCCAGACCGGGCCAATGCGGTCCACCATCTCCTGGCCAAGCGCGCGGCGAACGAGTTCCACCTGGGGAAAATATCCGGTCGCCAGCACGACGAGATCGGCAGCAACCACCGAACCATCCCGCAGCAGCGCACCCTCCGCGCTGAACCGCTCGATCCGCTCATACTGCAACAGTCCGATCTCGCCCTTGATCATCAGGGCCGAACTGCCGGTATCGAGGTTGTAGCCGCCACCGCGGCGGAAATACTTCATCAGGTGGCCGGTCTCGTCCACGCCATAGTCGTGCTTGAAACCGATGGACTCCAGCCCGTCGATCATCTCCTTGTCGAACCCATACATCCGCTTCGCGTTGGCCTTGAGCGCCTTCACCGTCAAAGGAGGCGTGGCCGCCGCAACCAATATGTCGGCATCCTCCAGCGTCCCCCCCTCGCTCCAGGGCAACTCGCCCAGCCGCGCGCTCGGATCGATCGAGATGACGGTGGTGGGCCCCCGCTGGATCAGGGTTGTGTTCACGCCGTTGCTATACAAATCGAGGGCGATATCATTGGCACTGCTGCCCGTGCCCAATATGAAGGCGCGCTTGCCCTTCCAGGCGGTGCCGCTGTCAAACCCCTCGGAATGGACAACATCCCCCTTGAAGTCCTCCAGGCCGGGAATATCGGGCTGCATGGGATAGCTGCTGACACCGTTGGCGAACACCAGATGCCGCGGCCGCAGGATACGCTCCGTCCCATCGCCGCGCCGCACAACCGCCGACCAGCATTTCGCCGCCGCATCCCAGGTTCCGCTGACGAACTCGGTATCGGTCCAGCAGTTGATTTCCATCGCGTCGGCATAGAATTCAAACCAATTCCCCAGCATGTCCTTGGGGATGTATTTCGGCCAGGTCGGCGGAAACTCCATGTAGGGCAGGTGGTTCTGCTGAACCGCGTTGTGCAGCGCCAGCGAGTGGTAGCGGCGGCGCCAACTATCACCAATGCGCGGCCACTTCTCGACAACGAGGGTATCGATACCCTGCTGGTTCAGCCGCGCGGCGGTCGACAGGCCGGCCTGCGCGGCGCCGATCACCAGAACCACGGGCTCGCGATCCTCGTACGCCACCGCCTTGCGGCGCACATCCGCCCAGTTGTCACCGCCGAAATTGCGCGAATAGGCCGCCCCGGTCGGCCGGTTGGCCCCCAGTTTCTCCTCGTGGCCGTCCAGCGCTTCAAGCACCGTCGAAATATGCCACGCCTTCATCGCGCCATCTGCGTCCGGCGCGATGCGCAGAACGCCGGCGCCGCGACCCTCGGCGGTCTTGAACGCAAAGATCGCCTCGATGCTCTCGATCCCGAAACGCGTGACCTCGCGCGGCGGACGCCGATCGCCGGGAAGATGAAACGCCTGCGCGCCGGTGCGCCCCTGTTCCTGCGCGAAACGTGCCGCGATGCCGTCCCGCCCCGCCGTGGGTGTCAGGTGCCAGGTGAACGCCAGGATGTCCCGCCAATGCGAATCCTGATGAAACAAGGCCCCGATCGAGCCCGCGTCCTGTGCGGCAAGCGCCGCTTCAAATGCCGCCAGCCATTCCTCGGCGGATCTCCGGCACCGCTGAGCGTTCTGGAAATCCACCAAAGCCAGATCGTATGTGTTCATTTTCGTTTCCTCTGACCGGCATCTATCCAGAAGCAGCGCTTTTGGGGAAGCCTGCGGTCAGGCAGGAAACAGTCGGGCCGGCGCTGCCGCGCCCTACATCAACCGGGTGGTCACGATAAAGAAGGCGACGAACACCACGCCGAGGCCCCAGACCACCCCGGTGATATCCTTCGCCTTGCCAGTCGCCAGGGCCAGCAGGATGAAGCTGAACGTCCCCAGCGCCATGCCGTTGATGAGGTTGTTGGTCAGCACCGTGACCAGCAGGGTCATCACGATGGGGATGGCGTTCATCAAATCCGCGAAATCGATCCGCGCCAAGCCCTGCATCATCAGAATGCCGACCAGCACCAACGCGGGCGCGGTCGCCTGGGCGGGCACGATGACGAAGATCGGCCACAGGAACAGCGACACCACGAACAGCGCGGCGACAATCAGGGAGGTCAGCCCCGTACGCCCGCCGGCCTGCACGCCGGTCACGCTTTCGATATAGGCGGTCACCACCGAGGTGCCGAAGGCCGGGCCGACGATCGAGGCCGCGGCATCCGTCGCGAAGGCGGCGGTGGCGTTGGGAATGGAGCCATCGGGCCGCCGCAGGTTCGCCGCCCCGGTCACGCCGATAAGGGTGCCGAGGGTGGAGAAGAACTCGGCGCAGACGAAGTAGAACAGGATCGGCAGCGCCACCACGAAGTGGCTGAACAGCCACCCCCAATCCATCGCCATGAACGTCCCGGTCGGCCATTTCGGCCAGGCGAAGAACGACGACGGCATGGCGGTGATCATCTTGCCGTTGGCGCCAGGAATAAAGAATCCGGCGATGGTGAGCGCCGCAATGGAAATAATCAGCGCCCCCGGCACCTTGCGAACCACCAGCACCGGCGTGAGCAGCAACCCCACCATGGTCAGCAGCACGGCGGGCGAATTCAGCGAGCCCATCGAGATATACGTGCTCGGGTTCGCCACGATGAAGCCGGCACCGCGCAGCCCGATGAACACGATCAGCGTGCCAACACCCGCCTGGATGCCGATCTTCAGCACCTCCGGCACGTCCTTCGCCACCTTCTCGCGCAGCTTGGTCAGGCTGAGGGCGAGGAACACAAAGCCGGTGAAGCACACCATCGCCAGCGCGCCCTGCCACGGCACCCCCATCTGCTTCACCACCACGAAGGTGAAGATGACATTGGAGCCCATCGCCGGGGCAACCGCGAGCGGCAGGTTGGCCGACAACCCCATCAGCACCGAGCCGAAAATCGCCGCGATGGCGGTGGCGATCACCAGTTCGCCGCGGTCCATGCCCGCCTGCGACATGATCGCCGGGTTCACGGCGATGATGTACGCCATGGCGGCGAAGGTGGTGGCGCCCGCGATCACCTCCTGGCGGAAGGACGAGCCGCGCTCGGTATATTTGAAGAACCCGGCCAAACCTGTCGATCCGCTCATGATTTTCCCTACCACACGACCGGATGTGTCTCGCCGGTCTGCACGTTCACGAAGCCTTCCGGCGCCTGTTCACAGGGGGCAACGAGAACCCACTGCCATGGCGCACATGTCAACGTGGCAAAGATCAGCCGTTCCGGGAAGCCCGGAAACCATCGCGGATGGAAAGTAGGCTCGAACATCCAGTCCACTTTCGCGCCCTCGGCGTAGAGGTGCTGCATTTCGGCATCGAGTTCCTCGGGCGGCCGGCAGGTCATCAGCCCGCCGATTTCGTAATGGACCTTGGCCACCACGCGCCCCTCGCGCACCAGCACCCAGCCGCCCTGCATCTCGTTGAGCGTGTTGACCACCAGCGCCATGGCCTCGTCGGACGATCCGCAGACCCAGATATTGTGCTTGTCATGCATCACCGAGCAGCCCAGCGCCGTATCGGGCGTGCGCGGGCCGCAGCCGAGCCAGAACATCTTGGAAATCTGCCCCTCGCCCGAAAACCGATCGACGATGGCGAACTTGGTGACATTGCGGTCCGGATCGCGCTGCACTTCGCCGCCGGCCACCGGCATGTCCATGGTGATGAACCCATCCGCCCAGTGGAACGGGCGCAGCACGGCCGCATACATGGTGTTGCGCCCATAGCCCGCCTCAAGCGCGAAGTCGGACGCGGCGATGGTGCGCTGGATATTCACCGTGCGGGTGGCCCACTCCGGCCATTCGATCCGCGGCACCTTGCCGGTGAAGGTATTGCCATCGGATACCGGCGCGCCATCCGCCCACACCTTGGCGATCCTCAGCGTCGCGACGTCGGACAGCAGCACCACATCCGCGAAGCGTCCCGGCGCCAGGCTGCCCACCCACTGCGTCAGCCGCATGTGCCGGGCCGGATTGATCGTCACGCACTGGATGGCGATCTCGGGGGACAGGCCGTGACTGATGGCGGTGCGGGCGTTGTAGTCGCTGGCGCCGAGCTTCACCGTATCGGAGGCCGAGCGGTCATCGGTGGTGAACGCAATCTGGGACCAGTCGGCCAGCCCCTTCTCCAGCAGGAAGGGGATGATCTCGTGCATGGAATAGGGCCGCAACTCCATGAAGATACCGCGCGCGAGCTTCTCCCACACCTCCTCCGGCGTCCATGCCTCATGGTCGGAGGCCAGTCCCGCGGCGGCGAAGGCGTTGATGGTGGGGATGTCGCGCAACCCGGCGCCATGGCCCTCCACCACGGCGCGGCGCTCGAAAGTGGCGCGGATCATGCCCCACAACCGGTTGTAGGACGGGCTCTCGGGGTTCCACACGGCGGGCCAGTCCATCACCTCGTCAAGCCCCGGCACCATCGGGCTGGAGGCGAGGAAGTCGCGCTGCTCCTCGTAGCCGAACCACCCGCCGCCCCATTCGTACGCCGTCGGCGGCACGGCGGAGCCGGGGAGGGGGAAGATCTTCAGCGGCGAGCCCTGTTTGCGCGCCTCCAGCCAGAATTCGAGGTTCTTCGGCCCGTTGACGTTGGAAAACTCGTGGGACGCCTCGCACGTCCAGGTGTTGCCGCGCGGCATCACCAGCGCGGCCTCCCACTCGGGGGTGAGGTGGGAGCTTTCGATGTGCTTGTGCACCTCGCCGAACCCAGGCACCGCGGCCAGATCGGGCTCATGCACCCGGCTGGCCACCTCGCCCGGATAGGAACCGGCCGGGCCGACATAGGCGATGCGTTTGCCCGAAATGATGATCTCCTGGTCGTCCCGCCAGGTCCGGGTATGCACATCGAACAGCCGGCCAACCCTGAGCGCCGTATCCGCCGGCCGCTTGCCGAGGGCGACGAGGACGAGATGCTGGCGGATCAAGGTCTCGTTCTCGGCGGTAATCAGCAGGTCATCGAGCGGCATGGGTCATCCTCTTGGGTGGGTACGGTGCCAGACTTCGAGCAGTTGGGCCGCATCCACCGAGGTATAGCGTTGGGTGGTGGACAGGCTGGCGTGGCCCAGAAGGTCCTGGATGGAGCGCAAATCCGCGCCGCCGGCCAGCAGATGGGTGGCGAAACTGTGCCGAAGCGCATGCGGCGTGGCGTGTTCGGGCAGCCCGTGCAAACGGCGAAAGTTGCGCATCGTGCGCTGAACAACACCCGGGTTGAGGCGTTCGCCCCGCGCGCCGAGAAACAGCGGCGAATCGGGCAGCCGGCTGGGATGCAGCCGCAGCCACTCCGCCATCGCGGCGCGCACCGCCGGCAGCACCGGCACGATGCGCTGCTTGGAGCCCTTGCCGGTCACCCGCAGCATCCCCTCCGAACCAGGCATCGGCGCGTCCGAAACATTCAGCGCCAACGCCTCGGCGATGCGCAGGCCGCTGCCGTAGAGCAGCGCGAACAACGCGGTGTCGCGCGCCTGCAATCCGGCGGTGTCGGTCATCTCGCCGATATCGCGGGCGACTTCCTTGGCCTGCGCCACGGTCAGCGCCTTGGGCAACGGCCGCTTGGCGCGCGGGGCGGCGAGCAGCGCCACCTGGGCGTTGTTCAGCCCATGCCGTCGCGCCGCCCATTTGAAGAAACTGCGCACCGCCGAAAGATGCCGGCTGCGCGTCGCGTTACCCTTGCCCTCCCGGGCCTCCCGCGCCAGCCAGGCCCGCAAATCCGCCGTGCGCAGGGTGGACAGCGCCGCCAGGTCCGGCTCGGCGCCAAGATGCCCGGTGAGGAACCCCAGAAACCCCGCCACATCGCGCCCATAGGCCTCCACCGTCAGCGGCGAGGCGCGGCGCTCATGGGTGAGCCATTGCAGGAATTCTTGCCGGGCAACCTCGCCCAGCATCAGCGCCCGAGCGCCACGGCGAGCGCGCGGCCGAGGAACGCCAGCGCGCCGGCGCCCTGCAGCGGATCGAGCGTCATCCCGTCCCGCGCCGCCAATGCCAGCATGGCGGGCGGACCGTCGCCCGGAATGCGCACCAGCGCCTCATGGGTGGCGAGCAGGCAGGCCGCCTCGTGCAACTGCGGATCGGGCGCGGCATGGCTCCGGAACAGCACTGCGCGGCTGCCCATCAGCCCGGCCACCGTGCCTGCCGCGAGCCCGCGCCACCCCGTCATGTCCGACTCGACGCACAAGCTCGCCGCATCCACTGCAAGCGCAGTGGGGAACTCGGCGCCAACGCACTCCGCCACATCCGCTGCCCCGATCAGCAGCAGCACCGCCTCCTGCACCCGCCCGGCCAGCCCCGCCGCCGCCCGCCCGGCCGCCAGCACGCCATCCGCCTCGGCGCGGGCAGCGCGCAGCATGGCGGCCATGTGGTCCGCCAACGCCTCGCCATGCACCCGCACCGGCGGCACCAGGTGGTGATAGAGCCCCGGATTGTCGGCGAGGAAGCCCGGATTGGCACGCAGCCAGGCCGCCACCGCCGCCTCGTTCATATCCTCACGGCGGCGGGCGGTGGCGCGCATGGCGATCAGGCGATGGTCTGGCCGGTCTTGGCCCAATCGGCCAGGAAGCCCTTGAGGCCGGCGTCGGTGAGCGGGTGATTGTAGAGCATCCGCAACACGTTGGGCGGCAGGGTGGCAACGTGCGCGCCGAGCTTGGCGCACTCGATCAGATGGATCGGATGGCGCACGCTGGCTGCCAGCACTTCGGTGGTGAAGCTGGGATAGTTCGCATAGATCTCCAGGATATCGGCGATCAGCCCAAGCCCGTCCTGCCCCACGTCATCCAGGCGCCCGACGAACGGGCTGATGAACGTCGCACCCGCCTTCGCCGCCAGGATCGCCTGCGCCGGCGAGAAGCACAGCGTCACGTTGGTCATCACGCCTTCGCCGGTCAGCGTCTTGCAGGCGCGAATGCCGTCGGGCGTCAACGGCAGCTTCACCGTCACGTTGCTGGCGATGCGCTTGAGCACCGCGGCCTCGCGCATCATGCCCTCATAGTCCGTCGCGGCCACTTCGGCGCTCACCGGGCCTTCGACAATGCCGCAGATTTCCGCCACCACTTCGAGGATCTTGCGGCCCGACTTGGCGATCAGCGACGGGTTGGTGGTAACGCCATCGAGCAGGCCGGAAGCGGCGAGGGACTTGATCTCGGCGGTGTCGGCGGTGTCGACGAAGAACTTCATGGTAGGGGTCCGTTTGTGATGGGGTCTGTCGCGCGGGCGCCAGTTCGGGCAGATCATACAGGATGCGCGCACCGTTCAGGAAGCATCAGGATCAGTCGGAAATGCTCGGGGAGGCCGGAAACCTCGATCGGGGGCGCCGGCGCATGCCCGTCCTGCTGCCATACCCCTTTGCCGGGCCCTTCGACTACCGGGTGCCGCCCGAGCTTGATCCGCAGCCCGGTGACATCGTCATGGTGCCGCTCAACCGCCGCGAGGAGGTGGGCGTGGTGTGGGACGGCCCGGCCGATCACACCGTGGGCGACAACCGCCTGCGCGCGATGATCTCGGTGCTCGATGTGCCACCGATGCGCGCCGATATCCGCCGCCTGGTCGACTGGATCGCCGCCTACACCCTCACTCCGCCCGGCGAAGTGCTCACCATGGCCCTGCGCACCAACGCCTTCCGGCCCGAGCCGATGCCGGTGGGCTGGGCGCTGGCCGAGGCACCGCCCGAGGTGCGGCTCACCGAGGCACGCAAGCGGGTGCTGGCGGTGCTCGGCGAAACCGCGCCGCTCGCGGGGAGCGAACTCATGCGCCGCGCCGAGGTCACCAGCGCGGTGATCCGCGGCCTCGCCGACGCCGGCCAACTCATCCCCGCCGCCCTGCCGGTGGCCGCACCCTTCGCCATCCCCGACCCGGAACACCCCGGCCCGACCCTGTCGCCCGACCAGGAAACCGCCGCCGCCAGCCTGCGCGCCGCGGTGATCGCCCGCGAATTCTCCGTCACCCTGCTCGAAGGCGTCACCGGCTCCGGCAAAACCGAAGTCTACCTCGAAGCCATCGCCACCTGCCTGCGGGAGGGAAGGCAGGTCCTGATCCTGCTGCCGGAAATCGCCCTGTCCTCCCAGTGGCTCGATCGCTTCACCCGCCGCTTCGGCGTCGCGCCGGCGCTGTGGCACTCCGACTTGTCGTCGAAAGTCCGCCGCACCACCTGGCGCGCCGTCGCCGCCGGGCAGGCGCCGGTGGTAGTGGGCGCCCGCTCCGCCCTGTTCCTGCCCTTCCCGGACCTCGGCCTGGTCATCATCGACGAGGAGCACGAGACCGCCTTCAAGCAGGAGGAGGGCAT
>CAIMWH010000335.1 GCA_903845065.1 uncultured Rhodospirillales bacterium | reverse complement strand
GGGCTTCGGCCTCGCCATCGCCGCCACCGCCGCATTCGGGTTCCTCCTCGATGCCATCGTGCTGCGCCGGGTGATCGGGCAGCCGCAGTTCGCCGTGGTGATGCTCACATTGGGCCTCGCGTTCATCTTCCGCGCCGCCGCTGGCTTGGCTTGGACGTATGACTCGGTGGGCTTCAACACCCCCTTCACCAACAAAACGGTGAATATCGGCGGCCTCGTGCTGGGACAGGACAACGTCTCCATCATCGTCGGCACGCTGGTGCTGTGCCTGGTGCTGTATGTGTTCTTCAGCCGCACCCGCCTCGGCGTTGCGATGCAGGCCGCCTCGCAGAACCAGCTCGCCGCCTACTACATGGGCATCCCGGTACGGCGGATTTTCTCGATGATCTGGGCCATCTCGGCCGGGGTGTCCGCGGTGGCCGCGGTGCTGCTGGCGCCGGTGTCGCTGATCGACGTCAACATGGGGATGTTGGGCTTCAAGGCCTTCGCCGCCGCCGTGCTGGGCGGCTTCGGCTCCATCCCGGGGGCGGTCATCGGCGGCGTCATCGTCGGCATCGTCGAGCAGCTATCGGGCTACTTCCTGCCGCCGGGCTTCCAGGACGTGACATCCAACGTCGTCCTGCTCGGCGTGCTGATCCTGCGGCCGCAGGGTTTGTTCGGTGCAACCATTCGCAAGCGGGTCTGACGATCATGCATCGCCTCTTCAAGACCCAGTACGAGCAGGATTTCCTGCTGTTCCGCAACCCGCGCAGCAAGGTCTGGTACGGCCTGCTGATGATCGCCCTGGTGGCCATCCCGACATTCGCCGGCGAATTCTACGTCGGCGAACTATCCGGCTTGTTCATCTTCGCCATCGCCGGCGTCGGCCTGATGCTGCTCACCGGCTACACCGGGCTGGTGAGCCTCGGCCACGCTGCCTTCCTAGGCATCGGCGGCTATACCGAAGCCATCCTGCTCGCCCGCGGCTGGCCTTTCGCCGTCACCCTGCCGGCCGCCGCAGTGGTCACCGCCTTCGCCGGCGTGGTGATCGGCGTCCCCACGCTGCGGATGAGCGGCCTCTACCTCGCCATCGCCACCCTGGCGTTCGGCAGCATCGTCGGCAACGTGCTGCAGAAATGGGACAGCGTGACCGGCGGTTTCGACGGCTTCCCGGTCAAGCCGCCGAGCATCCTGGGCTACGAACTCGATGGCCCCTGGGCGAACTACTACCTGGCGCTGATCGTGCTGGTTTTCGTGATCTGGATCGCCATCAACGTCCTGCGCTCCCCGCTCGGCCGCGCCATGGTGGCCATCCGCGACAGCGAGGTTTCGGCCCAGAGCATGGGCATCAACCTCGCCCTCTACAAAACCATCGTCTTCGCGCTCTCCGCCGGCATCACCGGCCTGGCCGGCGCCCTGTTCGCCCACTACGTGCGCCACCTGGCGCCGGACGCGTTCGACGTGCTGCTGTCGATCCAACTCGTCACCATCGTATTCGTCGGCGGCCTCGGCTCGCTGCATGGCGCGATTTTCGGCGCGATGTTCATGCGCCTGTTGCCGCAAGGCATCGCGATGATCCGCGATGACCTGCCCAACTGGCTCGGCCGCATGCCCGGCCTCGAACCCTCGGTGTTCGGCCTGATCCTGGTGCTGTGTATCATGTTCGAACCGATGGGCATCAACGGCCGCTGGATGAAGTTGAAAAACTGGGTGGCCCGGTTCCCGCTGCACAAGGCCGCCGCCTCGCGAAGGCAGAAAAGCTACGCCAAGTCGGAGCGCCTGCGATGAGCGTCATGTTCAGTGCGGCCGATATCGGCATCCGCTTCGGCGGCATCCGCGCCGTGGACGGCGTTTCCTTCGATGTGAAACCCGGCGAGGTGTTCTCCATCATCGGCCCCAACGGCGCCGGCAAGACCACCATCTTCAACCTCATCAGCCGCATCTATAACCCCACCAGCGGGCGCCTGATGTTCAACGGCACCGACATCACCGAAACCCCGCCGCACCGCATCGCCGGCCTCGGTATCGCGCGCACCTTCCAGAACATCGAGTTGTTCGCCCACGCCACGCTGCTGCAAAACCTGCTCATCGGGCGGCACTGCCACTCCCATGTCGGGCTGTTCGCCCAACTAGCGTTCCTGCCCTCGGTGAAGCGCGCCGAGGTGGAGCATCGCAAGAAGGCCGAGGAGGTGATCGCCTTCCTCGGCCTGCAACGCCACCGCGACAGCCTGATCGCCAACCTGCCCTACGGCATCCGCAAGGTGGTCGAACTCGGCCGCGCCTTGTGCACCGAGCCCAAGCTGCTGCTGCTCGATGAGCCCTCC
>CAIMWH010000334.1 GCA_903845065.1 uncultured Rhodospirillales bacterium | reverse complement strand
GAACAACTCGAGAAACTCAAATTCTCACTCGATGGAGATTCCCAGGCTACCCGCGAAATGGCAAAGTTCGCATCCGATTTAAGCAAAACATCCCTATTCCCTCGTAGCAAAATCATGGAAGCCGAAACCATGGAACATATCGTCAAGAGCTACGACAACGAACTGAAGCGGCTGGCGGCCCTCATCACCTCGATGGGGGGGATGGTGGAGAGCCAGGTGGCAATGGCCTGCGCCGCCGTGCTCGACCGTGACGGCGAGGCGGCCACCCGGGCGGTGGAAGATGACGTGAAGGTGGATGCGCTGGAGCGCGAAGTGGAGCAGTTCGTCATCCGCCTGCTCGCGTTGCGCCAGCCGATGGCGCAGGACCTGCGGCTGATTTTCGCCAGCCTTAAGATGACCGGCGACCTTGAGCGGATCGGCGACTACGCCGCCAACGTGGCCAAGCGCAGCCGGGTGCTGCAGCAGTTCCCGATGCCGTACACGCTCTCCGGCCTCGCCCACATGTCCCGCCTGGTGCAGGAGAACCTCAAGCTGATCATCGATGCGATCGGCGAGCACGATGCCGAGAAGGCGCTGCAGGTTTGGCGTTCGGATGCGGCGATCGACGAGATCTATGACGCGCTGTTCCGCGAACTCATCACCTACATGATGGAGGACCCGCGCAACATCACGCCGTGCACGCATTTGTTGTTCATCGCCAAGAACCTGGAGCGGATCGGGGACCACGCGACCAATATCGCGGAACTGATCTACTACGCCGAGAAAGGCCAACCGCTGTCGGACCTGCGGCCGAAGGCGGACACCTCGTCCACCGCGGCGGTGCGGGCGCCGCGCGAATAGGAGGAACTTTGTCCATGCCCGATGGTTCGATTGGCGGCCGGCCGCTGGTGCTGGTGGTGGAAGACGAGGCGGCGCTGGCCACGATGCTGCGCTACAACCTCGAAAAACAGGGGTTCCGCGTGGAGGAGGCCGGCGACGGCCAGGAGGCGCTGAACCTGATTGCCGAGACCACGCCCGACCTGGTGCTGCTCGACTGGATGCTGCCGACGCTGTCGGGCATCGAGGTGTGCCGGCAGATCCGCCGGCGGCACGAGACGCGCAATCTGCCCGTCATCATGGTGACGGCGCGCACCGAGGACCAGGACGCGGTGCGCGGCCTGAACACCGGGGCGGACGACTACATCAGCAAGCCGTTCAGCATGGAGGCGCTGCTGGCCCGGGTGCGGGCGCTGTTGCGGCGCAGCGGGGCGGTGCCGGCGAAGGGGATGCTGGAGTTTCATGACATCAGCATGGACCTCGGCACCCATCGGGTGAGCCGCAACGGGCGGGCCATTCACCTGGGGCCGACGGAGTTCCGGCTGCTGGAGTTCTTCATGCGGCATCCGCGGCGGGTGTTCACGCGCGAGGAGTTGCTGGATTCGGTGTGGGGCAAGGATATCCATGTCGAGCCACGCACGGTGGACGTGCATATCCGGCGGCTGCGCAAGGGGATCAACGGCGATAACGAACTAGATATCGTACGAACCGTGCGGGCGGCGGGATACGCGTTGGATACGGAGCAGGTTTGAGGCAAGTCAGCGCTTCTTTTTGAAAAAAGAAGCAAAAACTTTTTATCCAATGGCTTCGCCGCTCCCCTGAGAGAGGGGCGAAGCCATCGGAGAAAAGTTTTTTGGTTCTTTTTTTCAAAAAAGAACCGCTTCCTTTAACTCCGCACCCGATCCCCCAGCATGGCCGCAAGGGTGGGCTCGTAATCGAGTGCCATGCGTTCCTGGGCAGCCGCGGTGGGGTGCAGCGGCGGTTCGGGTGGCTTGAGCAGGGGATCGTAGAACTGTGCGGGGTCGGTGGCGTGGTTGCGGCGGAAGATGTGGCCGACGTCGCGGTAGACCAGGTTCGAGGTGTTGGCGAAGCGGGTGGCCAGGGCCGCGTTGATGGTGTCGGTGGCGACCGTCGCCCAGTCCGAGCGGATGCTGGGGAGCACGCTCAGCAGCAGGATGCGGGTGGCGGGGAGGTGGCGGCGGGTTTCCTCGACCACGGTCTCGATGCCCTGGATACTTTCGGCGGGGGGCCAGTGCAGGCGGCCGAGGTTGTTGGCGCCGATGAGGATGACGGCGGCCTTGGGGCGGATGTTGTCCAGTTCGCCGTTGGCGATGCGCCAAAGCAGATGCGAGGTGGCGTCCCCGGGGTAGCCGAGGTTGACCGCGTGGCGGTCGCCGTAGAGGCGTTGCCAGATCGGCTGGAAGTTCTGCCAGGGCTCGGGGCCGGTGTGCTCCCAGTTCTGGGTGATGCTGTCGCCGAGGAAGACGAGATCGACGGGTTTGGAGCGCAGTTCGGCGAGTTTCTGCTGATGGCGTTCGCGCCACCATTTGGTGGACAGGCGGTCAATCGGGCGGGCCGCCGGGGGGAGCGGGCTGGCGGCGGCGAGGAGGGGGGCGGCGAAGAGGGCGCGGCGGGGGATGTTCATGTCAGGGCGCTGATTTCGGTGGGGGCGAAGCCGGCCTCGGCGAGGACTTCGGCGGTGTGTTCGCCGAGGCGGGGCGGGCCGCGGCGGATGGTGGCGGGAGAGCCGTCGTATTCGACCGGGATGGCGAGCGTGGTAATGGCGCCTTCGGTGGGGTGGTCGAAGGGAGCGAAGAAGCTGGCCTCGGCCAGATAGGGGTCGGCCAGGAGGTCTTCCAGCGTATTGGCGGGGCCGTGCGGAAGGTCCGCCTTGGCGAGCAGATCCATCCATTCGGCGGTGGTGCGTTCGGTCATCGCGGTGGTGATGGTGCCGTAGACGACATCGACGTTTTCGGCGCGGGCGGTGACGGTGGCGAAGCGGGGGTCGGCAATGAGGTCGGCGCGGCCGAACAGGGTGAGCAGGCGCGCGTACTGGTCATCGGTGACGGCGATGAGGCAGAGGTGGCCATCCCGGGTGGCAAAGGGGCGGCGGTGCGGGCTCAGCATGCGGGTGTAGCCGATGCCGTGTTCGGGCTGGCCGACCGAGTGGCCCCAGAGGTGCTCGGGGAGCAGGAAGGAGAGCATGGTCTCCATCATCGGCACGTGGAGGGCCTGGCCGTGGCCGGTGCGTTCGCGGCGGTAGAGCGCCATGGCGATGGAGGAGGCGAGGACGTGGCCGGTGATCTTGTCGGCCATCACGGTGGGGACGTAGCGCGGCCCGTCGGTGCCGGCGGCGCGGCCGTTGAGGCTGGCGAGGCCGGTCATGCCCTGGATGATGTCGTCATAGGCGGGGGCGTCGGCCATGCTGCTGTCGCGGCGGAAGCCGGAGGCGGAGGCGTGGATCAGGCGGGGCTGCTCGGCGGACAGGGTGGCGTAGTCGAGCCCGAGGCGGGCGGCGGCGCCGGGGCGCATGTTGTGGACGAACACGTCGGCGCCGGCGATGAGGCGGCGCAGGGCGGCGTGGTGGGGTTTTTGTTTGAGATCAAGCACCACCGAGCGCTTGTTGCGGTTCAGATTGAGAAAGTAGGCCCCCATGTCCGGCGAGCGGCGGGGGCCGACGTAGCGGACCGGGTCACCGCCCGGGGGTTCGATCTTGATGACGTCCGCCCCGGCGTCACCGAGGATCTGGGTGCCCATCGGGCCGAGGACCGTGCCCGTCAGGTCAATGACGCGGACGCCTTCGAGGGGGCCGGACATGGGGATCAGAAGAAGCCGAGCCAGACCGCGGAGAGGCCGCCGAAGCCGATGCAGTAGTAGCCGAAGGGGTTCAGCGCCCAGTCATCATGGGAGGCGAAGTAGCGCATCAGGAACCAGGTGGAGAGCCAGGCGGTGATGCCGGCGACCACGGCGGCGATGCAGGACTGCATCAGGACGCCGGGTTCCATGGTGGCGTGGAACAGTTTCGGCGCCTGGTGGACGGTGGCACCGAAGATGATCGGGGTGGCGATGAGGAAGGAGAAGTGCGCCGATCCCTCGTGATTGATGCCGCGCAGCAGGCCGGCGACGATGGTGGTGCCGGAGCGGGAAATGCCGGGGATGAGGGCCAGGCACTGGCCGCAGCCGATGACGAAGGCGTCCATCAGGGTGATGTCGGTGAGCGGGCGCTCGCCGCGGGTACGGAGTTTTTCGCCGAACAGCAGGAGGAAGCCGTTCACCACCAGGAAGCAGGCGGCGATGAGGGGGGCGGCGAACAGGCCGCGGACGAATTTTTCGAGCAGCAGGCCGGCGATGACGGCGGGGATGGTGGCGACGACGATGCGCAGGAAGACGCGGCGGCTTTCCTTCGCCTGATGCGCGTCGGTGAGGCCGAGCACGCCGGTGCCGATCAGCCACCAGTCCTTCCAGAAGAACTGCAGCAGCGCGATGGCGGTGCCGAGGTGGAGCATCACCACGAAGGGCAGGAAGGCCTCGGCCGCCTGGTCAATGGTGGATTTGAACAGCGACGGCACGATGACGGCGTGGCCAAGGCTGCTGACTGGGAAGAGTTCGGTCGATCCCTGAAGAACGGCAATGGCAAGGGCCTGAAGGGTGTTCACGGCGTGCGGTCTCCTGGAAACGCGGGCCTGTGGTGGCGCAATCCGTGGGGTTTGGCAATCGAAAGCACGTCAGGCCTGCATCGGCGTCTTGACGACATCGGCGCCGGCGCGCCCATCTGCCGGTTATGAGCGACAGTATCGATCTGGCTATCGAGGGCATGACCTGTGCGGCCTGCGTG
>CAIMWH010000333.1 GCA_903845065.1 uncultured Rhodospirillales bacterium | reverse complement strand
CTGAACATGACCCGCGACCGCGAGAAGCTGGAGCGCGCGCTGGGCGGGATCAAGGATATGGGCGGCCTGCCGGATATTCTGTTCATCATCGACACCAACAAGGAGAAGCTGGCGGTCGAGGAAGCCAACAAGCTCGGTATCCCCGTCGTCGCCGTGCTCGACAGCAACTCCGATCCGACCGGCGTGACCTATCCGATCCCGGGCAATGACGACGCGATCCGCGCCATCACCCTGTATTGCGACCTGATCGCCGGCGCCGTGCTGGACGGCATCAGCGCCGAGATGATGGCCTCCGGCCGTGACATCGGCGCCGCCGAGGATCTGCCGATCGA
This sequence comes from uncultured Rhodospirillales bacterium, assembly GCA_903845065.1. Taxonomy (GTDB): domain Bacteria; phylum Pseudomonadota; class Alphaproteobacteria; order Acetobacterales; family Acetobacteraceae; genus CAIYPH01. The sequence continues at coordinate 18,631 of CAIMWH010000333.1, read as the reverse complement.
AGCGATGCCCGAGGAAGAAGTGCTGGCCCCCGCGGTCGTCGCTGCTCCCGAGACCCCCGTCGCCGAATAACCGCGACGGAATACAAACCGGGCCGCCTTTCGGGGCGGCCCCCCAATTGCCTTGGAGAAACCCTATGGCTGAAGTGACAGCTGCCCTGGTGAAGGACCTGCGCGAGCGGACCGGCGCCGGCATGATGGACTGCAAGAAGGCGCTGGTCGAAAACGACGGCAGCATCGAGGCCTCGATCGACTGGCTGCGCAAGAAGGGCCTCTCGGCCGCCGCCAAGAAGTCCGGCCGCGTCGCCGCCGAAGGTCTCGTCGCGGTTGCCTCCGTGCCGGCCAAGGCCGCCATGGTCGAAGTCAACGCCGAGACCGACTTTGTCGCCCGCAACGAGGCCTTCCAGGCCTTCGTGCAGGAAATCGCCAAGGTTGCGCTGCATGTCGGTGAAGACCTCGCCGCCATCAACGCCGCGCCCTATCCCGGCACCGGCCGCACCGTGGCGGAGGAACTGGTTCACCAGGTCGCCACCATCGGCGAGAACATGAACATCCGCCGTGCCCGCGTGCTCTCCGTGCCCCAGGGCGCGGTGGCCAGCTACATGCACCAGGCCCTGAAGCCCGGCCTTGGCAAGATCGGCGTGCTCGTTGCCGTCGAAGGCGACAGCGAAGTGGGCGCCCTCGAAATCCTCGGCAAGCAGGTTGGCATGCACGTTGCCGCCACACGTCCCGAGGCGCTCGACACCGATGCCGTCGACGCCGCCGCGCTTGAGCGCGAGAAGGCCGTGCTGTCCGAGCAGGCCCGCGCCTCCGGCAAGCCCGAAGCCATCATCGAGAAGATGGTCGAAGGCCGCATCCGCAAGTACTACGAGGAAGTGGTGCTGCTGGAGCAGGTGTGGGTGCATGATGGCGAAAGCCGCGTGAAGGCCGTGGTGAAGAAGGCGGGCGCCAAGCTCACCGGCTTCGCGCGCTTCCATCTCGGCGAAGGCATCGAGAAGGCCGCCGGCGATTTCGCGGCCGAAGTGGCCGCCGTTTCCGGGGTTGCGGCGCCCAAGGCCGGCTAAGCCTCCAAGGTGCTCTCTTGTTCAGGGCGGGCGGGGCCTTTACGGTGCCGCCCGCCCTGTTCATGTGGGGCTGATCACGTCCAGGACCCGATGACAGCGAACACCACCTACAAGCGCGTCCTGCTCAAAGTGTCCGGCGAGGCACTGATGGGGCAGCGCGAATACGGCCTCGATACCGCGACCCTCGATGCCATCGCGTCCGACATCGGCGATGTCGTCATGCTCGGCGCCGAGGTTTGCCTGGTTATCGGCGGCGGCAACATCTTCCGCGGCATCTCGGCGGCGGCCACCGGCATGGACATGGCGCAGGCCCACTACATGGGCATGCTGGCCACGGTGATGAACGCGCTCGCCATGCAGGCGGCGCTGGAAAAGCGCGGCATCGCCACGCGGGTGCAGTCCGCCATCCCGATGGCCACCGTTTGCGAGCCCTACATCCGCCGCCGTGCCATGCGGCACATGGAGAAGGGCAGGGTGGTGATTTTCGCCGCCGGCACCGGCAACCCGTTCTTCACCACCGATACCGGGGCAGCGCTGCGCGCGGTGGAAATGGGCTGCAATGCCCTGCTGAAGGGCACCCAGGTGGATGGCGTCTATGCCGCCGATCCGCGCAAGCACCCTGATGCCGAGCGCTTCGACCAGCTCACCTATCACGATGTGCTTGCCCGCGACCTGAAGTTCATGGACGCGGCGGCCATCAGCCTGGCGCGCGAGAACGGCGTGCCGGTCATCATCTTCAATATCCGCGCGCCAGGGGCCTTCGCGGCCGTGATGCGCGGCGAAGGCAAGTTCACGACGATTGTCGAGCCGAAGTGACGGCGCGATCCCGGATGCAGGAGGTAGGGTTGCCATGGCAGCCGATCTGAACACTCTCAAGCAGGACCTCACACGCCGTATGGACGGCGCGTTGGAGACCCTGCGGCGCGAATTCGCCGGCCTGCGCACCGGCCGCGCCAGCCCCGCACTGCTCGAACCCGTGCGGGTCGAGGCCTATGGCAGCGAAATGCCGCTGCCCCAGGTTGGCACCATCGCGGTGCCGGAGGCGCGGATGATCACCGTGCAAGTGTGGGACCGCACGATGGTCAACAACGTGGTGAAGGCGATCCGCGATTGCGGTCTCGGCCTCAACCCCTCGGCCGATGGCCAGATGGTGCGGGTGCCGATCCCGCAGCTCACCGGCGATCGTCGCATCGAGCTTGCCAAGGCCGCCCATCGCTATGCCGAAGGCGCCAAGGTTGCCGTGCGCGGCGTGCGCCGGGATGGCATGGAGCAGACCAAGGCGCACGAGAAGAAGCACGAGATCAGCCAGGACGACGAAAAGCGCTGGACCGATGAAATCCAGAAGCTGACCGACCAGTACATCAAGCGGGTGGATGAGGCGTTGACCGAAAAGGACCGGGAAATCAAGCAGGTCTGAGCAGGAACATGGGGCCTGCCAGCACCGTGCAGACCGATGAAGCGGCCGGTACCCCGGCCGCCGAAGGCCGCGCCGCCGCCCGCCACGTCGCCATCATCATGGATGGAAATGGTCGCTGGGCCGCCGCCCGTGGCCTGCCCCGCGTCGCCGGCCATCGCGCCGGCGTGCAGGCCGTGCGCCGCGCCATCGAAACCGCGAGCAAGCTCGGCGTCGAGTGGCTCACGCTTTATGCCTTCTCATCGGAGAACTGGCGCCGCCCGATCACCGAGGTGCTCGATCTCACCGGCCTGCTGCGGCATTTCCTCAAGAGCGAAATTGCCGAACTGAAGGCGGAGGGTGTCCGCCTGCGCTTCATCGGGGACCGTGCCCGCTTCGAGCGCGATATCCAGTTCGATCTTGGCGCCGCGGAACGCGACACCGCGCATAACACCCGGCTCAACCTGGTGATCGCCCTTTCCTACGGCGCCCGGGCTGAAATCGTTACCGCCGCCCGCGCCGCCGCCGCCGCCATCGCGGCCGGCACGCTCGATCCGGCCGATCTCGACGAGGACCGTTTCGCCACGTTCCTCTCCACCACCGGCATCCCAGACCCGGACCTCATCATCCGCACCTCGGGCGAGCAGCGCCTGTCCAATTTCCTGCTGTGGCAGTGCGCCTACGCCGAACTGGTGTTCCTTGACCTGCTGTGGCCGGATTTCGGCCCCGAGGCGTTCAGCGCCGCGCTGGCCGAATTCGCCCGCCGGGAGCGGCGCTTTGGCGCCCGGCTTGGCTGAACGGATGGCGGAGAATAGCGGCCGTTGGCGTGATCTCGCGGTACGGGCGGCTTCGGCGGCCGTGCTGCTGCCGGTGGCTCTCTACGCGCTGTGGCAGGGCGGGGTGATTTGGAATGCCCTGCTGGTCATCACCTTCGTCCTGATGCTGCGCGAATGGCACCTGATGGCCGGGCGCAAACTGCCGCCGGCGCAAGCGCTGCTTGGCCTGCTGTGGATCGGCCCCGCCCTGGTCGCGCTGATCTGGCTGCGGGACCGCGAACCAGGCGGCTTCGGCAACGTGCTGTTCATGCTGTGCGTGGTATGGGCGAGCGATATCGGCGCCTACATGATCGGCCGCCTGATTGGCGGGCCCAAGCTGGCGCCGTCGATTTCGCCGGGCAAGACGCGGTCGGGCGCCATGGGCGGCATGCTCGCGGCGATTGGCGTCGGCGTTGCGGGGGCATCGATCGGCCATGGGGACGTCATCATCGCGGGGCTGGTCGCGGTGGGCCTCGGCGTGGTCTCGCAAATCGGCGATCTGCTGGAATCGGCGGTCAAACGCCATTTCGGCGTGAAGGACTCGGGGAACCTGATCCCCGGACATGGCGGCCTGCTTGACCGTCTGGATGCGGTGCTGACCGTGGCACCGGTGGCCGCCGCGCTTGTGGCGTGGCGTGGCGTGGAGTTGTGGCGATGAAAACGGTCACGGTGCTCGGGTCAACCGGCAGCGTCGGCACTCAGACGGTGGAACTGCTGGCGGCCGACCCGCAAGCCTTCCGCGTGCGCGCCCTGGTGGGTGGCCGCAATGTCGCGGTGCTGGCCGCGCAGGCCCGCGCCCTCAATGCCGAGTGGGCGGTCATCAGTGACGAGGCCTGCCACGCCGAACTCGCGGCCGCCCTCGCCGGCAGCGGGGTGCGCATCGCCGCCGGCCGCGCCGCGGTGATCCAGGCCGCGGCCGAACCGGCGGACTGGACGATGTGCGCCATCACCGGCGCCGCTGGCCTCGAACCCACCTTGGCCGCCATTCGCGGCGGTGGGTCGGTGGCGCTCGCCAACAAGGAAGCGCTCGTCAGTGCCGGAGAAGTGATGCTGGAGGCGGTCCGCCGCCACGGCGCCACCCTGTTGCCGGTCGACAGCGAGCACAACGCCATTTTCCAGGCGATGGCCGACGGCAACCGGGCCTCCATCGAGAAGATCGTGCTGACCGCGTCGGGCGGCCCATTCCGCCTCTCCACCCGCGAGGAAATGGCCCGCGCCGAACCCGCCACGGCGCTGCGCCACCCGGTGTGGTCGATGGGCGCAAAAATCTCCATCGACAGCGCCACCATGATGAACAAGGGCCTCGAACTCATTGAGGCCGCACGATTGTTTGATCTCTCCGAGCAGGAAATCGGTGTGCTCGTGCATCCGCAATCCGTCGTCCACGGGCTCGTCTACTACCGGGATGGCAGCGTGCTGGCCCAACTCGGCAGCCCCGATATGCGGGTGCCGATCTCGCACACCCTGGCCTGGCCGTCCCGCATGGCAACCCCCGCGGCCCGGCTTGACCTCGCCCGCCTCGGCCGGTTGGACTTCGCCGAACCCGATCTTGACCGTTTCCCTGCCCTGCGCCTGGCCCGCGAGGCCCTGGTGGCCGGCGGCGGCGCGCCGACCATTCTGAGCGCGGCGAACGAGGTAGCGGTCGAAGCATTCCTCGGCGGGCAAATCGGCTTCCTTGACATCGCCGATGTGGGTGCACACGTACTGGCCACGCTCGGCGCTCCGCCGGCCGAAAGCCTGGATACTGTCTTGTGGCTCGACTCCGAAGCGCGCCGTCATGCCGTTGCCGACTGTGCCCGACGGATCCGTCCCGCGGCGTGACGGCATCGGACCGGGCGGAAGACCGGGATTCATTGCAATTCGGGCTCGCCCGGGCTACGGTCGTTTCGACGGTCGCAAAAAGCGTAAATCGTCTCATGCATCGCGTGGATTGAGGTTGAAGTGCTCGAATTCTTGCCGGTGTTGCCACGCTCGATCATCGCCTTCGTCCTCGTCCTTGGCGTGCTCGTGTTCATCCATGAACTTGGCCACTACCTCGCGGCGCGCTGGCGTGGCGTGCATGTCGAGGCGTTCTCGATCGGCTTCGGCCAGGCCCTGGTGTCGTGGCGGGACCGCCTGGGCACGGAGTGGAAAATCGCCTGGGTGCCGCTCGGCGGCTACGTCAAGCTGCACGGCCAGGAGCGCCCGGAGGATGTGTCCGACGAGGTGCGCGCCGGATGGATGGCCGATCGCACGTTCCACAACAAGCCGGTGCTATCGCGCGCCATCATCGTCGGTGCCGGCCCGGTGGCGAATTTCGCCTTGGCGATCGTGCTCTATTTCGCCCTCTTCGTGACCGTCGGCCGCCTGACCGCGCTGCCCGAAATCGGCGAAGTGATGGCCGATTCGCCCGCCGCCCACGCGGGGCTGCTCACCGGGGACCGGGTTGACGGCATCGATGCCGCCAAGGTCAACCGCTTCGAGGACATCCAGCGCATCGTGCAGGCCAATGCCGGCCACAAGCTCATCCTGCATATCACCCGCGCCGGCGCCACCCGGGACCTTGAAGTGACCCCGGAGGCCATCGTCGATGCTCGCGGCCGCAGCACCGGCCGCCTCGGCGTGCGCGGTGGCGCCACCACCTACGAACCGGTCAGCCTCGGCGATGCCGCGGTTTCCAGCGTCACCCAGACCTGGGACATCAGCGTGCAGACCCTCGCCGGCGTGTGGTCGATGATCAGCCACCAGAACTCCAGCGAGGACCTTGGCGGGCCGTTGCGCATCGCGCAGATGTCCGGCCAGGTCGCAACGCTCGGATTCTCCAGCATCGTTTCCTTCGTCGCCCTGCTTTCGGTGAACCTCGGGCTGATCAACCTGTTCCCGATTCCCGTGCTGGACGGCGGGCACCTGATGTTCTTCTTCGCCGAGGCGCTGCGCGGGCGGCCACTTTCCATCCGCGCCCAGGAATACGGCTACCGCGCTGGATTCGCTCTGCTCGTGGGCCTGTTCGTGTTCGCAACCTGGAACGACCTCTCGCATATCGGCCTGTTCCGCTGGGTCGCCTCGCTCGTCGGCTAGGCGCCGATACGAATGCCGCGCCGGGGCGGGTAGCGCCGGGCGGCGCGGGCGGCTATTCTCCGCACCCTACGTGGCCAGTCGTCTTGATCGGCGGGACGGCGCTGCAACCAGAGGTACCCGCTTTGACTCGCATACGCGCAGTGCTTTTCGCCGCTATCGGCTTTCTCCTCGCCATCGGCCTCGTCGCATCCAACGCCCAGGATGTGCCGGTGCAGATCGCGCAACTCCAGGGCGGCAACGTCGCCTCCGTGCGCGTGGACGGCAACCAGCGCATCGAGGAGAGCACCATCCGCTCCTACATGCTGGTCCGCCCCGGGGATCGCTTCGACCCCGAGCAGCTCGATCGCAGCCTCAAGACCCTCTACGCGACCGGCCTGTTCAGTGATGTGACACTCAAGCGCGAGGGCAATGTCCTCGTGGTGCATGTCGCCGAGTTCCCGATCGTCAACCGCATTGCCTTCGAGGGCAATCATCAGCTGACCGACGAGACGCTGCGCCCCGAGCTGCAACTCCGCCCCCGCGCGGTGTTCTCCGCCGGCACCGCGCGCGCCGATCGCCAGCGTCTGCTCGATCTCTACGCCCGCCGCGGCCGCTATTCCGCGCAGGTTGAACCCAAGATCATCAAGCTCGACCAGAACCGCGTCGATGTCGTGTTCGAGATCGACGAAGGGGTCAACACGCTCACCGCGCGCATTGCCTTCGTTGGCAACCGCGCCTTCAGCGAGAGCAAGCTCAATGACGTGATCACCTCGCGCGAGCAGGCGTGGTGGCGGTTCCTGTCCACGTCGGACAGCTACGACCCCGATCGTGTGAATTTCGACAAGGAGCAGCTGCGCCGCTTCTACCTCTCGAAGGGCTACGCCGACGTCGAGATCCTCGGCGCCACCGCCGAACTCACGCCGGATCGCTCGGCCTTCTTCCTCACCTTCTCCATCAAGGAAGGCGAGCGCTACGCCGTCTCCCAGATGGATTTCAACGTCACCCTCAAGGGCGTGGAGCCCGACAGCCTCTCCTCGTTCAAGCCGTTCGACACTGGCGACTGGTATGACGGGGACGCCGTCGAGCGGACCGTGGATGCGGTTTCCGAGGAATTGCAGGGCCGTGGCTTCCCGTTCGTCGAGGTTCGCCCGCGGGTGCAGCGCAACGCGGAGAAGCACGAGATCGCCGTCGTGCTCGATGTCGGCGAGGGCCCGCACGCCTACATCGAACGCATCGACATCACCGGCAACCAGCGCACGATGGACAAGGTGATCCGTCGCGAATTCCGCGTGGCCGAAGGTGACCCGTTCAATGCCTCGCTGGTCCGCCTGTCGCGCCAGCGCATCGATGACCTCGAATACTTCAACAAGGTGGACGTCCAACCGCAGACCGGCTCGGCGCCCGACAAGGTGCTGATCAACGCCAACGTGCAGGAAAAGGCGACCGGCCAGTTCACCCTCGGCGGCGGCTACTCGACGGATATCGGCGCGCTGGCCAGCATTGGGCTGAGCGAAAAGAACCTGGTTGGCACCGGCATCGACGCCGGCATCAACACGGTGCTCGCGCAGAAGCAGAGCCAGGTGAACCTGAACGTCACCAATCCGTACTTCCTTGATCGCAACCTCGTCGCCGGGTTTGACCTGTTCCACATCCTGCAGAACAACATCGATCTGCTGGAATACCGCGAGCGCCGCGATGGCCTGACGTTGCGGCTGGGATACCAGTTCAGCGAGCATCTACGCCAGTTGATCAGCTACTCCATCGTGCAACGCCAGGTTTATGACATCGGCACCGGCGCCTCGGTCTACGTGCTCGACTCCGCCGGCACGTCGGTGCTGTCGCAGATCAGCCAGTCCACCACGCTTGACTTCCGGGACAGCCGCGTTGACCCGCACAAGGGCTGGGTGGCCCGTCTCGGCACCGACTATGCCGGCCTCGGCGGGGACGCGAAATTCGTCCGCGGCAAGATCGACGCCAGCTACTATGTCCCGCTTGAGCGCTTCACCGGCGATCCGGCCTGGGTGCTCGCCATCAGCGGCAGCGTCGGCGACATGATCTCGTTCGGCTACAACGAAAAGATCATCGACCGCTTCTTCCTCGGCGGCGACAACCTGCGCGGCTTCCAGACCGGCGGCGTGGGGCCGCACTCCACCACAACCGGCGACTCGATCGGTGGCCGCTTCATGTGGACGCAATCGACCGAACTGCGCTTCCCGCTGCCGGTGTCGACCGATCTGGGCATCACCGGGCGCGCGTTCGTCGATATCGGCTCGCTCTCGCAGGTCAACTCCCTGCGGCTCAACGGTGTCATCTCGCCCGTCACCAACGACTCATCGCCGCGCGTCGGCACGGGCGTGGGTATCTCGTGGAAGACGCCGTTCGGGCTTATCAACATCGATGTGGCCGAAGCGCTGGTGAAGAAGAAGTTCGACCAGACACAGCTCTTCCGGCTTGGATTCGGCACGAGGTTTTGACGCATATGACACGCATTTCGACCACCCTCGCCACGCTGGCGCTGGGCGTGATGATGGTTGCCGCGCCGATGGCAGCCAGCGCCCAGGATTACTTCATTCCCAAGCAGGGCGCCGCCCCGCAGGGGGGAGGGACCCGTCCGAGCGCGCCGCCCGCGCGCCAGACCGGTCCGGCCCGCCCGGCCGCACCGCCGCCGGTGGCGGCCCAGCCGCAGCAGGAAGGCGAGGCCGGCCCGCCGATCCAGGCGCCGATGCCTCCGGTTCCCGAACTGCCGCCGCTGCCCCGCGCCGCGGCCCCGCCGGTGGCCGTGGTTGGCATCATCGGTGTCCCCGAAGTGATGCGCGCCGCCGCCGCCGCCCAGCAGGTCGACAAGATCATCGGCGATCGGCGCGAGAAGCTGAACGAGGAAGCGCAAAAGGAACAGCAGGCCTGGCGCGACATGCAGCAGGAGCTGACCAACCAGCGCGCCAAGTTGTCGCCGGAGCAGGTGCGCACCAAGGAGCGTGACCTTCAGGAGCGCATCACCACTGCCCAGCGCAACTTCCAGGCCCGCAGCCGCATCATCCAGGAAGCCGCCCAGTATGGCCTGAACCAGATCCAGGCTTCCCTCATCGGCGTCATCCGCCAGGTGGCCGAAAGCAAGGGCATGAACCTAGTGATGCACCGTTCGCAGGTGGCCCTCAACGTCAACGAGTTCGACATTACGGACGAAGTGACGGAGCAGTTGAACAAGCTGCTGCCCTCGGTGACCATCCCGCCCGAGGGCGTGTCGCCGAATGCTCCCACCGCCGCCGCCAACACGCCGGCAGCCGCGCCGAAGAAGCCCTGACATGGCGGGCGATCCGCGCTTCTTCGCGCGCACCGGCCCGCACACGCTTGCCGCGGTTGCCGCGGCCGCTGGCGTCGAACTCGCCGGTGACCTGATGCTCACCGGTCCGGCCCCGCTCCAGGGCGCCGGGCCGAATGAGGTGAGCTTTCTCGACAACCGGCGCTACATCGATGCCCTGAAGGCCACCAGGGCCGGTGCCGTGATCCTGCACCCCGATATGGCGGCCCATGTTCCCGCCGGCACCATCGCCATCCTGACCCGCGAGCCCTATCTCGGCTGGGCGCGGGCGGCCGCGCTGTTCTTTCCGCCGCCGCCGGTCCATGCCGGAATCCACGCCACCGCCATCGTCGCGGCCGATGCCTGGATCGATGAACGTGCCGAGGTTGGCCCCTACGCGGTGATCGAGTCCCGCGCCGAAATCGGCCCGCGCTGCCGCATCGGCCCGGGCGTGTCCATCGGTGCCGGGGTGGTGCTCGGCGCGGATTGCCGCATCGGCGCCCATGCCTCCATCAGCCACGCCGTGCTTGGTGCCCGCGTCTATGTCTATCCTGGCGCCCGCATCGGCCAGGAAGGCTTCGGCTTCGCCTTCGGTGGCAACGGCCCTGAGACCGTGCCGCAACTCGGCCGCGTGCTGATCGGGGATGATGTCGAGATCGGCGCCAACACCTGCGTTGACCGCGGCTCGGCGCAGGATACCGAGATCGGGGCCGGCGCGCGGCTCGATAACCTGGTGCAGATCGGCCACAACGTCCGCATTGGCCGGTGCTGCGTCATCGTCGCGCAGGTTGGAATCGCGGGCTCCGCCGCGATCGAGGATTTCGCGATGATCGGTGGTCAGGCCGGCATCGCCGGACACACCACCGTTGGCCGCCGCGCCCGCATCGGCGCCCAGGCCGGCGTGATGGGCGATGTGCCGGCCGGCGCCGAATGGGTGGGCAGCCCTGCCATGCCGGCCCGCGCGATGTTCCGCCAGGTCGCGGTCCTCAAGCGCCTCGCCGAGCGCCGCCAAGCCCCCACACCGTCCCCGGCCGCCGCGCCGGACCGTCCCGAAGCTGAATAACCGGAGAACCGGCAGGACCACATGAGCGAGACGCCAGAACAAACGCCCGCCTCCACCCCCGCGCCTGCCATCGGCCCCATCGCGGTGATCGACGTCAACCGCATCATGAAGGGGTTGCCGCATCGCTACCCCTTTCTGCTGATCGATCGCGTGGTGGATTTCGTGCCCGACGAGGGTGCCATCGGCATCAAGAACGTCACCTTCAACGACAACTTCTTCCAGGGCCATTTCCCCGGCAACTACGTGATGCCCGGCGTGCTGATCGTGGAGGCCATGTGCCAGACGGCCGGCGTGGTGGTGTGCGAAACCCTCGGGCCGGACGATGGCTACGGCGTCAGCGTGTTCTTCATGTCCATCGAGGGCGCCAAGTTTCGCCGCCCGGTGGTGCCCGGTGACCAGCTTCGCCTCCATGTCAGCAAGGAACGCCAGCGCGGCAATGTGTGGCGCTTCACCGCCATCGGCCGCGTGGACGGCACGAAGGTGGCCGAGGCGACCTTCACCGCCATGGTGATCCCCAAGGACAAGAACCCCGCATCGAGAGGCCAGTGATCGCCTAGTGACCCAAATTCATCCCTCCGCCGTTGTCGCCCCCGGTGCCCGGATTGGCGCCGGCGTCGAAATCGGGCCGTTCTGCACGGTTGGCCCCGATGTCGAAATCGCCGATGGCGCGCGCCTGATCAGCCACGTGGTGGTCGATGGCCACACCTCCATTGGCGCCGGCGCCCAGCTTTTCCCGTTCTGCACCGTCGGCATGGCGCCGCAGGACCTCAAGTACAAGGGCGAGCCCACCCGCACCGAGGTGGGCGCCCGCACCCTGATCCGCGAACACGTCACCATCCATCGCGGCACCGCCTCTGGCCGCGGCCTAACCCGGGTGGGCGATGACTGCATGCTGATGGCGGTGACCCACGTGGCGCATGACTGCAACCTCGGCAACGGCGTCATCGTCGCCAACAACGTGGTGATGGGCGGCCATGTCTCGATCGGGGACAACGCGGTGATCGGCGGCAGTGCGGCCATTCACCAGTTCGTCCGCATCGGCCGCGCCGCGATGATCGGCGGCGTGTCAGGGGTTGAGGCCGACGTGGTGCCGTTCGGCGTGGTGATCGGCAATCGCGCCCGCCTCGCCGGGGTGAACATCATCGGCCTGCGCCGCCGCGGCTATGATCGCGCGGCCATCCATACCGTGCGCGCCGCCTATCGCGAGTTGTTCTGGAGTGCCGGCGTGTTCGCCGAGCGCGTTGCCGCCGTGCGTCTGCGCCTTGCCGACAACGCCCTCATCACCGAGGTGCTGGCCTTCCTCGACGCGCCGAGCAAGCGCGGCCTGATCCGCACCGGCCGCCTGGCCGATGACGACTCCGATGCCTGAGGCGACCCGCCCGGCGCGGCCATGAGCGGCCCCACGCTCGGCATACTCGCCGGCGGCGGCCCGTTGCCCGGCCGGGTGGCGGCGGCTGCGGAGGCAGCGGGGCGTGGGGTGTTCATCGTCGGGCTGGAGGGGTTTGCCTCCAAGGCCGTGCTGGCGCCCTATCCGCACGCGTTCTCCCGCATGGGTGCCGCCGGACGCATCCTCGAACTGCTGCGCGCCAACGCCTGCGCCGATATCGTGATGATCGGCCCGGTCCGCCGGCCCGGCCTACTCGATCTGCGCCCCGATGCCACCGGGCTTCGCCTGATGGGCCGCGTCGGCCGCTCGGTGTTCGGCGGCGGGGATGACACGCTGCTGGCCGCCGTGGTGAAGGTGCTGAGCGAGGAAGGCTTCCGTGTCATCGGCGCGCATGATGTGCTGACCGAGGCCCTCGCCCCGAGCGGCCTGCTCAGCGCCACCGCGCCCGATGCCCAGGCGATGACCGACATCGCCCGCGGCGTGACTGTCGCCCGCGCCCTGGGCGCCGTGGATGTCGGCCAGTGCTGCGTGGTGCAGCAGGGCCTGGTGCTCGCCGTCGAGGCCATCGAAGGCACCGATGCCATGCTGGCCCGTGCCGCCGCCCTGTGCCGCACCGGCCCCGGCGGCGTGCTGGTGAAGCTGTGCAAGCCGGGCCAGGAGCGTCGCGCCGACCTGCCCACCATCGGCGCCACCACCATCGCCAACGCCGCCGCCGCCGGCCTGCGCGGCATCGCCTTCGAAGCCGGCGGCACCCTGCTCGCCGACCGCAATGCCAGCATCGCCGCCGCCGACCGCGCCGGCGTCTTCCTCATCGGCATCGACCCCGACGCGATCTAGGCCACCGCTTCCGAACCGGCCCGATCCAGGCCATCATCCGGCCACACCGGAGGAAGCAGCCATGAAAATCGGCGCCGCGATGTTCTTCACCGACTACTCCATGCGCCCGGCCGATCTGGCGCGAGCCTGCGAGGAGCGTGGCTTCGAGTCACTCTGGTCCCCCGAGCACTCCCACATCCCGATCGCCCGCACCGCCGCCTTCCCCTCGGGCGGGGACCTGCCGAAGAAATACTACGATGTGATGGACCCCTTCGTCGCACTCACCGCCGCCGCGTGCGCCACCGAACGCCTGAAGATCGGCACCGGCGTCTGCCTCGTGGCGCAGCGCGACCCGATCCAGACCGCCAAGCTGGTGGCCTCGATCGACCAGATTTCCGGCGGCCGCTTCCTCTTCGGCGTCGGAAATGGCTGGAACGCCGACGAGATGGCCAACCACGGCACGCCCTTCAAAGCCCGCCACAAGATCGCCCGCGAGCGCATCGAGGCGATGCAGGCAATCTGGACCCAGTCCAAGGCCGAGTATCACGGCGAAACCCTTCATTTCGGCCCGATGATGGCGTGGCCCAAGCCGGTGCAGCGCCCGCATCCACCGGTTATCGTCGGCGGCGCGTTCCCCTATGGCGCCCGCCGCGCCATCCGCTACGGCCAGGGCTGGATGCCGCACCGCGCCCGCCCGGCCTATCCGGACGTCGCGGTCCATGTCGAGGAGTTCCGCACCATGGCGGCCGCCGCGGGCCGTGAGCCGGAGGATCTCCCGGTCACCATCTGGGGTGCCCCGGAAGACGTCGCCATCCTGGAACGCGACCGCGCGCTCGGCGTCACGCGTTTGGTCGTCAGCCTCGACAGTGCCGGCCCCGACGCCATCCTGCCCGAGCTTGATCGCTGGGCCCGGCTGATCGCGCGGATCGCGGCCTGAGGTCAGGCGGTCTTGAGCACCCGCCGGGACAGGAACGGGTAGATCACGCCAACGCCGATGCCGAAGAACCCGTTGATCAGGATCGAACGCCCCCAGTTCGTCAACATCCAGCCGCCGCCGATCGGCAGGCCCTTGATCGTCGGCACCACGAAGAAGCCCACCAGCACCGCGCAGAGCCCGAGCACCAGCCCGTTCAGCCACATCATCCCGGACAGCTTGGGATACACCAGCCCGAACACCAGCCCGTACAGCCCGCCCCAGAAGCACAGGTTCAGCACCGCCGGCACGCCGAACGGCGGGATTGCCCGCAGGCTGTAGGGCCACACCGGGATTTGCAGCCCCGGGATATCAGCCACATGGAGAAACGCGATCATGCCCTGGTGAAACGTCAGCACTTAGAGGGCGGCTGCGACAAAGCCCAGCAACGCACGGGCGGGAAGGGAGGCTGGCATCGGCTTTATGCTCCTGTTTTGTGTGGCAAGGCGTCGCGTTCAGCCTGTGCCGCCATCTGCCCGGCGCCGCGGCGATCACCAAATAGGCAACAACCGACGCTCCCCTCGCAGAATGAGGCCCGAGAGACTAACATGGCGCAAATTGGTAACCACGCCAGGGGGCATTCGTTGCTTTCTGCACCGGAGAGCTGGTTTGTCTGAAGTCAGCGACGACGATATCGAACGCCTGGCCGCACGGCTGGCCATGATGGTTTCCGAGGAAGGCGAGGCTGCGAACGCCGGCCGCGCCGTGGCGCAACTCGCCCGCCGACTCGGCCTCACCGGCGGCGCGTTGAAGGAGATGTTTCTCCACGGTGCCATCGCCCGCCCCACGCCAACCCCCGCCGGCGACGCCGCCAAGCTGGAACGCGAACTCGGCACCGTGCGCAAGAGCCTGCGCGTGCTGGAAGCGAGCTATCGCGCGCTCGAATATGAGCGGGACGCCATGGCCCGCGAACTGGAAGCGGTGCGCGCCCGGGCCGAGGCCGCGCGCAACCGCTCCCAGGTGGGCTTCATCCTGCTCGGCGTGCTGTCGCTGGCCATCGCCGGCGCCGGCGCGGTGGGTTGGCTGATGGCGATCGGCGATCTTGACCGGCCCTCCGCCGCCGCCCCGCTGGCCGCGGCCGTTCCTGCCGCCCCCGCGCCAGTCATCATCACGCCGGCGAATGACCTCGATTTCGGCCCGGTCGTCCGCCGCGTCGGCGTCATCCGCGCCAGCCGCGCCGTCGCCAGGCGCCAGCCCGACGAGGCATCCCCCGCGATGGCCACGTTGCAGCAGGGCATGCCGGTGGTGGTGCGGCGCATCTTCGGCAACCTGCGCCCGCAATGGGCGGAGGTCGAAGTCGGCAGCAGTATCGGCTATGTGGTGCTGACCGAAATCGACCTTTCCTGAGTTCAGCTGTTTGGCCCGCGCGTCATCGCGATCGGCTGCCAGCGCCGCAGCGCCGTGCCCTCCAGCACCGCCGGATTGACGCAACTCGTCGGCCAATCCCCCCGCGCCACCAGCGCCAGTTCCCGCCCGACATGGCGCCGCCGCGCCGCGTCGGAGCGCGCCGAGGCCGAGGCGGTATGCCCGCTCAGTGTCACATTGTGCATGGAAAGCAACGGGTTGTTGTGTCCGGGCGGCTCCACCTCCAGCACATCGAGCGCCGCATGCGCGAGCCGCCCGTCAGACAGCGCCCGGATCAGCGCCGCCTCGTCCACCGTGCCGCCCCGTCCGGTATTGATGAACACCGCCGTCGGCTTCATCCGGACGAAATGCCGATCCGTCAGCCGCCCCGTCGCCGCGGCCGAGCCGGGCAGGTGCATGGAGATGAAGTCCGACCCCGCCAGCACCTCGTCCAGCGTCACCGGCCGCACCCCGTGTGCCGACATCTCGAGTTCCTCGATATACGGATCATAGGCCACCAGGTGCATGCCGAACCCGCGCGCCCGCGCCGCCACCGCGCGCGGGATGCGGCCGAACCCGATGAACCCCAGCGTCTGGCCCAGCAACCGCGGGATTTGCAGCAACGCCGGCCTCCCCTCGCGCCACCGCCCGTCCCGCACTAACCGGTCCTGCTCGATCACCCGCCGGTGCGCCGACAGCAGCAGCGCCATGGCGTGCTCCGCCACCTCCTCGATGAACACATGCGGCACGTTGGTCACCGGGATGCCGCGCATGCTCGCCGCCGCCACATCGATGTTGTCGACGCCGACGCCATTGCCGGTGATCACCCGGCAGCGCATCAGCGTCGCGATCATGTCCGCTGTGAGCCGCAACCCCTTCGGATAGATTGCGTCGGCATCGCGGATAGCCCCCGAAAACTGCGCCTCCGGCACCGCCTGGAACTCAACGTCGAGCCCGGCCAACGCCGCCCGTTCCTCGCTGTCAGGGTCACCCACCGGGAGGTCGGGCGTGACGATGCGGAATTTCGGCATGGCTGGGTTCCCCTTGGACGGTGCGAATCGTTGGCAAGGACTTTGACTTACCTCTCCCGCAGGAGTAAGCCCCGGCCCTCATCCGGAACGCGGGAGACTTCCGGGGCCGTTTTGCCATGCGTGGTTTGTGCCACGCGCGACGAACAGGGCCCTGGGTGTCGCATGAACCGCGGTCCCGTCTGCAACCGCTCCGTGGGGGAAACCTCGCGGGCATGAGGAACTGGGATCATGGCGAAGAAAATCGTCGGCTACATCAAGCTACAGATTCCCGCCGGCAAGGCGAACCCTTCGCCGCCGGTCGGCCCCGCGCTCGGTCAGCGTGGCCTGAACATCATGTCCTTCGTGAAGGAATTCAACGCGGTGACGGCTCAGATGGAGCCCGGGATGCCGGTGCCCGTCGTGATCACCGCCTTCGGTGACCGCACGTTCACCTTCATCACGAAAACCCCGCCGAACACCTACTTCCTCAAGAAGGCCGCCGGCATCACCAAGGGAACCACCACCCCGGGCAAGGGCGCCGCGGTCGGCAAGGTCACCACCAGCCAGCTGCGTGAGATCGCCGCGACCAAGATGATCCACATGAACGCCAATGACGTCGACGGCGCCGTTCGCATGCTCGCGGGCTCGGCGCGTTCGATGGGTATCACCGTGGTGGAGGGCTGATCATGGCACACAACAAGCGCCTCGCGGCCGCCCAGAAGACGGTCGATCGCGCCAAGAATTACACCCTGGCCGAAGCCATCGCGCTCGCCCAGAGCAACGCCAAGGCCAAGTTCGACGAGACCATCGAAATTTCGATGAACCTCGGCATTGACCCGCGTCACGCCGACCAGATGGTCCGCGGCCTCGTCGGCCTGCCCAACGGCACCGGCAAGACCCTGCGCGTGGGCGTGTTCGCCCGCGGCGCCAAGGCCGAGGAAGCCCTCGCCGCCGGCGCCGACGTGGTTGGCGCAGACGACCTGGCCGAGAAGATCCAGGCCGGTGACATCCAGTTCGACCGCTGCATCGCGACGCCCGACATGATGGGCCTCGTCGGCCGCCTCGGTAAGATCCTTGGCCCGCGCGGCCTGATGCCCAACCCGCGCCTCGGCACGGTCACCATGGACGTCAAGGGCGCCATCCTCGCCGCCAAGGCTGGTCAGGTCGAGTTCCGCGCCGAAAAGGCCGGTATCGTCCACGCCGGCATCGGCAAGGCCTCGTTCCCGGCCGAGAAGCTGGTCGAGAATGCCAAGGCCTTCGCCGACGCCATCGTCAAGGCGAAGCCGACCGGCGCCAAGGGCACCTACGTCCAGAAGGTCGCGGTCAGCTCGACCATGGGCCCGGGCGTGCGGGTTGACGTCGCCACCCTCGCGTAAGCGAGTTTCGGCGGCACAGAATACGTCCCCTGGCAACGGGGGGCGGGCAGGGGGCGGGAGCCCCCGATCCTGTCCGAGACCGTGTGTCGTCCTTCGGGACTTTAATGGGCCTCCGGGCCCGCGCATGGGAGACGGGGAAAGCCAGAATTACACGGGCGAAAGCCCGGGAAATGCTGGCGGTTCCGGTTAGATGGACAGGCGAACCGGGGATATTCGGGCGCCACGCGGTGCCCGTTTCACCCCATAGGGCAACCCGGTCGGATGCGGTGGAACCGTATTCGACTACCGACGGAGAAGGGTTTTGGACCGTACGGAGAAGCGTGAATTCGTTGCCGAGCTGGCAGCGGTGTTTGCGGAGACGTCGTTCGTCGTGGTCACTCGCAATGCGGGGATGACTGTCGCCGAAGTGACGGAACTGCGCCGCCGGATGCGGGCTGCCGGCGCGAAATTTCGAGTCGCGAAGAACCGGCTGGCCATTCTCGCGCTGGATGGGACCCGATTCGACGGCATCGCACCACTGCTGAAGGGTCCGACCGCGCTTGCGTGGGCGAAGGATCCGGTGGCGGTGGCCAAGGTGGCTGTCGAGTTCGCCAAGACCAACGATAGGTTCGTCGTGCTCGGTGGAGCGCTTGGAGCCCAGATGCTTGATGCATCCGGGGTCAAGGCACTCTCCGAATTGCCGTCGCTGGATGCGCTGCGTGCCGGCCTGGTGGGGATGATTCAGACCCCTGCCACGCGGATCGCGGGGATTCTCCAGGCGCCGGGCGGACAGATCGCGCGGGTTTTGGCTGCCTATGCGGACAAGCATGGCACCCCCCAGGACGAGGCGGCCTAAAGGCTGCGTGAAACATCGAATGCAGGCTCGCAATGCGGGCTTGCATGGAACCGACCAGAGACTGATATAAAGGATATATGAAAATGGCTGATCTTGTGAAGCTTGTGGACGAGCTCTCCGCCCTGACCGTGCTGGAAGCCGCCGAACTCTCGAAGATGCTCGAAGAGAAGTGGGGCGTCTCCGCCGCCGCGCCGGTGGCCGCTGCCGCCCCCGTGGCTGCCGCT
>CAIMWH010000332.1 GCA_903845065.1 uncultured Rhodospirillales bacterium | reverse complement strand
GGCGTTGGCGCTGGCCGCCGGAGAGGTTGGCGCCGCGCTCGCCCACCATGGTGTCGTAGCCCTCAGGCAGGGCCGCGATGAAATCATGCGCCTCGGCGGCGCGGGCGGCGGCTTCGAGGGCGGCCTGGTCGGCTTCAGGGCGGCCGATGAGGAGGTTTTCGCGGATGGTGCGGTTGAGCAGCATGCTGTCCTGGAACACCACGCCGATGCGGGCGCGCAGGCTATCCAGGGTGACGGTGCGCAGGTCCTGGCCGTCGATGCGGATGGCACCGGATTTCGGGTCCCAGAAGCGCTCCAGCAGCGCCATGCAGGTGGATTTGCCAGCGCCGGTTGCCCCTACCAGCGCGATGATCTGGCCGGGCAGGGCGGTGAACGCGACGTCGTCCAGCACGTTGGCGATCCCGCCGGGATAGGTGAACGAGACATTGTCAAACACCACTTCGCCCGGGCCGGGGGGCAGGTCATGGGCGCCCGGGCGGTCCGGCACCGCGCTCTCGGCGTCCAACACGGTGAAGAACTCGGCGAGCCCGGGGATTTCGGCGAACAGGCGGGCGGCGAACACCATCGCGCCGTCCAGCCGGGTGATCAGCAGGCCGGCGAGGCCCATGAACGTGACAATCTCGCCCACCCCCGCCTCGCCGCGCAGATGCAGGATGGTGCCGGTGATGACGATGGCGATGACGGCGAAGGTGCCGGCGCTGCGGTTCATCACATTGGCCAGCGCCCACCAGTTCAGCACCGGGAACTGGTGGCGGATCACCTCGTCCATGATTTCGCCGAACCGCCGCATCTCGGCGCCGAGGCGGGTGAAGGACTGCACCACCGTGACATTGGCCAGTGCGTCCTGCGCGGTGCCGACGAGATGGACCTGCCAGTGCTGGGCCCGGCGCTGGCCGCTCGCGGTTTTGTGGACCACCAGCAGGATCAGCAGGGCAAACAACACCACCAGCACCACCAGAGCCAGCGCCAGACGCCAGTTCAGCAGCACCGTGAGCGGCAGCAGCACCACGAGGGCGACGTAGACCGCGAGTTGGTCACGGAAGAAGCCGAGCCAGAGCCAGAACATGGTGTCCGCGCCCGACAGCATCACCTTCATCAACCCGCCGGAGTGGGCGGCGCCATGGAAGGCGGGCGGCAAGGAGAGCACGTGCTCGTAGAAATGCCGCATCGCCAGCAACCGGTTGCGGTGGGCCAGACGCTCGGCCTGCAGGCTGGCGGCAATGCCGGCGAGGATGCTCACCGCGCCCACCGCGGCCCAGGCGGCCAGCAGGGTGACGGTGCCGCCCAGGAGTTCGGCGCGATCCAGCGTGGTGGTGGCGAGCAGCTCGATCACCCGGCCGAACAGCACCGGCTCGATGAACATCAGCCCGGCGACGATGAGGTTGGCGGCCAGCAGGAGGATGACCACCCCGCGGTCCCGCCGGAGTTCACGCAGCACGCGGCCGTAGATGCGCAGGAACCGCATCGGCGCCGGCTCAGCAGGGCGTGGGCGCGAACCGCCGCGACGGCGTGACGAACTCGTCCTGTGCGGCAACGGTGAGGATCTCGCGTGATCCGGCCTCATGGGTGCGGCGCAGCAGGCCATGGATGGAACTGCCGGCCTCGGCCATGGCGGTGGCGGCGGAGCCGCTGCGCAGGCGGTGGAACAGGAACAGGGCGGCGATGGCGTCACCGGCGCCGTTGATTTGCAGGTCCAGGCGCGGAGTGCGCATCAGATGGGTCTCGCCGCCCTCGCTGCACAGCATGTCCATGCAATCGGCTGGGGTTTCGGCGGTTTCCACCGAGGTGACGAGGATGGCGCGCGGACCCAGTTGGTGCAGCTTGGCCACCGCGCGCTTCACCTCGTCGAGCGTTGAGGTGGGCATGCCGGTGAGCATGCGGAGTTCGAACACGTTGGGCGTGGCGAAATCGGCGGCCGGGAGCGCCTGGTCGCGGATGAGTTCGGGGATGCCGGCGCGCACGTAAACGTCCGTATCGTCATCGCCGATCACCGGGTCACAGCAATAGACGCAGTTTGGGCTGGCGTCCTTGGCACGTTTGACGGCATCGAGGATGGCGTGGCCGATGCCCTGGTCCCCCATGTAGCCGGACAGCACGGCGTCACAGCGCGCCAGGGCGCCGCGTGCCTCGATGCCCTCGATCAGGCGGGCCACCTGGGCGCCGCCGAACACATCGCCGGTCCAGGAGCCGTAGCCGGTGTGGTTGGAGAACTGGACGGTGTTGACCGCCCATACCTCGGCCCCCAGGCGCTGCAACGGGAACAGCGCGCTGGCGTTGCCGACATGCCCGTAGCAGACCCAGGACTGGACCGAGAGGATGTTCACGCCGTGCGCCCGCCATCCACCGGCAGCAGCACGCCGGTGATGAAATTGGAGGCGTCCTCGGCCAGCCACACGCAGGCGTTGGCGATATCGGACGGCAGGCTCATGCGGCCGAGCGGGATGCTGGCCATGAAGCGGGCCTGCACATCCGGGTCGTTGGGCTGGCCCATGAAGAGTTCGGTGAGGCCGGTTTGCCCCAGCACCGGGCATACCGCGTTGACGCGGATGCGGTCGGGCGCGAGTTCGAGGGCCATGCACTGGGTCATGGTGTTCACCGCGCCCTTGGTGCCGTTGTACCAGACCAGCCCGGGCCGCGGGCGGATGCCGGCGGTGGAGGAGATGTTGATGATGGAGCCCCCCCTGCCCTGCCCGCGCAGCACCGGCAGCGCGTGCTGCATCATCCAGTAGATCGACTTCACATTGACCGCATAGACGCGATCGAAGGTGTCTTCGTCGACGCCGAGCATGGGCTGGTTGCGGTGGGTGGTGCCGGCATTGTTGACCACGATATCGAGCCCGCCGAACACGCCGACGGCGGCCTCCACCATGGCCTTCACATCGTCGCTCTTGCTGACATCGCCCTCGATGGCGGCGGCGGAGGGGCCGAGTTCGGCCAGCACGCGGCGCGCGGCATCGCCGCTGAGATCGGCCAGGATCACCTTGGCGCCCTGGTTGACGAACGCCTTGGCGATGCCCTCGCCGAAGCCGCCGCCGGCCCCGGTGACGATCGCGACTTTGCCCATCAACCGCATAGCAATGCTCCTTTCGAACGTGGTGCCTGCTTAGGCCCGGCGCGTGCGCAGCGTCAAACACCGCGCCACGTCTTGCCAGCGCGTGCCCCACACCCTAACCCGGGGCATCGTCTTTGCGAGGAAGCCACCCGAATGTCGACGCCGAAGCTTTTCGAGCCGATCTCTTTCCGATCCGTCACCGCGCGCAACCGTATCGCGCTCGCTGCCCTGTGCCAGTACTGCGCCACCGAGGGGCTCGGCGATGACTGGCACATCCAGCATCTTGGCGCCCGCGCCATGGGCGGGGCCGGCATTGTGTTCACCGAGGCGACCCATGTTTCCGCCGTCGGGCGGATCACGCCGGGTTGCCTTGGGCTGTACACCGATGAGCACCAGGCGTTGCTCAGCCGAGTGACCAAGCTGATCAGCTACGCCGGCGCGGTGCCTGGCATCCAGATGGCCCATGCCGGGCGCAAGGCGAGCACGGCGGCGCCCTATCACGGGGGCAAGCCGATCCCTCTCTCCGATCCGCGCGGCTGGCAGCCGGTGGGGCCGAGCGCGATCGCCTTCGGGGACGGCTACACCACGCCTGAGGAACTCACCACGGCGGGGATCGCCGAGATCGCGCAACAGTTCGCGGACTCCGCACGGCGCGCGCGGCTCGCCGGGTTCAAGGTGATCGAGTTGCACGGCGCGCATGGCTATCTCGGCCACTCGTTCCTGTCGCCGATCTCCAACAAACGGACGGATGCCTACGGTGGCGACCTCACCGGGCGTTCGCGCTTCCTGATGGAACTGGTGGAAGCCGTGCGCGGCGAGTGGCCGGACGATCTGCCGCTGTTTGTGCGCCTCTCGTCGGTGGATTGGATGGAGGGGGGTATCCAGCTTGCCGATACCGTGGAACTCGCCAAGCGGTTGAAGGCGACCGGTAAGGTGGACCTGATCGACTGCTCCTCGGGCGGGGCTGCCGCGACGGGGCCGAAAATCCCCTCGCTGCATCCGGGCTACCAGGTGCCGTTCGCTGAGGCGGTGAAGCATCAGGCCGGCATGGCGTCGGGCGCGGTGGGGCTGATCACGGCGCCGGAGCACGCCGCCGAAATCATCGCCAACGATCGGGCGGACCTGGTGTTCATCGGGCGGGCCATGCTGGCGGACCCCGCATGGCCGCTGCGCGCGGCGAAGCGGCTGGGGGCGAAGCTCGACCTGCCGCCGCAGTATGAGCGGGCGAGCATCACCTGATAGGAAGAAAGCGCTTCTTTTTGAAAAAAGAAGCAAAAACTTTTTATCCAATGGCTTCGCCGTTCTCCACGGAGAGGGGCGAAGCCATCGGATAGAAGTTTTTTGGTTCTTTTTTGGCGAAGTTACACTTGACATACCCAATCCCGGAGGATAGGTTGCGCTAAAGGAGTTTCGCGCCATGCAATCTGCCCTTTCCGCACCGCATTTCCACAACGAAGAGGCCGCCTTCGCGTACGTCGAGGCAAAGCTTTGGCCGTCTGGCCCGGTGTGCCGGCATTGCGGCGAGACGGGCCGGATTGGGCGCCTGAAGGGCAAGACGACGCGGCCGGGGCTGCATAAGTGCTATTCCTGCCGCAAGCCGTTCACCGTCCGTATGGGCACCGTGTTCGAGAGCAGTCATGTGCCGCTCCGCATCTGGCTTCAGGCGATCTACCTGATGTGCAGCAGCAAGAAGGGCATCAGCACCCGCCAGCTTCAGCGCACGTTCGGCGGCAGCATGAAAACCGCATGGTTCCTGTCGCACCGTATCCGTGAAGCGATGGCGCCTAGCGGTTCGTTGCCTCCGATGGGTGGCCCTGGTGGTATCGTGGAGGTTGACGAGACCTTCATCGGCATCAAACCCGGTGCGAAAAAGCGCAGTGGCTACGCGCACAAGAACGCGGTCATGACCCTGGTGGAGCGTCAACCCGCTGGTGCCGTCGCGCGGTCCTTCCACGTTGACGGAACCCGCGCCGCCGATTTGATGCCGTTGATCGTGGCCAATGTTGACTCCGATACCCACATCATGACCGATGAGGGATCGCAGTATCGGCGCGTCAGCAAGTTCTTCACCGAACACGATTTCGTCGCACATTCCAAGGACGAGTTCGGACGCGGGTTCATCCACACCAACACCGTCGAAGGCTTCTACTCGGTATTCAAGCGCGGGATGGTTGGCATCTACCAGCACTGCCAGTCTAACCACCTTCACCGCTACGCCGCCGAGTTCGATTTCCGGTTCAACAACCGCATCCGGCGCGGCATTGACGACAAGACCCGCGCCGACCGCGCGCTTGTTGGCGCCATCGGCAAGCGCCTGACCTACCGAACAGTTAGTGAAGACCATGCGGCCGGTTAGGCCACAAGCACCACCAACGGGCGACGATGCGCGCGGGCCGCTCATCGACGATCCTCGGCAGTTTGAGTTGGAGTTGTAGGGAGGGAAGTCACGCATGAGCAGTCCTGTCAGTCACCAAGTCCGCCTTGCGATGCATTGCGCGGCATGCGGCCAGACAAGCGAGGAGAGCCTCAGTCGGCTCGTCACGATAAACCGCATGTCCTGCGGCCATTGTGGCGCCGTCATCGATCTTGAGAGTGGCGATAACGGGCTGTTGGTCCAGAAATTCGCTCACACGGCGGCAGATATCGACATCACTCGCCGCAAGCGCAGCTAGTTCACTGAACGCTTCATTTCCGGTCATCGGAGCCTCCCATGCCCAACCCCAAACCCACCCCGGACAACCCGGAGCAGTCGCAACGCTTCATCGACATGGCGCGCGAGGTCGGCGCCGATGAGAACCCAGAGGCGTTTGAACGGGCGCTTGAGAAGGTGACGAATGTGGCGAACATCAAAAGTCATCAACCTTCGTCTCCCGCGCCTGATCCAAAGAAGCCATAGCTTGACGCTGGTGCGCAGCCTCAAGTGTATCTACCAAAGTTTCCATATTATCTCGGTTAAAATACCGAAACCTCACGCGGTCTTTGTTTGGTGTTAAAGCATCGAAAGCGCGCCTATTGGGCTTATCTCGATTTCGGAGTCTTTTATTGCACTCGTATGCAAATACATCTGCCGCCTGGAGTGGGGTATATAGTTTCTTTGCCCCAAACCAGAACGACGATCCTTCTCCTATATCCCAATTCTCACTAACGGCTTGGTGAACAGATAGAGCCTCGCCGCTGAAACCGTTTTCTTCATGGAAAAAAGCAATCGGTTCTTCATTCCGGTCTAGCGCCTTTTTCCGCAAAATCGTAGATAATACCCATTGAAGGCATGCGCCGTATGGCTCCCCAAGCAACGGACGAAGATGGGGTTTGCCGAGCAAAGCGGCATCGTAATCCTCCATCTGAATGCCGACCACCACGGTCCATTCGGTGTGTTTGGTGATGATAGGAATCGCACGCTTCGCGAGTTCGCCGTATCCATCCGCCGAGGACCGCGGCGATCTGACTTCAGGCTGCGGCGGCTTCCGATTTGGCTGACTTTTTCCAGTTCCATGGGAGCAATTCGTGCAGTTGCGTCGCCGGGTGGTCGCTGATGCGGGCGAGGACGTCGG
>CAIMWH010000331.1 GCA_903845065.1 uncultured Rhodospirillales bacterium | reverse complement strand
TGCAACCCTCGAGTAGCGCCCTCTCTCAGTCTCACAGCATTCCTTGCCTAAATGGATGAGGTCCAGGGGCTCGGCCCGTCGCGCGAAGGCGCGCAACGGACCTGGCAGGGGTCGAGGGGGCAGCGCCCCCCGCCTTCCTTCCTCCTCGATCACTCCCACCCTGGCGGGGGGCTGAAGGAGCGCCAGGATTTTTCCATCAGGCGGGCGAAATGGATGGTGGTTCGGTCGCCATATTGGGGGCCGACGATTTGCACGCCGAAGGGCAGTCCGGCGTGGGTTTCGCCTGGCTGGGACATGCCGAGCGGGGCGACGGTTCCGGGGAGTCCGAAGAAGCAGGACAATCCGGCCCAGAACATCTGGTCGGTGACGGGTTGTTCGCGTTCGTTGACGGTGATGGTGCGGTCCCAGCGGTTGCCATGCGGGTTGTGGGGCATGGCGGTGCTGGAGGCGATGGGGCAGAGCAGCACGTCCCATTTGCGGAAGAATTCGAACCAGGCGCGGCGCATGCGTTCGCGCAGTTCGTGGCCGCGCAGGAAGTCGCGGTGGCGGAGCGAGATGCCGCGGGCCATGAGGGCGTAGTAGCCGGTGTCCTCGGCGGGGAGGCGGGCCGCTTCGGCCGCCCAGTTGTCCATGGTGGGGTCGTCGGTGCCCATCGAGGTGGTGGCGCGGAGGAGCTCGATATAGAGCTGGTGGCCGAGGGCGATGTCGTAGTCCGGGCGGGCGGTGAAGCTGACCTTGGCGCCTTCGGCCTTCAGGTGGGTGGCCAGGGTTTGCAGGCCGCCCTTGATGTCGTCATCCACGTCGCACAGCGGGTGCTCGGTCATGATGGCGATTTTCATGCCGGCGTAGGTGCGCAGGCGGGGGGCGGGGAGGCGGAGTTGCAGCCCGGCGTCGATGGCTTCGGGGCCGGCCATGGCATCGAGGCCGATGGCGAGGTCCTCGGCGGAGCGGGCGAGGGGGCCGACGACGGCGATATCGGCGGCCGCTATGCTGCCGCGGAAGCTGTGGCCGGTTTGCGGGCAGATGCCGTAGGTGGGCTTGTGGCCATAGACGCCGCAATAGTGGGCGGGGTTGCGGATGGACGCGCCGATGTCGCTGCCGGTTTCGAACCCAGTGAGCCCGGCGGCGAGGGCGGCGGCCGAGCCGCCCGAGGAGCCGCCGGCGCCGAGGGAGAGGTCCCACGGATTGTTGGTGGTGCCGTAGATCGCATTGAAGGTCTGCCAGTCGGCCAGCATGAGGGGCACGTTGGTTTTACCGAACACGACCGCGCCGGCGGCTTGCAGGCGCTCCACCATGAGGGCGTTGGCGGTGGCGGCGGATTTTTCGAGGCCGGGGATGCCCCAGGTGGTGGGGAGGCCCTCGACGTCGAAGGACTCCTTGATGGTCATCGGCACGCCGAACAGCTTGCCCTCGGCCTTGCCCTGCTTGCGCCGGCGGTCGAGGGATTTGGCGCGGGTGCGGGCGCGTTCGAAATCCCGCACGACGACGGCGTTGGTGCGGCCATCCAGCCGTTCCACGCGGGCGATGTAGTGATCGAGCAGTTCGAGACAGCCGATGTCGCCCTTGCGGATGAGCCCGGCGAGCTTGGCGGCGGAGAGGAAGCTGGGGTCCATTTTCGCGGTTCCCTGGTTCAGAACACGGCGAGGGCGGTGGCGAGGAAGGTGTTGAGGCGGCCGAGGTCCATGGCGTGGTCGGTTTCGTTGGTGACGACGGCGACCAGGCCGTGGCGGCGGAAGATGAAGATGCGCTGGTCGGAGGCGCCGGAGGCCCAGACGGTATCAGCGGGAAGGTCGGGGAACAGGCCGTCGGTGTTGGCGCGGAAGCTCGCGGCATAGGTTGTGCCGCCGTGGCTGGGGGCGAAGGCGTAGTCGACCCAGCCCTCGGGCAGCAGGCGCTCGCCTTCCCACACGCCATCCTGGACGTAGAGCAGGCCGAGCTTGGCGTAGTCGCGCAGGGTGGCGAAGCCGGAGCCGGAGGCGATCATGTTGCCGGCGATGTCGGCCGAGTGCTGGTAGGAACTCATGCCGATGCGGTCGACGAGGAGTTCGTAGAGCGTGGCCGGGTAGGGCAGCCCGCGGCGCTCGATCTCGGCGCGGATGACGGACCCGAGCACATTGGGCCCGGCGTTGACGTAGCGGAAGACGGCGCCGGGCTGGGTGGCGACGATGTTGCGCTGGGCGGCCTCGAAGGCATCGGTGCCGTCCTGGTAGACGGCGCTGTTTTCGAACCCGAGGGTGGTGGAGGCGCCATCGAACACCGGCATGGCGAGGCCGGCGCGCATGCGCAGGAGGTGATCGAAGGTGATGGCGGCGTGGGTGTCACGCGGGTCCTGCCAGAGCGGCGCGAGGGCGGCGTCATGGACGGAGCGGATCCAGCCGAGCTGGACCATGCGGCCGATGATGGTGGCGGTGATCGACTTGGTCATCGACCATGACGGGGTGGCGCGATCGAGGTGGCCTTCATCGCCGTAGCGCTCGAACAGGATGCGCCGGGGTGCGGCGACCAGCAGCCCGTAGACGCCCTTGGCACCGCCGTGGAAGGTCTCGGCGGCGTGGCGCAGCACGGGCGGGGCGTGTTCGGGGGCCTCCTCCTGCCAGTATTCGGTGGCCAGCGCGCGCGGGATGGCGGTGGGGGTGAAGCCGAGGCTTTCGGCAGCGCCCAGCACGATGCCGCCATAGCCCGGGGGGGCGATGGCGCGCCCGGTGATGGCGGGGCCGAAGGCGGGGTCCGACCAGGTGATGGCCACGCTGCGGGCCGCGATGTCATGTGCGATGGCGATCCGGCCGGCGGCGACGGCGGCATCAAGCTCAGGCTGTAGCGGCGAGGCGGCGGGGCGAGGGTCCAGGCCGCCGGGCGCCACGGTGGCGCGCCAGCGCAGGCGGCGGTGGGCTTCCTCCTGCGACAGGCCGCTGACGTGGATCATGTCCACCAGGCGCTTGGCGGCGAAGCTGAGGGTGCGCAGTCGCAACGTGCGCGGGCTGGCGTCATAGACCAAAGGCGGGCAGGGACCGCGGGTGCCGAGCACGGGCGCACGGTCGAAAATGGCCTCGCCAGGGGCCGGCATGGGCCGCACGGGCAGCTTCGGGGCATCGTTCATGGCCGCTTCCTTCGCATTCAAGGGGGCGAATGTGCCAGCTTGCGCCGGGCGCGCAAAGGCGGCCTCGCCGAGAGGCAGGCGAGGGAGTACGATGTGGGGTGTCATCGGGCCGCTGGAGTGTTCCCCATGTTCGTTCGCCACGTGCTGGCCGCCGGGCTGTTGGTGCTGGGATGCGCGCTGGGTGGCGCCCGCGCGGAGGGGATCGACCCGATCGCCGGGCTGCTGCGGGCGCCGCTGGATGTGCCGATCGTGCTGCCCGATGGCACCCGTTCCCGCCTCGAGGGTCTGGTGATGCGGCCGGACCGGCCGGGCCGCTTTCCGCTTGTGGTGATGATCCACGGCACGCCGCGCTCCGAACCGGGCAAGCTGCAGGTGTCGCTGGCCGCGGTATCACCGGCGAGTTTCAACACGGCGGCCATTGCGTTCGCGCGGCGCGGCTATGCGACGGTGGCCGTGCTGCGGCGCGGGTTCGGGCACTCCGACGGGCCCTACGCGGAGGACTACGCGGCGGCCAGCCGGTGCGAATCGCGAGATTATCTCCCGGTGGCGCGGACCTCCGGGCAGGACGTGGCGGCCGCCACCGCCACATTGCGGCGCGAGCCGTGGGCCGATCCGGACCGGGTGCTGCTGCTCGGGGTCTCCACCGGCGGCGTGGCGGTGACGGCCGCATTGGCGCAGGGGGTACCCGGGGTACGCGGAGCGATCGATTTCGCCGGCGGGCGAGGATCGTCGGCGCCCGATACGGTGTGCAATCCGGGCGGCCTGGTGGCGACGCTGGGGGCGTTGGGGCGCACCGCACGGCTGCCGGCGCTGTGGATCTACGCCGAGAACGATCATTTCTTCGCGCCCGACCTCGCCCGCCGGATGCACGAGGCCTACGTCGCGGCTGGCGCACCGGCGGACCTCGCGATGCAACCGCCCTTCGCCAAGGACGGGCATACGCTGGTGTCGGCCGCGCCCGAGGCATTGTGGTGGCCGAGCGTCGAGCCGTTCCTGACCCGGCTTGGCCTGCCCACGGCGGCGGTCATCCCGTTGCCGGACCTGGCGCCGTTGCCGCCGCCGCCGGTGCGGTCGGAAGTATGCCGGACGGGGTTTCGCACTTTCCAGGACGCACGGACCCCAGCCAAGGCGTTCGCGGTGAGCGCCGGCGGCGGGTGTGGCTTCGTCACCCAGGCCCGCACGCCGGCGGATGCGGAGGCGAACGCGCTGGCCCGCTGCATGGCGGCGACGCCGGGGCCGTGCAGGATTTATGCGCTGGGGCAGGTATTGGTGCGGGAGTAGGAGGGAGCAAGCGCTTCTTTTTGAAAAAAGAAGCAAAAACTTTTTATCCAATGGCTTCGCCCGTCTCCACGGGGAGGGGCGAAGCCATCGTGGAGAAGTTTTTTGGTTCTTTTTTCAAAAAAGAACCGCCTCCTGCGCCTTCAGAGCAGAAATACCCCTTTCCCCGTCGTCTGCGTATCAAACAGCCGATACGCCGCATCCGCCTGGTCAAGCCGCCAGCGATGGGTAAACAGATGATCGACATCGATCTTCCGGTCCGCGACGAATTCCGCGCATTCGCCCTGGCCGATGGTGGAGAACGTCCACGACCCGATCACCGTGACCTGGCGACGCAGCATGTCCGGCGACACCTCGATATTCACGTGGCCGCCCTCGCCGACGAAGCAGGCGGTGCCCCAGGTGCGCACACAGCGCACGGCGGCGCTGCGGGCGTCGGCGGCGGACGAGGTATCGAGGGAGAGGTCCGCGCCGCGGCCATGGGTGAGATCACGGATGGCGGCAACGGGGTCATCGGCGCGGGGATCGATGGTGGCATCGGCGCCGAAGTCCCGGGCGCGAGCGAGGCGATCAGGGCTGACATCGAGCGCGATGACGCGGGCGCCCATCGCCACTGCAAGCTGGGTGGCGGAGAGGCCTACCGGGCCCTGGCCGAAAATGGCGATGGTGTCGTTGCCCGAGGTGTTCATCCGGCGGAGCGCGCCGTAGGCGGTGCCGGTGCCGCAGGAAATGGCGGCGCCGGTTTCGAAGGAGAGGGCTTCGGGGAGGGCAACCAGGGTGCGGGCGGGAACCTTGATGTAGGTGGCGTGGCCGCCATGGTCGTTGATGCCATAGACCTTGGGGGCCTGCCGCCCGCAAAGCTGCGCCCAGCCGCCACGGCAATGCTCGCAGACCGAGCAGCCCCAATAGTGGTGCACCATCATCCGATCCCCGATGCGGGCCTCGGCAGCCGGCACCCCGGGGCCGATCGCCGCGACCACGCCGCAGGGTTCGTGCCCGCCGATCACCGGGCCGTCCGAGGTGCCGAAACCGAGGCCGAGATCGCCCCCCTTTTGCCGGCGGTAGGGCTTGAGGTCACTGCCGCACATGCCGGAGGCCTTCATCTCCAGCACCACTTCGCCCGGTCCCGGGGTGGGATCGGGGAAGTCCATCAGTTCGATTTCCCGGTCGCCCTGGAATACCACGCCCTTCATTGTTCGCTTCCTATGGTTGGATTTGCCGCATGCGGGCGGCGATGTTTTCGCCGATCATCATGCAGGTGAAATGGGTGTTGGCCCGGCAGTCGCTGGGCATGATGGCGGCGTCGGCCACGCGCAGGCCGGCGATGCCCTTTACCGTGCCGTCCGGATTGGTCACGCCGCGCGGGTCCTCCCAGGCACTCATGCGGCAGGTGCCGGCGGCGTGCTGGGCGTCACCGGCCTCGGCGAGGAGGAGGGCGTCGAGGTCCGCTTCGGGCAGGGCCGCGGCGGCGGCGACCGAGAGTTCGGTGAGGCCGAAGGCGATGGAGTTCGCGATGCCGGTGATTTCGGGGCGGGCAACGAGGGCGGCGAGGCGGCGGACGCCATCGCGCAGGCGCAGGCGGTCCGACGCGTCCGACAGCATGTTGCAATCGACGAAGGGATCGACGGCGGGGTCGGGCGAGGTGAGTTTCACGGTGCCGCGCGAGTGGGCGGCAAACACGCCGATGGCGACGCCGCCGCCGCCGAGCCCCTCCGGCCCGAAGCCGCGATGGTTGAAGGCGATGAACATCATGTCGCGCCGGGCGCCACCGGGCAGGCCGGAGGAATAGGTGATGTTGCAGTTGGTGTGGCGCGAGTCGGGGTCGGTCTGCTCATGCTCGGGCTTCAGGCGGATCACCGCGCGCACCACGGGGTGTTCGAGGAAGTTGGCACCCACTTCGGGCATGTCCCGCGCAACATCGATGCCGAGCGCGCGCAGGGCGGCGGCGGGGCCGATACCGGAGCGCCACAGGATGGCCGGCGAATGAACCGCGCCGGCACACAGCACCACCTCGCGCGCCCGCACCGCGACGGTGCCGCGGCCTGGCAGGCGGACCTCGACACCGGTGGCGCGCGTTCCCTCAAGCGTGACGCGTTCGACGAGGGCGTCGGGCTGGATGGTGAGGTTGGGGCGGGTGCGGGCCGGTTCGAGGTAGGCCTCGTTGGTGGAGACCCGCTTCAGGCCGCGACTGTTGATGGGGTAGCAGGAGACGCCCTCGCCCTCGGGGGCGTTGAGGTCGGGGTTCCAGGGGTAGCCCTCGGCGAGGGCGGCGTCGGCCACGGCGCGGTCGACCGGGCCCCAGGTTTCGCGGGTGGGGCGGTAGACCGGGACCGGGCCCGAGGTGCCATGCCAGGCGCCGGGGGCGGGATCGGATTCGATGCGGCGGAAATGGGGGAGGACGGACTCGAAAGACCATCCCTCGCACCCGGCTTCGGCCCAGGCATCGAACGCGTCAGACACACCGCGGATGGCGATCTGGGCGTTGACGGCGGAGGAACCGCCGAGGCCGCGGCCGCGCCAGTAGAGCCGCGGCGGCTGGACGGGGGTGCGAGCGGCCATCAGACCGGGGAACTGCCATTGCTGTTGCAGGTCAGCCGGCAGGATGATGGCAAGGGGATTGGCGCTTTGCATCGCCGGGGGCGCCTCGCCGGCGCGCCAGCCCTGGCCGGCTTCGAGGAGGAGCACGCGGCGGCTGGGGTCTTCGGACAGGCGGGCCGCGACGATGGCACCGGCCGAGCCGGCGCCGACCACGATGACGTCCCATGGTTGCGTGGTGTCGATCATGGCTTGCCCCTCTTTTGCGTGGGGGGAGTGTCTGGTGTGGGGTGTGGGTCGTCAATTGGGGGGACGCGGGGTAAGGAAGGCCTTCTTTTTTGAAAAAAAGAAGCAAAAAACTTTCCCTCGATGGCCTCGCCGTTCCCCCGGGAGAGGGGCGAAGCCATTGGATAAAAAATTTTTGCTTCTTTTTTCAAAAAGAAGCGCTTGCTTCGCGCCTCCCTCGAACACGGTATCGCTTGACCGACGCGGCGCCGGCATGGCGCACTCGTTCCTGTGTCGTGACACCGTCGCCGGCATCGCGCCGGCCGGGCCGACACCCGGGGGAATCGACGATGAAGATCGAACTCACGATGCTTGCCTGGAGCGCCGTGCTGTGCGTGGCGCTCGCGTTGCCGTACACGATCGGGTTCATGATGGAACTCGGGCTGCCCGCGCTGGCCGGCAACCGGGAGAATTTTCCGGCCGGCACCGGCTGGGTGGGGCGGGCCAAGCGAGCGCATGCCAACATGGTCGAGAACCTGGTGCCGTTCGCCGCCCTGGCGCTGGCGGTGGTGGTAGCGGGCAAGACCAGCGGCATGACGGCCACCGCGGCCGAACTGTTCCTGATCGCCCGCCTGGTCCATGCCGTGGCCTATATCGCCGGGATTTCCTGGGTCCGCACGCTGGGGTTCGCCGGCGGGGTGGTGGCGATGGTGATGCTGCTGGTGGCGTTGCTCGGCTAGGCCGCCTCCGTCAGGCGGCCATCGATGAGGGTGAGGCGCCGCGCGTGCAGGGCCGCGACCGAGGGCCGGTGGGCGATCGAGACAATGGTCGTCCCCGGCAGCCGGCTGCGCAGGAGGGCGTAGAGTTCCGCCTCGGACTGTGGATCGAGGCTGGCGGTGGCTTCGTCGAGGAACAGCCAGTCCGGCCGGGCGAGGATGGCGCGGGCGATGGCGAGGCGCTGCTGTTCGCCGCCGGAAAGGCGCTGGCCCCAGGGTTGTTCGAGGTCCAACGCGTCCTCCAGGTGGACGAGGCCGCAGGCGCGCAGCACGTCACGCACTTCGTGGTCGAGGTAGGCGTCAACCCCTTCGGGATAGCTGACGGCGTGGCGCAGGGTGCCGAGGGGGAGATAGGGGCGCTGGGGCAGGAACAGGCTGCGCCCGCTGGGGGTGCCAACCCAGCCGCTGCCGAACGGCCATAGCCCGGCCAACGCGCGCAGCACGGTGGATTTGCCGGTGCCGGAGCGGCCGCCCACGGCGAGCCATTCGCCGCCGGCCATGGTGAGGCTCTGGTCCGCCAGCAGAACACGGCCGTCCGGCAGTTTCAGCGTGACGTCCCGCAGCGCGTAGTCCGGCCCACCCTCATGGACGACCGAGACGCCGGGCGGCATGGCGCGGGCGGCCTCGATGGCGGCGCGGAAGGCGGCGAGGCGCTCGACGGTGGCGCGCCAGGAGGCGAGGGAGGAATAGGCGTGGACGAAATAGGCCATCGCGCTCTCGACGGAGCGGAAGGAACTGGTGGTCTGCATCATCGCGCCGAGGGCGATCTGCCCGGCGAAGTAGCGCGGCGCGGCGACCACGAGGGGGAAGATCACCGCGATCTGGTCGAAGCCGGCGGTGAAGGCGTTGAGCAGCTTGGTGCGGTCCATGATCTGGCGGAAATTGCCCACCACTGCGGCGAAACGGCCCTGGGCCTGCTCGCGCTCCTGCGCCTCGCCGCCGTAGAGGGCGATGCCTTCGAGGTTTTCGCGCAGGCGGGCGAGACCGAAGCGGAAATCGGCCTCCACGCGCTGCTGGCGGAAGTTCAGCGCGGCGAGCGGGCGGCCGATGAGATGGGACAGCGCGGTGCCGGCGGCGGCGTAGAGCAGGCAGATCCAGACCATGTAGCCGGGGATATCGATGCCGAGCAGTTCCACCGGGCCTGACAGGGTCCAGAGAATGGTGATGAAGCTGAACAGGGTGACCAGGCTCGAGAGCAGGCCGAGGGAGAGCGAGAGTGAGTCGTCGGTGAAATCGCGCAGGTCATCGGCGATGCGCTGGTCCGGGTTGTCGGTGCCGTAGCCGCTGCCGGCGTCCGCGGTGAGGGCGATGCGCCAGTAGGCGCGCTCGGCCAGCCAGTCGGCCAGCAGGCGGGTGGTGAGCCAGCGGCGCCAGTTCAGGCGCAGCCACTGGCTGAGATAGGTGCGGTAGATCGCCAGCACGACGTAGAGCCCGGCGAGGCCGCAGAAGCCGGGGGTGAAGGATTTTTCGTCACTGCGCCAGAGCAGCAGGAGTTCCCAGAAGGCGGTCAGGTCCTTGGCCTGGAGGGCATCGTAGAAGGCGCGGCTCCAGTAGCTCAACTGCACGTTGATGGCGACGAGGAGGAGGTTCAGCACCACCACGGAGGCCAGCAGGCCACGGGCGGGCCAGCGTTCCTCGGAGCGGAAATAGGGCAGGGCGAGGCGCCAGGCGTCACGCAGGAAGGGGCCGAGGCCGCGCATTATGGATATCCTCAGAAGGGTCGGATGATCCTTCATAACAGGGCATTGCAGCGGTTTCGCCTAGCGATATCAGCGCCGGGCACCAGGCAGGGTGCCCGGGCGGCCGAACAGCCAGCCCTGGCCGAACTGGACGCCGAGTTCGCGCATCAGGGCGGCCTCCTCCTCGGTCTCGATCATTTCTGCGACGACCTGGGCGCCAACCTGGCCGGCGAGTTCGACCATGGCGGCGACGAAGCCGCGTTCGCGGGCGCCGCGAGTGGCGGCACGGACATAAAGACCGTCGATCTTGACGTAGTCGACGCCGAATTCGCGCAAGTAGCGGAAGGCGGCCCCGCCGGCGCCGAAATCGTCGAGGCAGACCGGTACGCCGTTGGCACGGAACTGGGCGATGGCGGCGGCGGCGCCCGCCATGTCATCGATCTCGGCGGTTTCGGTGAGTTCGATTAGCAGGCGATGGGGGGTGTGGGCGGGGCCGACGATGTCCGGGTTGGCGGCGAGGAGGGCGAGCACACGATCCCGGAAGGGCAGGCTCTGCATGGTGAAGCCGGACACGTTGACCGCCACGGTGGCGCTGGGGGCGGCGCGCAGGGCAGCCAGCGCTTCCTCGAGCACCGCGATGTCAAGTTCCTCGGACAGGCCGACCATCTCGGCGAACAGCACGAAGTCCTGGGTGGTGTCGCTGGGGTGCGATGGCAGGCGGGCGGGCCGGAGCAGGGCCTCGAAGTGATGGATCACGCTGTCGTTGAGGCCGACGATGGGCTGGAACTGGAGGCGGAAGCGGCGATCGGCGATGGCCTCGCGCATGGCGCGGGCGCGCTGTTCGGAATGGGCGATGATGCCGGCGAGGCCCCCCCCGGCGCCATCCGCGGCGGCGGCCGCCATGCCGCCGGTGGCGAAGCGGCTCACCGCGTAGCGCAGGGTGCGGGCGGCCTGGATGGGGGTGAGGGCGCCGGGATCGAGCCCGATGGCGGCCTGCTGCACCCGTGTGAGGCGGGCGGCCGGGCCGGCCTTCACCACCTGGCCCAACCGGGCGGCAAGCGCCGGCACATCGAGGCTGGCATTGCCGAGGATACCGTAGCGCCCGGCCTCGATCTCGCCGGCCAGCACGCCGGGGCCGGCCTCCGCCAGCACGGCGCGGATGCCGGCCCGCAGGTCCAGGATGTCCTGGGCGGACAGCATCGCCTGCACCTCCTGCCAGCCCTCGAA
Source organism: uncultured Rhodospirillales bacterium (assembly GCA_903845065.1). GTDB lineage: Bacteria > Pseudomonadota > Alphaproteobacteria > Acetobacterales > Acetobacteraceae > CAIYPH01. The sequence continues at coordinate 9,271 of CAIMWH010000331.1, read as the reverse complement.
CTCGACGAGGCCGATCTGGCCGTCGCCGCCGGCGCGCAAGGCGAGTTCGGCCTCGCGGACGAACAGCAGCGGTTCCTCGAAGCCGCCGGCACGGGTGGGCGCCGGGCCGGACGCGGCGGGCACCGGGCCGATGGTGAAGCACAGGCGGGCAGGCGGGCCGGGCATCATAAGGGCGGCGACGGCGACCGGGGAGGTTTCGGCATCCGCCAGGCGGAGCACCAGCGGCGCGATGCGGCCGCGCAGGCTGACGCTGGCCATCGCCATGGCGAAGGAAGCCTGGTCAGCGGGCGAAAACAGCCGCGAGACGCGCTGGCCGACGAAGCGATCCGGCTCCGCGCCCAGGCGCTGCTGGAAGGCACCGGCGGCAAACAGGATCACCCCGTCCATCCCGGTTTCGACCAGCAGATCGGCCGCGGCAAAGGCAAAGGCGAGGAAGCGGTCGCGCGGCGCGGACATTGGGCGGGCCTTCAAGAGGGACCGCCGTTTTGCGCGCGCCGGCTTAACCGGAAGTGAACCGCTCAGGCTGCCAGGGCGCGTGTCGCGGCGGTGGCATCCACGGCGTCGAGCGTCACCGCAACGGCATGCACGGTGGCGGCGATGCGGACGGCAGCCTGCACCTGGTCCTGCGTCAGGCCGCCGGCACGAACAATTTTCTCGTGGCTTTCCATGCACATGCCGCAGCCGTTGATGGCCGAGACAGCGAGCGACCACAGTTCGAAATCAACCTTGTCGACCCCCGGCCGGGCCAGGGCGTTCATCCGCAGGCGGGCAGGCATGTTCGGATAGTCGCCGCCGACGAGATGGGTGAAGCGGTAATAAACGTTGTTCATCGCCATGATGGCGGCCGCCGCATGGGCCGCCAGCATGGCTTCAGGCGTAAGGTCGGGCGCGAAGGCGGCGGCGAGTGCGGCGGTGACCTCGGCGTTGCGGGCGGCGATGGCGCTGGCGATGAAGGTGCCGGCACGCTGCTGGACGGTGAGAGCAGGCTCGGTGGCGAGCGAGCCGAGGTTGAGGCGCAGGTCCTTGGCATACTCGGGCAGCCGGGCCTTGAGGGCTTCGATGGACATGGCGCGGGTTCCCCTCAGGCCGCCGGGCGCAGGGTTTCTTCGCCCTTGTTCCAATTGCACGGGCACAGTTCGTCGGACTGCAAGGCATCGAGCACCCGCATCGCCTCGGCGGGGTTGCGGCCGACCGAGAGGTCGTTCACCGAGACGTGTCGGATGATGCCCTCGGGGTCGACGAGGAAGGTGGCGCGCAGGGCGACGCCCTCGGACTTGGAGAGCACGCCGCAGGCGGCGGAGAGTTCGCGCTTGATGTCGGCGAGCATGGGGATGGGCAACTGGCGCAGGTCATCATGGTGGAGGCGCCAGTTGAGGTGGACGAACTCGCTGTCGGTGGAGACGCCGTAGACCACAGTGTCACGATCGGCGAAATCGGCGGCAAGCTTGCCGAAGGCGACGATCTCGGTGGGGCAGACGAAGGTGAAGTCCTTGGGCCAGAAGAACACCAGCTTCCACTTGCCGGCGTCGGTCGCGTTGGTGATCTCGGTAAAGGCCGAGGCCAGCTTCAGGCCGTCCGGGCCGGGCTTGACGGCGGTGAGGGCGAAGGCGGGGAACTGGTCGCCGATGGTGAGCATGGTGCGGTCCTTCAGGTTTCGTGAGCGTGGCGGAGTGGTAGGCCGGGGTATCGGCGCGATCCGAATTATGGTCCAATGAATAGAATTCGTAATTTCAATCGAGACCGTCGATGACGCCGCTGCCCACGCCGCAACAGCTTCGCTACCTCCAGGCGCTGGCCGAGCACGCCCATTTCGGGCGCGCCGCCGATGCCTGCGCGGTCACCCAGTCCACCCTGTCAGCCGGGTTGCTGGCGCTCGAACGGCAGTTGGACGCGGCGATCCTCGATCGTGGCACCGGCAAGCGGGTGGTGTTCACCACGCTCGGGCGGGAACTGGTGGCGCGCGGGCGGGTAGCGCTGGCGGCGCTGACGGCTGTGGTGGAAACCGCGGACGCGGCGCGGGCGCCGATGAGCGGGCCGCTGCGCCTCGGGGTGATCCCCACGGTCGGGCCGTTCCTGCTGCCGCGGCTGGTGCCGGCGCTGCGGGCGGCGTTTCCCAAGCTGCGGCTCTATCTGCGGGAGGACACCACGGAGCGCCTGCTGGAGCGGCTGGCCGCAGGGGGGCTCGATCTCGCGCTGCTGGCGCTGCCCTGCGCGTGTGCCGGTTCGCAGACCTTGCCGGTGTCGCGCGATGATTTCCTCGCCGCCCTGCCGCCCGGCCATAAGCTGGCGGCGCTGGACGTGGTGCCGGTGGAGGCGCTAGCGGCCGAGGCGTTGCTGTTGCTGGAGGACGGGCATTGCCTGCGTGACCAGGCGTTGCAGGCCTGCGGTTTCGCGCGCGGCGAGAGCCCGGCCGGCGAAGGGTTCGCCGCCACCAGCCTGCACACGCTGGTGCAGATGGTAGCGGGCGGCCTTGGGGTGACGCTGATCCCCCGGATGGCGGTGGCGGCCGGCATCATCGAGGGCACCGGCGTGGTGCTGCGCCCGCTGGCGGGGCCGGGCACCTATCGCACGCTCGGGCTGGCGTGGCGGCCGGATACGCCGCGCGTGGCAGACTACCGGGCGATGGCGCCGGTGCTGGCCACGGTTGCCTGAGGCAGCAGACGGCGGGTTGCAATACCGAACGGATTCGACCAGTAAAGCCGCGCAATCAATTTGTGAAAGTGCGTGCATCAATGCCCGATTGGCCCGCGGAAATCCTGCCGGAAGTGCAGGCGGTGATGCAGATATTCGCGAGTCTCGCGGTCATCCTGCTCGCGATCGGCGCCTGGTGGACGTTGCGGCTCGGCCGGGCGGGCAACCAGGTGCAGCTCGAGCTTGATCTCCAGGTCCATGATGTCGGTGGGCCGGAGCTGGTCGGCGAACTGATGGTAGTGCTGCAGAACGTCGGCAGCGCGGCGCAGAACGTTACCAACCTGTTCATCGAGGTGCGGCCGAGCCGGCACGGGCAGACCGGGGCGGGACGACTGGTGCCGGCAACCAACCTGATCAGCCGCGAGGACAAGGCGCTGGTGCTGCCGCAGGCCGTTCGCCACGTGGTGACCTGGACGTTCGATATCCCGCGTGACGAGCGGTTGATACGGGTGACGGCGGCGATCAGTCAGGGCGAATTCATGGACACGGGCGTGGTGATGTCGCTTAACCAGAAGGTGTTCACCCAGCTGGGCCCGAGCCTGCGCTATTTGTCCCGCGTGTTTGACGTGGCGTCCGCCGGGTTCCGCCGCTTCTGACCGCCGGCGGCGCCGAGCACCATCATGCCGAAGATGCCGGCCATGATGGTCACCGCGCCGATCAGCCAGCGCAGGCGCCTTGTGGTGGCGTCGCCGTCCAGGCGCAGGCGGGCGTGCATGGCGGTGCGTTCGGCGGCGATGCGGGCCTCCATGTCCCCGCCGAACGGCAGCAGGGCCTCGGCGCTGTCATCGAGGCGGGCCCGCATCGCCTCGATGCGGGCGGCAGCGTCCGGTTTGGCGAGTGCGGCGCGGGCTTCCTCCAGCACCTCGTCACGCAGCACGGCGCGTTGCAGCGCAACCGGGGCGGCGAAGGTGCCGAACATGCCGGTGAGGCCGACGACGGCGAAGGCGATGGCGAGGAAGACGAACCAGGAGCTGTCGGGTTTGTTCATGCACAGCACTTGGCGCCCGCCGGGCTTGGCGTCAACCGCGGGCGTGGTAGCATCCGTGCATGAGCAAGAGCCCCTATCTGTTTACCGCCGCCGAACACCCGCTGCACGCCGCCAGCCCGCTGCTGCAACTGCGCGAGGCGGTGACCGGGTTCGGCATCGCGCTGCGCTACCAGGAGCGCGCGCCCGATCCGGCCGACAAGCCGGAGGGCAAGTGGTGCGAGACCGGGCACTCCATCTTCGTGCTGTCCGGGCGCATTCGCTACCGCTTCGATGACCACGAAGTGGAGGCCCGGCCGGGGGATATGCTTCACATTCCGGCCGGGCCCGAGCATCGCCACAAGCCCTCGGTGCCGGGGAGCGAAACCGTGAAGTATGTGCTGACGGAATTCCCGGCCTAAGGCAGGACGCCCCTCCGGCCGCCGGCAAGGATTGCTTCATCTTTGCCGGCGATGGTGCCCGCGGTGACGCGAATGGGCATCTGATGGGACTCTCCTTGCTCGATCGGCTGATGCGGCGGTCGCGGCCTTCGGTCTCGGCGGCGGTCGAGCCTGACCTGGCGGTGACGATGCCGGTGGCGCCGGCAAGCGGGACATGGAGTCCGCAGCGGTTGGCGCAGGCCGAGGGATTGTGGGGCGAGGGCTTCACTTGGCCCGGCGGGGCGGACGATATCAAGCGGTTGCTCGCCCCGTGCGGGTTATCGGCGGCGCATACGCTGCTGATGGTGGGCGCGGGGGCGGGTGGCCCGGCGCGGACGCTGGCCGCCGAACTCGGCACCTGGGTGGCCGGCTACGAGGCCGACGCGGTGCTGCGGGAAGCCGCCGAACGACGCGTGCTGCGGGCGGGCACGGCGCTGGCCAAGCGCGCGACCATCGCGGCGCTGGACGTGGCGGCGCCCGGGTTCACCCCGCGCGGCTACCACCACGCCGTGCTGCTCGATGTGCTCGATCGCAGTTCGGCGGCGGGGCTGCTGGCGGCGGCGGTGCAGGCGGTGAAGCCGGCCGGCCAGATCATCGTGGTGCAGACCGTGCGGTCCCCGGCCGAAGATGCCGCCATCGTCGACACGCTGGAGCGCGAGGGGTGCGATATCCGGGTGGTGGAGGATGAGTCCGCGCGGCATGCGCGGCTGGTGTTGCAGGGCTGGAAGCTGCTGCTGCGGCGGTTGCGGGAGAGCCGGCCGGCACCGCAGGAGGCGGCGGCGCTGGTGCAGGAGGCGGCGGGGTGGCTCTACCGGCTGCGCGGCATCCGCGAGGGGCGCATTCGTGTCATGCGGTGGTGTGCGCTGGTGGGGTGAGCGTTGGGGGATGACGGGGCAATAAAACCGGGGCTAGGCTCGGGTATGACCCAGCCATTGCCCTGCCAGCGCGAGCTGTTCGAAATTCCCGAGGATGTCGCCTATCTGAACGCGGCCGCCTATGTGCCGCTGCCGCGCGCGGTGCGCCTGGCCGGTGAACAGGGGGTGCTGACCAAAAGCACGCCGTGGACGATGCAATGGGCGCGCGGCGATGGCTGTGCGGAGCGCACGCGCGCTTCGGTGGCGCGGTTGCTGGGCGTTACGTCGGACGACGTCGCCATCACCGGGGCGGTCAGCTACGGGATTGCCACCGCGGCGCGTAATATCCCGATCGCGGCGGGCAGCAGGGTGCTGATGATCGCCGGGGAGTTTCCCTCCCTGGCGCTGGTGTGGCCGGAGCTTGCGGCCGCCGCCGGCGCGACGGTGGAGGTGGTGGCGCGGCCGGCGAATGGGGATTGGACGGCGGCGCTGCTGGAGGCGATCGAGCGGCCGGGGGCCGCGCCAGTGGGGCTGGCGGCGCTGACGCCGCTGCATTGGAGCGACGGGGCGTTGATCGACCTGGCGCGGGTGATCCCGCCGTTGCGGGCGCAGGGGGCGCGCATCGTGATCGACGCGACGCAGGCGGCCGGGGTGATGGATGTGGATGTCACCGGGTGGGACCCGGATTTCCTGGCGTTCCCGACCTACAAGTGGGTTTGCGGGCCGTACAGCCTGGCGTTCCTCTATGTCGCGCCGCGCCATCAGGACGGACGGCCGCTGGAGGACCATGGGCCGGCGCGAGCGGCGGGGGGCAACTATGTGCAGTCCGCCCGGCGGTTCGACCGCGGCGAGCGCAATGATCCGATCGGGCTGCCGATGGCGGAGGCTGGGCTGGCGCAGGTGCTGGAATGGGATCGCGCGGCGGTGGTGGCGCGGCTGCGCGGGCTGACGGATGCGCTGGCGGAGGCGGTGGCGGATATTCCGGGGATCGGCATGTTGCCGCGCCATCTGCGGGCGCCGCATGTGCTCGGGCTGCGCTATCAGGGGGGGCTGCCGGCGGGGCTGGTGGATCGGCTGGCGGCGCGGGGCGCGCATGTCGCGGATCGGCAGGGGGTGCTGCGGGTTAGTCCGCATGTGTATAATGACACGCCGGATGTGGTGCGGTTTGCGGCGGCTTTGCGGGCGGAGTTGGGGTAGGGAAGGGGTTCTTTTTTGGAAAAAAGAACCAAAAAACTTTTGCCCGGTGGCTTCGCCGCTCCCCAGGGAGAGGGGCGAAGCCATGGGATAAAAAGTTTTTGCTTCTTTTTTCAAAAAGAAGTCTCTTGCTTCCCACGCGCCCTGATCATCAGGGCCGGCGGGAGGGCTGGATGAGCGCATACGACCAGCATCACCCACGCGGACCTGTTTTCGCCCCGCGGTAAGTCGCCGTGGGGCAGGCCAGTGACGGTTGATCCGTTCCATCCTGTCCCGCACGCCGGGTGCCGTGGCCATGTGCCGGCGGCCCTGATCGCCATTTCCCGCCGTGCCACGGCCGTTGTGCCGTTCGAATTCGAGTGAGTTTGTCCTATGGGCTCCATCAGCCTCAATCGGGTGAGCGTGCTGTCGCCGCATCCGCTGTTTGCCAATCTTAATCTCACCATCGGGCCGGGGGACCGGATCGGGCTGGTGGCCGGCAACGGGGCCGGGAAGTCCACGTTGCTGCGCTGTCTCGCGGGGACGCTGGAGCCGACGGAGGGGGCCATCGTGCGGTCTCGCGGGTTGGTGGTGGCGTATGTGGAGCAGGATATGCCGCCCAATCTGCGCGGGTTGCCGCTGGCGGAGGCGATACGCCGCGCGCTGCCGCCGGTGGAGCGGGAGGCGCAGAGTTGGCGGGTGGATGTGATGCTTGACGCGTTCGAGGCGCCGATGGAACTGCATGAGCGGCCGATCAGCGAATTGAGCGGCGGGTGGCAGCGGCTGGCGCTGATTGCGCGGGCGTGGGTGACGGAGCCGGATGCGCTGCTGCTGGATGAGCCGACCAACCATCTCGACCTCGCCAAAATCCAGTTGCTGGAACGCTGGATCACCCGCGAGGCGGGCGATACGCCGATGGTGATCGCCAGCCACGACCGCAGTTTTCTCGATGCCTGCACCACGCGCACGCTGTTCCTGCGCCCGGCGGGGAGCACGCTGTACAGCCATCCCTACACGGCGGCGCGGGACCTGCTGGTGGCCGATGACCTGGCGGCGGAGCGCAAGCTGGCGAAGGATTCGCGCGAGGTGGACCGGCTGCGGCGCAATGCGGCGGAGTTGAAGAACGTCGGCGTCAACAGCGGGAGCGACCTGCTGCAGAAGAAGGCGATGTACCTCAACAAGCGGGCCGACTCGCTGGAGCAGGGGCTGCGGCCGGCGCATGTGGAGCGGTCCGGGGATATCCGGCTGACCAATCGCGGCAGCCACGCCAAGGTGATGCTGGCGCTGGAGAACGTGAAGGTGGTGGCGCCGGACCGGGCGGCGCTGTTCGAGGTGAAGAAGCTCGACCTGTTCCAGGGCGACCGGGTGGTGCTGCTCGGGCGTAACGGGGTGGGCAAGTCGGTGTTCGTGCGGATGTTGCGGGAGGCGTTGACCAACCAGGGCAGTGTCGCCGGGATGCGGGCCAGTCCGTCGATCGTGCTGGGGTATGCGGACCAGATGATGTCGCACTTGCCCGAGCGGGAGACGCCGCACGGGTTCATCGCCGGGACCTTTCGGCCGGGTGATCAACGGGCGGTGAGCCTGCTGGCCGGGGCGGGGTTTGCGGTGGACATGCAGCGCCGGGCGATCGGGACGCTGTCGGCCGGGCAGCGGGCGCGGCTGGGGCTGCTGGCCTTGCGGTTGACCGAGCCGAATTTCTATCTGCTGGATGAGCCGACCAACCATGTCGACATCAGCGGGCAGGAGCGGTTGGAGGCGGAGATCCTTGCCCATGCGCCGAGTTGCGTGGTGGTGTCCCATGATCGCAGTTTCGTGCGCGCGGTGGGCACGCGGTTTTTGTTGATCGAGCGTGGGCGGATCGAGGAGATCGAGGCGCCGGAGCGGTTCTACCGGTCATTGCTGTAGGCGCCGAAGCAGGGGAGACGAGGGATGCTGTTCATGGTGATCGAGCGTTTTCGCGACGCCGACATGGTGCCGATCTACCAGCATATGCGGACGGCCGGGCGGATGTTGCCGGAGGGGCTGGAGTATGTGGATAGCTGGGTTGAGCCCAACTTCGCCCGCTGCTTCCAGGTGATGCGGTGCGACGATGCCCGCCTGCTGCAGGAGTGGGTCCTGCAGTGGCGCGGCTTGGGCGTGAGTTTCGAGATCATCCCGGTGGTGTCGAGCGCCGAGACCCGCAAGGTGGTGGAGCCTCGGTTGAGTTAGCGGGCAGTCCAGGCGCGCATCTGCTCTTCGGATTCGTAGAACTGCCACGACCCGGGGGCCTGGTTGTTGGGACCGGCGCCGTAGCCGAGGCTGTCGATGGCGACGACTTCGAGGGGGCCGGCGGTATCGTCGGTGAGGTACTGCACGAGCACATGGGAATCGGCGACCATGCCGCGTACAACGCCGGCGAATTTCACGGTGCGGCCCTCACCGAAGCGGTGGAAGTAGAGGCCGGGGAGGCCGCGGGGCGGCAGGGTGGCGGCGGGCTTCTTGATTTCGATCGGTCGTTTGGACATCGCGATACGGGTTCCTTGGCGGAGTGTGAAGCGGTCGATACCACATTGCGGCGTTGGGGCGCGATGCTGGCATGGCCCGGCTCAGAAGCAGCGTCCGATGGTGCCGCTGAAGCGGTAGCCGGAGTTCGACAGGAGTTGAAAGACGCCGAAATACAGCACCCCGAATGACAGCACGCGCCATATCCAGCGCGTGCCGAGGGAGGGGCGGATGGCCTTGGAGTAGCTGGTGATCGCGACGTCTCCGGCCAGGGTGCAGCCGGCGGCGATCAGGAAGGAGAACGTCACCTGTTGCACCGGCGAGCAGTAGATGTGGCGCTCCAGCAGATCGGACAGGTAGTACAGGTTCATCGTATCCGCTCCCTCCCGGTTGTGGCGTTCATCGCTCCTATGGGCCGCGGCGGCGGCGCGCGCCACCACGGATTTTTTTCGGATCATAGCCGCCGCCGCCCGGGCCGCCCGGTTCCGGCACCCAGTCGCGTTTGGAGCGCGAGACGGCGGTGGACACCGGCGGGGGTTCGAGGCCGAGGTCGAGGGCTTCGAGGCGGCGGATTTCGTCGCGCATGCGGGCGGCTTCCTCGAATTCGAGATCGGCCGCGGCGGCGCGCATGCGCTTCTCCATCTCCGCGATGGCGGCCTTGAGGTCCT
>CAIMWH010000330.1 GCA_903845065.1 uncultured Rhodospirillales bacterium | reverse complement strand
AAGGCGCTGGAACTGCTGGAGAACCGCGAGCCGGCGCTTTCCGGCGTTCGCGTGAAGCAGTCGGCGACGCGGACGCTGGGCTGGGAGGCGCGGTACGAGGGGTGGTCCGGCGGTGCGGCGTGTTCGGATGAAACCATCGGGCATACCGGGTTCACCGGCACCGGATTGTGGATCGATTTCCGGCGCGGGATTGCCTGGTCCTTGCTGACCAACCGGGTGCATCCGACGCGGCACCGCGACACCGGGGTTTTGGAGCTTCGCCGCGAGGTGGGGGACCGGATCGTGGGGGCGGCCGGGTGAAGCGCGGGGATTCGAGGGTGCCGTTGGCGATCGCGTGGTTGGTCGGCGCGTTTCTGGCCGCGGTGCCGGCGATGGGCAAGGCGGCTTCCGTTCAGGATCTGGTGCGGGCCTATCCGGATGCGCTGGCGGGGTTCGATGGGGTGAACCTGATCTGGCGCGACGGCACGCGCATGAAGGTGGATGACGGCCGGCCGGACAAGTCCCTGGAGGAGCAGCTACGGGAGGGATCGATCCTCGATCAGTTGCGGGTGCCGTATCCGGTGGGCACGGTTCCGCCGCCGCCACCGGAGCAGGACCCCGGGCGGGTGCGCAACCGGGCGTTCTTCGACAAGATGTATGGGGAATGCGGGGCGGGCGAGGTGGCGCCACATCTGGTTCGCGTGGTGTGGCTGCCGAAGAGCTGGGGGCACAGTGTCAGCATAACCTCGGTCAACGGCGTGGACAGGCGGCTGGAAGCCGTTTCGCGGGAGCTGGATGAATTGCCCGCGGAGTTCAAGAAATTCCTGTATCCGCTGGGTGGGACCTACACGTGCCGGACAGTCGCGGATACCGGGCAGACGAGCATGCATGGAAGGGGGGCGGCCATCGACATCAACACGAAATTTTCGGATTACTGGATGTGGCGGCGGGGCAAGGACGGGCTACCGGAGTACCGGAACCGCATACCGGCGGAAGTAGTGGCGATCTTCGAGCGGCATGGTTTCATCTGGGGTGGAAACTGGGCGCATTTCGATACGATGCATTTTGAGTACCGGCCGGAGTTGCTGGGGTACGACCCGAAAAGCTCGGAGTAGAGTGATCGGAGCAAAGGAAGTACGGCGAGGGACGTTACCTCCTTGTCCTCCGCCAAAGGCGGGCCTGAGTGATGGTTCGTAAGTGACGGGTTGCATCCATCCTACTTACTTACAATACGGCCGTCATGCGTCCAGGGCCTTGGATTTGTTGAGGACGATATGGTCGATGCGCAGGATGACCGCGAATGCGAAGGCGGTGCTGACGCCGAACAACAGCATGCCGTCGGCAGCCTCCAACGCACCCATTAGCCGCCAATCACCGGTTAGCACGAGGCCCGAGGACCCGCGCCTGCTCATTGAATCGACGGAGTACAATATCGACGGACTACAATATAGCGTCCAGTATCGTGTCGATGGCGCCCAGCCATGCATACGCCATGGCCCAGTTGGCTTCCCATAATGGTTCCGTTCCTGACGCGACTCCCTAATGCGACTTACTAACGCGCCTCCCAGGGGCGTCTCACTTCAGACGGATCACATGTTCAATCCGGCCGCCGTTATTCGAACGCGTAGAGGGGTTTCCAGCAAGCGGGGTGGGCTCTAGCCCACCGTGGCCTGTTACAACGACCAGCACGTCGGAGCGCCGATCCCGCGAGACTCTGAAAGATCGGACGGCCTT
>CAIMWH010000329.1 GCA_903845065.1 uncultured Rhodospirillales bacterium | reverse complement strand
GGGTGCTCGCGCTCGTGATCCAGCACCAGCCGAACCGCGCGAACGCGCACCTCGGGAGAAAACTTGTTCGTCGTCTTGCTTGTCATCGCTCCACCTTCTCAGGAGTTGGAGCCTCCGACAAACCCGGAGCGGTTCAGTTTTCGTTATGCGTCAACTCGAATAGGATCAAGCGACGCGACGCCCATCCTGCTTGGCAAGAACTTGCTCAACCTTGGCTCGGGTGATGTCGCTCTTTTCCTTCAACGTTCCCATGACAAAGGACACGCGCTGCCGATGAACGTCATCGGCACTCAGTTCGAGGGACGCGGCCTTCTTAAGTGCCCTGATGAGGTCCGGTTGAGTCTTAATCTTTGTCATCTGACTTCCCATGACTTCCCTAGCATTTTCCGCTATCACTAACGAAGGAATGCGATCCTACACCGGCCTAAGAATCGCGCCAACGGTTTAATTAATCATTAACGTGGGTCACATACGTATATAGGCGCCAAAGTTTTTTGGCTCTTTTTTTCAAAAAAGAGCACCTGCCTTGCCAACCCCCAAACCCCATACCATCCTCGCACCCTCATAGCCGGAGGGTCCCCGCCCAATGCCGTCCAAGACATCCCGCGCCGATTTCGAAGCGCTCGTCCGCCGCGCCGAACTCCCTCTCACTCCCGCCCAGATCGCCGACATCCATGAAAACGCCTGGCCCCACATCGAGGCCATGACCGCCCGCGTCCGCGGTACCGACCGTGATCGCGGTGCCGAACCCTCCCACGTCTTCACGCCGGAGGGCGCGTGATGTCGCAGCACTTCACCATCGCCGAAGCCTCGGCCCTCATCGCCGCGAAAAAACTCTCCCCCGTCGAACTCACCCAGATCTGCCTCGACCGCACCGCCAAGCTCGACCCCACCATCCACGCCTTCATCCTGCACACCCCCGAACGCGCCCTCACCGCCGCCCGCGCCGCCGAGGCCCGCATCATGGCCAACCGCGCCCGCGGCCCGCTCGATGGCATCCCCATCGCCCACAAGGACATCTATTGCACCGCCGGCCTGCCCACCACGGCCCACTCCAAGCTGCTGCAAAACTTCGTCCCCGACGCTGACGCCCGCACCGTCACCATGCTGGACGAAGCCGGCACCGTCTCGCTCGGCAAACTCTCCACCCACGAATTCGCCATGGGCGGCCCCAGCTTTGACCTGCCCTGGCCCCCCGCCCGCAACCCGTGGAACCCCGCCCACGGCCCCTCCGGCTCCTCCTCCGGCACCGGCGTCGGCGTCGCCGCCGGCCTCTTCCTCGGCGGCACCGGGTCCGACACCGGCGGCTCCATCCGCGGCCCCGCCGCCTTCTGCGGCATCGCCGGCATCAAGCCCACCTACGGCCTGTGCAGCCGCATGGGCATCCTGCCCCTCTCCTTCACCCTCGATCACGCCGGCCCCCTCGCCTGGACCGCCGAAGACTGCGCCATGCTCCTGCAAGCCATGGCCGGGCATGACCCGACGGACCCCGCCAGCGCCAACCGCCCGGTCCCCGATTTCCGCGCCGATCTCCACAAGGGCGCCAAGGGCCTGCGCATCGGCGTCGTCCGCAACTTCCACGAAACCGACGTCCCCGCCTCGCCCGCCGTCCGCCAGGGCATCGAGGACGCCATCGCCGTCTTCCGTGCCGAGGGCGCCGAAATCCGCGATGTCATCCTCCCCCCGCTCGAAGAATACCGCGCCGCCGGCTTCATCATCCTCATCGTCGAAGCCTTCGCCGTGCACGAAAAATGGCTCCGCACCCACTACAACGACTACGGCGAACTCCTGCGCGACCGCCTGGCCCTCGGCGGCCTGATGAGCGCGCCCGACTATTTCCAGGCCGTCCGCCGCCGCCGCGAACTCTGCCTGCAAACCGCCGCCGCCATGGCCGATGTGGACCTCCTGCTCACCACCGCCGCCCCCGCCGAGGCCCCCCTCATCGAGGGCATGCCGAAATGGTCGAGCATGGAAAAGCCCGGCTTCACCATGCCCTTCAACCTCACCGGCCTGCCCGCCATCTCCGTCTGCTCCGGCTACGGCGCCGGTGGCCTGCCGGTCTCCATCCAACTCGTCGGCCACGCCTTCCAGGAACCAACCGTCCTGCGCGCCGCCCACGCCTACGAAACCGCCACCGCCTGGCGCGCCCAACGCCCCGCCATGGCGTCCTGATGGAATACGGCGCCGCCATCCGGGCCGAATGGAACCTCGATCCGGAGTTCCTCACCCTCAACCACGGCAGCTACGGCGCCACTCCTCGCGCCGTGCTCGCCGCCCAAGCCGAATGGCGCCGCCACCTCGAAGCCCAGCCCACCCGCTTCTTCCGCGCCACCTACCCCGCCGCCATCCGCCACGCCGCCGCCGCCCTCGCCACCTTCCTCAGCGCCGACGTGGATGACCTCGCCTTCGTCGAAAACGCCACCACCGGCTGCAACGCCGTCCTGCGCAGCCTGCGCCTCAACCCGGGCGACGAAATCCTCGTCCTCGGCCACGTCTACGGCGCCGTCCGCAACACCATCCTCTACGTCTGCGAACGCGCCGGCGCCCACCTCGTCGAAGCCCCCATGCCGTTCCCCCGCCCGGTGCCGGACGCCATCACCGCCGCCGTCGCCGCCGCCATCACGCCGCGCACCCGCCTCGCGGTGATCGACCACATCACCTCCGCCTCCGCCCTCGTCCTGCCCATCGCCGACATCATCGCCGCCTGCCACGCCCACGCCGTCCCCATCCTGGTTGACGGCGCCCACGGCCCCGGCCACGTCGACATCGATCTCACCGCCCTGAACGCCGACTGGTACACCGGCAACTGCCACAAATGGCTCAACGCCGCCAAAGGCTGCGCCTTCCTCTGGGCCCGGCGCGATCGCCAGGCCGACCTCCACCCCGTCACCATCTCGCACGGCTACAACAAAGGCTTCCTCGCCGAATTCGACTGGACCGGAACCTTCGATCCCAGCGCCTACCTCTCCGTCACCGCCGCGCTCGATTTCCACCACCGCCTCGGCGGCCCCACCCTGCGCGCCCGCAACGCGGCGCTGGCCTTCGAAGGCGCCCGCCTCGTCGCCGCCCGCCTCGGCACCGAAACCGGCGGCGGCAACGCCGTCTCTGGCGCCATGGGCCTCATCCGCCTCCCCGGCCCGCCCGGCGACGCCGCCGTCATGCGCGAACGCCTCCTCGCGCTGGGCACCGACACCCCGGTCAGCACCCTGGGGGACGCCATGTGGCTCCGCATCTCTGTCCAGGCCTACAACGACCTACCCGATTTTGACCGCCTGGCCGACCGCATCAAGGCGGCATTGCGGGCCGGCGACTAGCCAGCCCGCAACCCCTTCTACATGTGGTCCATATGCATGCCGCCGCCGAACACATCGGGGCTGAGCATGCCGGCGATCATCGCCACATGCGCGGTCACCAGGAACAGCCCGACCAGCGTGGCATGCAACTGCAACCGCGCCGTCTCGTCCTTGCTCCCGATCACCCCAAGCTCCATCAACCCAAGCCCACCCAGCGGCACGATGCCGAGCAGATAGAAGCCAACCGCGATCACATCCACCGGCCCGCGCCAGCCGCCGCCAGTGGTCAGCGGAATCGCCGCGGTGATCAGCAGGTAGACGAACACCCCGGCGAAATAGACCCCGCCGAGCAGCCCGGCCCAGCGGTTCAACGCCCGTATCGCACCGGTTACGCCGCGATTGAACAGCACAACGAGTTCGGTAATCGCCACCGTTTCGGCGAGTATCACCGGAACCGCCATGAACATCAGCAGGTTCCACGGCTGGTTGGTGGCCAGCAATTCCATGTAGTGGGTCATTTGCATTGTCGGAAATCCCATTGGCGCGGGCACAGCCCACAGCCGGTTGCAGCACGACGGCACGACGCAGCTTGAGCGTGATCGTTTGAGGCCGAAGCGTCGGAAAACGTGATTCACGCGACCAAGCCAACACCAGGAGCGGGATCGGAACGCCTATCAGGTCCGATCCCGCTCCTGGGCGTCAGGCGCGCGGCGGCGGGCTCGGGATGGAGGGCACAATGCCCGGCGGCAACGAGAACGCCCGGCCACCATGGCCCGGGGAAGCGCCACTACGAAGCGGCGGCATCATCTGGCCGGCGAATGCCGACACGCATTCGGCACAGGTGCCGGTCACGCAGCAGGCCGGCACGGCGGTTTGGGCGCAGGCATGAACGCAAGCGGGAGGCGCTGCCTTGCTGTCCTCGGCCACCACATGGTGATGCGCCGCATGGGCGTAGGCGGGGATCGGCACCAGCCACATCAGGAGCGCCGCGACGATGATCGCGCCCAACATCCCGATATGTGGAAACCGCCGTTGCACCCGAAGCCACTCCCGTCACACCATGACGAACCCCGCTCTATCGCCACAGCGCCCGCCCGGCATTGATCCAGCGCAACGGCTCAGGCAGCGAGTTGCCGCAGATCCGCCTCCAGCCGCGCCAGCACCACCGTCACCGCCGCCAGCATCGCCTGCACCCGCCCGCCCGGCGTGTCATCGCCCTGCGCCGCCGTCGCCTCATAGCGCCGTTGCAGCAGCACCCGCGCCGCATCCCCCTGCGCCGCGATCAGCGTGATGCCAAGCGTCGCCCGCGCCCGCCGCCCCGCCGTCTCGCTCCAAAGCGCGCCGAGTTCGCCCTCCAGCACCAGGTCCGCCGGCACCCGGCTTCCAGGCGCCACCACCCCCGCGAACAGCCCGCTATCCCGCAGCCACCCGCGCAGCAACTCCTCCACCCCCTGCGCCGGCGGCACTGACCATTCCTCGTAGAAATCCGCCGCCACGCTGCCATCGGCGGCCAATGTCTGCAGCCCCCGCGCATCCAACCCCGGCCCGGCCCGCAACGTGCGCACCTCGATCACCTTGCCGCCCTTGCGGCCCGCCAGAACCCCCGGCCGCCCGCCCACCAGCGGCCATTGCCGGCGTTCCAGATAGGGCCGCTCCGAAAGCCCGCACCCCGCGAGGAGCAACGGCAACAGCAGCGCACGACGGTTCATGGCGTTCCTCCATTGCCGCGCGGCGGCGGCGCGCCGAGCAGCGTCGATGCCGGATAGCGGCGCATGGTTTCGGTGGTCTCGCGCAGATTGGCCACCGCCGCCCGCGCATCGCGCAGCAGCGGCACCAGGTCGGCCTGCACATCCGCCGCGCTCGCACCCGCCCGCCGCGTGGTGGCCTCGAGCGCGGTCAGCAACGCCGGCAGCTTCGCCGTCGCCACCGCCAACCGGTCCGACGCCTGGGTCGCCGAGGCGATCATGCCGCGGGTCTCCTTGCTGTCCAGCGTCGTGCGCAGGCTCGCCGTCAACGCCCGGATATCGGCCGCCAGCCCCGGCAGATCAGCCGCCTCGGTCCCGCTGCGCAGCGTGCGCGCCAGCACCGCGATATCGGCCAGCGCGTTATGCGTGCTGCCGCCATCCAACTCCCCATGCACATCGTCCAGCACCGCCTGCACCGTATGCACGATCCGTTCGAAATCGATCCCCTGCAACTTGGTCGCCAGCGCCTGCGCCGCATCCTGCACCTGCGTGATGGTGCTCGGCATCGAGGGCAGATAGTTATCCCGCGGCGTCCACGGCACCATGTCGGCCGGGAACCGCTTCGGATCGACAAAATCCAGTTCGATATACGCAAGCCCGGTGATCCCCTGGCTCCCCAGCCTGGCGCGCAGACCGAGGTTCACCGAGGTCTGCTGATCCGGCATCCGCCCCATCCGCTTGGGGTCCACCACCCAGCGCACCACCACCAGCCGCGCCTCCGGCTGGGCGGGATCGATGGCGATGGCGCTCATGTAATCCGCCGTCACCAGCCCGATCTCCTTCACCTCCCCCAGCGTCACGCCGCGGAACTTCACCGGCGCGCCAACATCGAGGCCCTGCACGCTCTCGCGGAAATAGGTCTCGAACCGCACCCCGTTGGCGACCTTGTCGCGCCCGAGAAACAGCACCAGGCCCACCGCGCAGGCAGTGCCAAGGAGCATCAGCAGGCCAACCCGAAGCGAAGCCGCGCGCGTGTTCATGGATGGGTTCCTTCCGCCTCGCGCCGGAAAAAGGCGCGCACCGTGGGATGGTCGCTGGTCTCGCCCAACGTGCGCGGATCGCCCTCGGCGATCATGCCCTGGGCGGTCTTGTCGAGCATGATGCACCGGTCGGCGATCGCCATGATGGACGCCAGCTCATGCGTCACCACCACGAACGTGGTGCCCAGATCGCGCTTGAGATCGAGGATCAGCCGGTCCAACCCCGCCGAGGTGATCGGATCGAGCCCAGCCGAGGGCTCATCGAGAAACAGCAGCGGCGGATCGAGCGCCAGCGCCCGCGCAATCGCCGCCCGCTTGGCCATCCCTCCCGAAATCTCCGCCGGCATCAGCGCCGCCGCATCCCCCAGCCCCACCAGCCCGAGCTTGGTCCGCGCAATGCTCTCCCGCGCCACCGCCGGCAGCGCCGTATGCATCTCCAGCGGCAGCATCACATTCTCCAGCAGCGTCATCGAGCCGAACAGCGCCCCCATCTGGAACATCACCCCCACCCGGGTGCGCAACTCCAGGCTGGCCGTCGCCATATCCGCCCCCAGCACCTCGATCCGCCCCTCGGTGGGCTCCAGCAGCCCCATCAACATCCGCAGCAACGTCGATTTGCCACAGCCGGAGCCGCCGAGGATCACCAGGATCTCCCCCTCATGCACGGCGAAGCTGACATGGCGGAACAGCACCCGCGGCCCGAAGCTGCGCGCCAAATCAGTCACCGTGATGATGTCCGTCATATGCCGAGCCGATAGAATATCAGCGCGAACATGCCATCCAGCACAATGCTGGCGACAATCCCGCCCACCACCGCCCGCGTCGCCGAAACCCCCACCGCCTCCGGCCCCAGCCCGGTCGCCATCCCCGCCCGGCACCCCACCGCCGCCACCGCGGCGCCAAACACCGCCGATTTCGCCAGCGCCCCGTACAAATCCCCCGCCGCCACCCAGCCCGCGATCTGATTGCCAATCGCCACCTGCGGAATCCCATCCCCCAGCAACACGAAGGACATCCCGGCCAGCCCGGCGAAATCCAGCACGATCGTCAACGCCGGCATCACCACAATCGCCGCCAGCAGCCGCGGCAGCACCAGCATCGTCACCGGATCGAGCCCCATGGTGACCAGCGCGTCCACTTCCTGGTTCACCTTCATGGTGCCGATCTCGGCCGCAAACGCCGACCCGCTGCGCCCGGACAATATCACCGCCGCCAGCAACGGCCCCAACTCCCGCACCAGCCCGATCGCTACCAGGCTCGCCACATACACATCCGCCCCGAATCGACGCATCGGGATCAGGGACTGGAACGCCAGGATCAACCCGATCAGCACACCCAGCAGCAGCACCAGCGGGATCGCCTTCACCCCCGATTGATCCGCCGCCCGCCACAGGTCGGACATGCGAAACATCTTGAGCCGCGCCGGCAGCATCACCAGCGCGATCGCCGTCTCGCCGAGAAACGCAACCCCGTCCGCCGCCGCCGCAATCCCGCCCACCAGCAGCGCGCGCAGGCTGAACACGGCAGGGGAGGGGGGCCGCCCCGGCACTTGCCGCGCCGCATGAACCCGCGCCAGCAGCGTCTCCACCTGCGGCGTGGCGCCCACCACGGTGGCCGCGCCATGCAGGGTTTCGAGGTCCGCCAGCAACGTGATGCCGGCGGTATCCCACAGCGTCACCGCGCCGATATCCAGCGCCAGCGAGGTCCCCTTCGCCGCCTCCGCCGCCGCCAGCGCCCGCGCCCACACCGGCGCCACGCCCTTGGCATCCATCGCGCCGGCGAACGTCAGCGCGCCCGGCGCGGCCTCCATCGTCGCCTCGCTCATACCGGCAACGCCTGGGCATGATGCGGCTGCCACGCCAGCGCCAGGTCCGCCCCCGGCACGAATCCCGCCAGCGGCGCAATCGCCGGCCGCTTCACCAGCACCGTCGTCCCCGCCGCCTCCAGCGTCAGCCGCACATGATCGCCGCGAAACGCCACCTCCCGCAGCACCGCCGGCAGCGCCCCATCCCCCATCTCCTCCGCCGCGATCGCCGCCACCGCCAGCCGCTCCGGCCGCACCGAAATCACGCAGTTCCCCCCCACCGCCACCCCGGTATCCCGCGCCTCCACCAACGCCCCCCCGGGCAGCCGCACCACCGCGATATCGTCCTCCACCGCCGCCACCCGCCCCGGGATCTGGTTGTCCTCGCCGAGAAACCGCGCGACGAACACATTGGCCGGCGCGTCATACAGCGCCCGCGGCGTGCCCACCTGCCGCAACTGCCCGGCCTCGATCACCGCCATCCGGTCCGAAACCGCCATCGCCTCGGCCTGGTCATGCGTCACATGCAGCATCGCAATCCCGGTCCGCTGCTGCAACGCCCGCAACTCGCCCTGCATCGCCTCGCGCAACTGCCGATCGAGCGCCCCCAGTGGCTCGTCGAGCAGCACCAGGCTCGGCTTGAACACCAGCGCCGCCGCCAGCGCCACCCGCTGCGCCTGCCCGCCCGAAAGCGTATCCGGCCGCCGCTCCGCCAGCCCCGCGAGATCGACCATCGCCAGCGCCGCCCGAATGGCCCGGTCCCGCTCCGCCCGCCCCACCCGGCGCATCGCCAGCGGAAACCCCACATTCTCGGCCACCGTCAAATGCGGCAGCAACCGCGGCTCCTGGAACACCACCCCGATCCCGCGCCGATGCGCCGGCATCTCCCCCAGCAGCCGCCCATCCAACCAGATCTCCCCGCCATCCGGCCGCAGAAACCCCGCGATCAACCCCAGCGTCGTGCTCTTCCCCGAACCGGACGGTCCGAGCAGGCTGACATACTCCCCCGCCGCCACCGCAAGCGACAACCCATCGACAGCACGGGTGCTATCGAAGCTACGTCTCACATCAACCAGGCGCAGACAGGGTTCGGCCAAGGCAGGTCCTTCCGGATCAGCCCACCCCATACCCCATCAAGCGTGGCAATGTGAGGGCGATCTCGGGCAGGAACGTCACCGCGACAAGCACCAGGATCATCGTGCCGATGAACACCGGGATTTCCCGGAAAATCGCCCCGATCGACGTCCCGGTCAGCCCGCTGATCACAAACAGCAGCAACCCATGCGGCGGCAGCGCCAACCCCACCATCATGTTCAGCATGATCACCACGCCGAAATGCACCAGGTCGATCCCCCAGCCCCGCCGCCACCGGCACCAGCAACGGCACGATCACCAGCAGAATGGTGATCTCGTCGATGGCAATCGCCAGCACCAGCAACAACACATTCACCGACAGCAGGAACGCCACCGGCGCCAGGTGCATCGCCACCAGCGTCGCCCGGATCGCATCCGGCACCCCCTCGTTGGCCACCGCATAGTTGAACACGAAAGCGCCCGACATGATCAGTCCGATCGCGGCGGTCTGCCGCACCGTCTCGATGATCACCTCATAAAGCTGCCGCCACGTCAGCGAGCGATACACCAGGAACGCCAGCCCCAGCGCATACGTCGCCGCAATCGCCGCGGCCTCCGTCGGCGTCGCGATGCCCGAATAGATGATCCCCAGCAAAATCCCCGGCAGCGCCAGCGGCGGCAGCGCGCGCAGGAAAATCGGCCCCAGCGCCCGCCAGCCGATCCGCGCCTCGGCCGGAAACCCCCGCCGCCGCGCAATCAGCGCAATCGCCGCCATCATCGCCAGCGCCGTCCCCAACGCCGGCACCACGCCGGCCAGGAACAACGCCCCCACCGAGGTATTGGCGATCAGCGCATAGAAAATCATCGGGATCGACGGCGGCACCAACGGCCCCAACGTCGCCGCCGCGGCCGACGTGGCAGCGGCAAACCCCGCCGGATACCGCCCATACTTCATCATCATCCGCGCCACGATCAGCCCCGGCCCGGCCGCATCCGCCACCGCGGACCCGCTCATCCCCGAAAACACCAGGTTGGCCACGATGTTCACATGCGCCAGCCCCCCCCGGAACCGCCCCACCGCCCCCTGCGCGAACGCCAGCAGCCGCTCCAGCACGCCCGAAGCATTCATCACATTGGCGACAAAGATGAACAGCGGCACCGCCAGCAACAAATAGTTGTTGTAGAGCCCGTTCATGGTCTGATCGACCACCAGCCCCACATCCTGCCCGCTCGCCATCAAATAGGCGAACCCGGCCGCCAGCATCGCCAGGCCCATCGGCACGCCCAGCACCGCGGCCAGCACGAACACCCCGCCGAGAACCCACAACCCCATCAGATCGCCTCGCGCCAGCCCGGCCCGACCAGCCGCACCAGCCGCACCAGCAACCGCACTAGCGTCGCCACCAGGAACACCCCGAAACACGCATAGACAAAATCGAGCCGCCACAGCAGCACCGGCGTCCGCTCGCGCCACAGGAACGCGATGTAATCCACCGCCCCCGGCAACGCCGCCGCCACAATCCCGCCCACCAGCAAAATCCGAAAAATCCCGATGCCGCGTTGCATCCCCGCCCCCACATGGCGGTACAGCAAATCAAACGCGATCTGCCGCCGATCCTCCACCACGAACCCGTTGGCGAGAAACACAATCCAGATGAACAGCACCACCGAGACCTCGTCCGCCCACGCCACCGCATCCCCGGCCGCGTAGCGCATGACGATCTTGTAGACGAACACCACGAACACCGCGGCAAACATCGCCGCGCAAACGGCGTCCGCCACCCGGATAATGGCGCGCGCCAGCACCTTACTGCGTGTCGGCCACCTGTTTCGCCATCCCGGCATCCCACGCCTTGGCCGCCGCATCCTCGGCATACAACTTGTCCGCCAGCGCCCGGAACGGCGCCAGGTCAGGGCTATCCACCGCGATCCCCTTGCCCTTCATCACCCCGATGATATCCCGCTCATCGGCCAGCCGCCCATCGTCATTGCCCTTCGCCGCCGCCACCGAGGCCGCCGTCAACGCCGCCTGCTGTTCCGCCGTCAGCTTGTCCCAGAACGGCTTGGCCACCGAGAAAAACACCGGCTGCAACATATGCGCCGTCAACACGATCTGCTCGCTCACCTCGAACAACTTCGCCGCATTGAACACCGAAAGCGGATTCTCCTGCCCGTCGATCGTTCCCGTTTTCAGCGCCAGATACACCTCCGGCATCCCCATCGGCACCGGACTCACCCCCAGCACCCGCCCCAGCACCAACCAGTCCGGCCCAGCCGGCATCCGCATCTTCACCCCCGCCATATCCTGCGGCCCCTTCACCGCCCGCTTCTTCGCCAGCGCCACCTGCCGCGTGCCCAGATACGCGGTCGACAGGATCACAATCCCCATCTTCTCCACCACCAGCTTGCGATACGCCGCCCCGAACGGCCCATCGAACACATGGCGCATATGGGTGTAGTCACGGAACAAATACGCCCGGTTCAGAAACCCCAACTCCGGAATCTGCTGCGCCACCTCGAACGTCGTCATCGTCGACATCTCAAGATTGCCCCGCTGCAACGCCGGCACCTCGGTGCCCTGCTTGAACAACGTGGACGCCGGATGCACGCTCACCTTGAGGCCCGACCCGCTGGCCTCAGCCTGCGCCTTCAACGCCTCGCACGCCTTGGCCAGAAAATCCGACGGCGGCGCCGCGGTCGAAATCCGCACCATCGCCTCCGCCGCCTGCACCCGCGAAACAACCGCCATGGCCCCAAGGCCAGCCAAAAGAGTGCGGCGTGAAGTCGTCATGGCAAGGCTCCCCGGAGTGTTTTCGTTGGTGAGCGCAACTTCAACACCGGCTACACGATATTTCAAGCTTAAAAGACATGCCAGTGGAAGCAAGGCTCCGCCGGCCAAGGGGCAGGGGTCCCTTGGAACCCGCCACTTCTCGCGGCTGGATCAGCGCCCTTCAGATGATAACCCCAACCTTGCTTGCGCCGCAGGCATTCACCGTCGCCTGTGCGATCGCTTGGCTTCGCCGCTCCCCCGAACCGTGCCCTCAACTGAAGGGAATCGCCCCAGCCGCGAGCAGTAATGGGTTCCAAGGGGCGAGCCCCTTGGCCGGCGGAGCCTTGCTTTCCTTAAATCTGCACCGCCTTCATCCCCCCAGCCGGATACCGCGTCCCCGCCGCCGCCCCCCGCGGAATCGCCTCCGCCATCGCCGCCACCTCGGCCGCACTCAGCGAAACCGCCAGCGCCCCCACGTTCTCATCCAGCCGCCCCGGATACCGCGTCCCCGGGATCGCCACCACATCGGTCCCCTGCGCCAGCAGCCACGCCAGCGTGATCTGCGCCGGCGTGCACCCCTTCTCCAGCGCCATCGCCTCGATCCGCCCCACCAGCGCCCGATTGGCGGCGAAATTCGCCTCCTGGAACCGCGGATGCGCCGCCCTGCGCCCATCCACATCGGCAAACGTCTGTATCGCCCCGGTCAGGAACCCCCGCCCCAGCGGCGAATACGCCACGTAGCCGATCCCCAACGCCCGCGTCACCGCCAGGCTCGCCTCCGCCTCCTCGCGATACAGCAGCGAATACTCCGTCTGCACCGCCGCGATCGGATGCACCGCATGCGCCCGGCGAATGGTCTCCGGCGCCGCCTCGGACAATCCGAGGTGCCGCACCTTGCCCTGCGCCACCAGCGCCGCCATCGCCCCCACGGTCTCCTCGATCGGCACCGAGGGATCCACCCGGTGCTGGTAATACAAATCGATCACCTCCACCCCGAGCCGCTTCAAGCTCGCCTCGCACGCCGCCATCACATAGTCCGGATGCCCGTTCACCCCGTTCGGCTGCCCGTCGCGGCGCACCTGCCCGAACTTCGTCGCCAGCACCACCTGGTCCCGCCGCCCCTTCAGCGCCCGCCCGATCACCTCCTCGTTGTGCCCCCAGCCATACATGTCCGAGCTATCGAGATGATCCACCCCGATGCCGATCGCATGCTGGATCAGCCGCTCCGACTCCCCATCATCCGCCGCCCCATAAACCCCCGACAACGACATGCAGCCTAACCCAACCGCCGAAACCGACGGCCCGTTGGTCCCCAAAGTGCGATGCGCCAGCATGTGCTCTCTCCCTCAATTCGGCCGATGAATGACAGGACGTTCCCGCGTCACCGTCCGCCGCCCACGCTTGTAAACCGCCAACGGCGGCCGCAACTCCGCCACCGCCTGCTCCGGCGATGTCGCATCCACAATCACCAGGTCGGCCGGATTACCCACCGCCACCCCATAGTCCGCCAAATTCATCAACCGCGCCGAGCGATCCGTCAGCATCGAGAACAACTCCCGCATCCCCGGCTTGGTCCCGATCTGGCAGCAATTGGCCTGCAAATTCGCCATCCGGATCAGGCTGCAATCCCCCATCGGGGTGAACGGATTGAGGATGTTGTTGGTCGACAGCGAACAATTCACCCCCTGCTCCGCCAGCAGATTCACATCCGCCAGCCCGCGCCGCACATTATCCGTCTGATCCCGCCCCATCAGGAACAACTCCGTCGCCGGCAGCACCGTCACCGCCACCCCGGCATCGGCGATCCGCTTCGCCATCACCTTGAGATCATCGAGCTTCATCGTCGACAGCCGGGTCATATGCCCCACCGCCACCCGCCCGCCCCAGCCAAACTGCTCGGTCAGCTCGCACACCAGCGGAATATCCATCTCATCGGGCGTGTTGCCGAAATCCAGATGCATATCGATATCCACATCGAACTCCCGCGCCATCTCGAACACCCGGCGAATTTGCGCCGCATGATCGGTGTCATACCCCGGCGCCGCGCCCACCACCCGCGCCCCGCGCCGCAGCGCCTCCACCATCAACTCATCCGTCCCCGGATTATTGGTCAGCCCCTCCTGCGGAAATACGCAGATCTCGATATCGATCGCCCAGGCATACTCCGCCGCCAGTTGCTGCACCCCCTCAAACCCGCGCAGCCCCACCAGCGGATCAACCTCCACATGCGCCCGCATCCGCGTCGCCCCGTTCTCGATGCAGCGCTCCAGCGTCTGCCGCGCCCGTGCCACCACATCCTCCACCGTGAACGTATGCTTCACCTCCGAAACCCGCTTCACCGCCATCGCATTGCGCCCCACCTCCGGCGCGCACCGATCGATAATCCGCGACTTCTCCAGATGAATATGCGTCTCGCAAAACCCCCCGCACACCATGCACCCGCCGGCATCCACCACCTCCCGCGCAACAGCCGAAATCCCGGTGCCAACAAACGCGATCTTCCCATCCCGCACCCCGATATCGACGGTATCCACCGGATCACAGGAAAGCCGGGCGTTACGAATAATCAGGTCCATGCGAAAATTCCGGTCGAAATGAGGGTGAGCCCGATTGTGCTTACGCCAGGCCGGGGCGCGTCAAGGCCCACTGGCAAGATTGCGCAATCCGCCAATTTGTGCGGCAATCGATCCATCCTTCGAAACAGGCGAGGCACGCGGATGCGTTGGGTCATGACCGCACTTTTGATGACGGTCCTCGCGGCATGCGCCACCCCGCCGACGCCGCCCGCCGCCCCCCAGGCGACGTCGGCCGGGCCAAGCAACCAGGAGGTCCAGGGCTGCCTGACCCAGGCCAGTGGCCGCCCCGAAATCTATCGCACCTGCATGGATGCCGCATACGCCGCCCTGTCGCGACGCCAGCCTTCGGCGGTTGACTGTGTCGCCACAGCCAACGGCAATCTCGAAGCCTATCGTGCCTGCGCCGCCACCACCGGTTCCGGGCCCGGCGGGTCCCCCGCCGAGCGACGCGTGGCCGACAGCGCCCACTTCCAACAAGTCACCAATCCGCCCCTGCTGGGGTGGATCGAGTGCGCGCGAAGCCACGCCCTCGCCTACGCCACAGCGTCCACCGAAAGTGCCGAGATCGGCGTCAAATCCATCAAAGGCGCCTGCGCCGGCACGCGCGTCAAATGGATCGAAGCGGTTCGCTCCCTCAACGCGACGCTGGCCGACAGCCCGCTGTTTCTCGCCTTGATCGACAACATCGTGGATGAAATGGTCACCCGCATCGTGCTTGAAACCCGCGCGATCTTTGCACCCCGCCCAACGCCTCCCCCCGCCCCAGCCGCCCGGACAACCTGAGGACCGCCCCATGACCGACCTCGCCCCCACCCTCAACCCCATCCGCGCCGACGCCAGCGAGGAAATCCCGGTCATCGATCTCGGCCCCTACCTCGCCTGCCACCCCGACGCCCGCGAGGCCGCCGCCGCCGAACTCCGCCACGCCTACGAGGATGTCGGCTTCTACTTCATCACCAACCACGGCGTGCCCCAGTCCCTGGTGGACGCCGTCTTCGCCGAAGCCGCCCGCTTCCACGCCCAACCGCTCGACGAAAAACTCAAGCTCCGCATCAACCAGCACAACATCGGCTACCTCCCCGTCCGCGGCTCCACCACCCGCCACTCCAAAATCAACGACGACAACAAACCCAACCTCAACGAAGCCCTCTTCCTCAAGCGCGACCTCCCGCCCGACCACCCCGACGTCCGCGCCAACCTCCCCTTCCGCGGCGCCAACCAATGGCCCGCCAACCTCCCCGGCTTCCGCGAAACCATCACCACCTACCAGGCCGCCCTCGAAAACCTCGCGCTCGCCCTCCTCCCCCTCTACGCCACCGCCCTCAACCTCCCCCCCGACTGGTTCGCCGACAAATTTGCCGACCCCATGTACACCCTCCGCATGTCCCACTACCCCAAGGTGGACGCCGTCGAGGACAACGAATTCGGCCTCGCCCCCCACAGCGACACCTCCTTCATGACCCTCCTCGCCCAAAACAAAATCCCCGGCCTCGCCATCCGCCTGCCCAACGGCAAATGGGTCGACGCCCCCGCCCTCGAAGGCTCCTTCCTCGTCAACGGCGGCGACATGCTCCGCCGCTGGACCAACGAACGCTTCCTCGCCACCCCCCACCGAGTCATCAACCGCTCCGGCCAGGAACGCTACGCCATCCCCTTCTTCTTCGACTGCAACTACCGCACCATCATGCAATGCATCCCAACCTGCACCGATGCCCAAAACCCGCCCAAATACCCCCCCATGGCCTACCCCGAATACATGACCTGGTACCGAAACCTGAACTACGCCGCCAACGACGTAAAACTCTCGGCATCCTGAGCGCTGCACCACGCGGCGCGAGGGCGGCGCGGAGAAGGCAAGCAAGGCGGGGGCTTTGCCCCTCGACCCCACAAGGGGGTGACCCCCTTGACCCCATCCGTTTAAGCAAGAGACGAAATATTCTGGATTAAATAAGTCTTTATAAG
>CAIMWH010000328.1 GCA_903845065.1 uncultured Rhodospirillales bacterium | reverse complement strand
CGGTGCCTTCCATGATCTTGAGCAGGGCCTGCTGCACACCTTCGCCGCTCACATCACGGGTGATGGAGGGGTTGTCGGACTTGCGGCTGATCTTGTCGACTTCGTCGATGTAGACGATGCCGCGCTGGGCGCGCTCGACGTTGTAGTCGGCGGCTTGCAGCAGCTTGAGGATGATGTTCTCGACATCCTCGCCGACGTAGCCGGCCTCGGTCAGCGTGGTGGCGTCAGCCATGGTGAACGGCACATCGATGATGCGCGCCAGGGTCTGCGCCAGCAGGGTTTTGCCGGAGCCGGTGGGGCCGAGGATGAGGATGTTCGACTTGGCGATTTCGATGTCGTTGTTCTTCGCCCCGTGCGCCAACCGCTTGTAATGGTTGTGCACGGCGACGCTGAGCACCTTTTTCGCGTGCGCCTGGCCGATGACATAGTCATCGAGAACCTTGCAGATCTCCTTCGGCGTCGGCACCCCGTCGCGCGATTTCACGAGGTGCGTTTTGTGCTCCTCGCGGATGATATCCATACAGAGTTCGACGCATTCGTCGCAGATGAACACCGTCGGGCCCGCGATGAGTTTGCGGACCTCGTGCTGCGACTTGCCGCAGAACGAGCAGTAGAGGGTGTTCTTGGAATCGCCGGATTTGCTCATGGGCACCCCTGGCCCGGCATCCCGGGCGCGCAAGACGGCGAGTGTAGCCCCCCCTTACGTGGGGGGGCAAGAAGCGGAAAAAGCACCTGGCTCAGCTCTTGGTGTCCGAGTCGGCAGGCACCGGACGGCTGTCGACCACTTCATCGACGAGACCGAAATCACGCGCCTCGGTGGCGGTGAGATAGGTGTCGCGTTCCATGTTCTTCTCGATTTCCTCGAGCGTCTGGCCGGTGTGATGGACGTACATCGCATTCAGCCGTTCGCGGGTCTTGAGGATTTCGCGCGCCTGGATGGCGATGTCGGTCGCCTGGCCCTGGGCGCCGCCGCTGGGCTGGTGGATCATCACCTGGCTGTTGGGCAGGGCGAAGCGCTTGCCCTTGGCGCCGGCGGTGAGCAGCAGGCTGCCCATGGAGGCGGCCATGCCGACGCACACGGTGGAAACCGGGCTGCGGATGTATTGCATGGTGTCGTAGATGGCGAGGCCGGCCGAGACCACGCCGCCGGGGCTGTTGATGTAGAACGAGATGTCCTTCGACGGATTCTCGCTCTCCAGGAACAGCAGCTGGGCACAGAGCAGGCTCGATACCTGATCGAACACCGGGCCGGTGAGGAAGATGATGCGTTCCTTCAGCAGGCGCGAATAGATGTCGTAGGCGCGTTCGCCGCGAGCAGTCTGCTCGACCACCATAGGCACGAGGTTGTTGTTGTAGATCTCAACCGGATCGCGATCGCGCATGCTTATCCCCTGACCTCACCCGAACCACTCCGAGGCAGCACATTCTGCGCCGGAGGGTGTCAATATCATGTAAATAGGGCGGCTGCCGCGCGCTGTCAGCTACGCGCGGCCCGTCCCCGCCGTTTGACCGGGCGGACGGTTAGCCCTTGGCGTCCGGTTCCTTGGTGAGTTCTTCAACGGAAACAACGGTTTCCGTGACCTTGGCGAGTTCGATGACGAAATCGACCACCTTCTCTTCCAGGATCGGACCACGCAGCGATTCGGCGGCCTGCGGATTCTTGCGGAAGAAATCCATCACCATCTGCTCCTGGCCCTGGTAGCGCGCCGCTTCCTGGCGCATCGCCCGGGTCATCTCGTCCGGCCCGACCTGGATGGTGTTCACCCGGCCGATTTCCGACAGCAGGAGCCCGAGCTTCACCCGGCGCTCGGAGATGGCGCGGTATTCCGCCTTCAGGGTGTCTTCGTCCTTGGCCTTGTCTTCCTCGTCCAGCTCGCCCTTGGCGCGATCGGCCTCGATGCGCTGCCAGATGGTGTCGAACTCGGCGGTGACCATGCTCTCGGGGGCCGGGAAATCGGCGAGGCCGGCGAGGGCGTCAAGCAGCTGGCGCTTGATGCGGGCACGGCTGAGCTGGTCGTATTCGCGCTGCATCTGCTGGCTGATGAGGTCCCGCACGCGGGCGAGTTCCTCGAAGCCGAGCTTTTTGGCCAGATCGTCATCGAGCGCCGGGATCTGGCGCTGCTTGAGGGCCTTGGCGGTAATGTCGAACGTGGCGGCCTTGCCGGCGAGTTCGGCGGCGCCGTATTCGGCCGGGAAGGTGACTTCGATGGTGCGGGTATCGCCCGGGGCCATGCCGACGACCTGCTCGGTGAAGCCGGGGATGAAGCCCGGTCCGTCAACTTCGAGGTCGATGCCTTCGGCGGTGCCGCCTTCGAAGGCAACGCCATCAACCTTGCCGACGAAGTCGACGCTCAGGATGTCACCCTTTACGGCGGGGCGCACTTCCTCGACGGCAACCAGATCCGCATTGCGGGTGGCGATCTCGGTGAGGGCCTTGATGATCGACTCTTCGTCGGGCAGGGCCTTCTGGCGGGTCAGCTCGATGGCGCTGAAATCGGGCAGCTTGATCTCGGGGAGAAGCTCGACCTCGACGTTGAACGCCAGGTCCTTGCCTTCGTCCAGCGAGGTGACGTCCACCTTGGGCTGCATCGCCGGGCGCAGGCCGCGGTCGGTCAGGACTTCCTGGGTGGCGTTGTTGACGCTCTCTTCGAGCACCTCAGCCATGACGGCGGTGCCGAAGCGCTTCTTGACCACGGCCATCGGCACTTTGCCGGGCCGGAAGCCGGGGATGTTGGCCGTGCGCGTGATTTCGCCGAGCCGCTTGGAGCGGCGGGCGTCAATATCAGCGGCGGGAACGACCACGCTCCAGGCGCGCTTGAGCCCATCGGAAAGCGTCTCGGTGACCTGCATGTCTCGGAAAACCCTCAGTAAGAACGTACCAAATCCGGCCGAGGTGGTGCGGGCGGAGGGACTTGAACCCCCACGGCTTGCGCCACCAGAACCTAAATCTGGCGTGTCTGCCAATTCCACCACGCCCGCTTGCGACAACCCGGCCGCGACCGTGAAGGCGGGGCTTTAGCGCAAGGGGGCCGGGCTCACAAGTGCGGTTCTGTCACGTCCCCGTCCCGATGCGGCGCGGTGGGGACGAAATCGCTCGAAAGGGGCAGCAGGGCTCCGCCGGCCAAGGGCCGAGAGGCCCTTGGAACCCGGTACTGCTGGCGGCTGGGGCGACGGCCTTCAGATGATATCCACGTTCTTGCTCGCGCCGCAGGCAATCGATCCCGCGCGCCGGCGAGATGGTGCAGGCGCGCGGGATTTGCTGGGCTTCGCCCGTCCCGACAGCTGAAGGCCGTCGCCCCAGCCGCGAGCGGGGATGGGTTCCAAGGGCGTGCGGCCCTTGGCCGGCGGAGCCTTGCTTGTGGCCTAAACCGAGAAGTACTTCGCCCGCGGGTTGAGCACCACGATGGCGCTGGTGGATTGTTCCGGGTGGAGTTGCCATTCGTCGGACAGGGAGACGCCGATGCGCTCGGCGGCGAGCATTTTCAGGATGGGCTCCTGGTCTTCCAGGCGGGGGCAGGCGGGGTAGCCGAAGGAGTAGCGGCTGCCGCGGTAGCCTTGGCTCAGCATTTTCTCCATGTCGCGGTCATCTTCCCCGGCGAAGCCGCATTCGGCGCGGATGCGCTTGTGGGTGTATTCGGCCATGGCTTCGGCCATTTCGACGGAGAGGCCGTGCAGGTACAGGTAGTCCTGGTAGCGGTTGTCCTCGAACCACAGGCGGGCGGTGTCGGAGGCTTTCTGGCCGACGGTGACGACTTGCAGGGCGATGACGTCGCGCTCCACTTGGCCGCTCGCGCTGCGCTGCCGCGGAACGTCATCGATATCGCGGAAGAAGTCGGCGATGCAGTCGCCGTCTTCCTTGGGTTGGCGCGGCAGGGTGAAGCGGGTGACTTCGGTGGTGCCGTCCTGTTCGAAGATCACCAGGTCATTGCCCATGCCCGCGGCTTTCCAGTAGCCGTAGCTGGCTTGGGGCTTGAGGATGTCCTGTTCGTCGCAGATGGCGAGCATGCGGCGCATGACGGGGCGGAGTTCCTGGCGGGCCCAGCCGAGGAAATCCTCCAGGGTGCGGCCTTGTTTGCGGAAGCCCCACTGGAATTGGTACAGGCTGCGCTCGTTGACGAAGGGGATGATGGCTTTCGGGGCGGCTTCGACGATGCGGGAGCCCCAGAACGGCGGTTCGAAGGGCGGCACGTCCTGGGTGAGGCGGTGGCGGCGCTGGCGGACGGCGGCGACATCGACGGGGCGGAAGGCGCGGGCGTCGGCCTGGCCGAGGGTTCGGGTGGTGTTGCGGGCCTTGCCGGCGCGCTTGGCCTGGACGGCGGCGAGGTAGTCATCGAAGCCGTTGCCGGTGACGCGGTCCATCAGATGCAGGCCGTCGAAGGCATCCCGCGCGTAGGCGACGCGGCCGGAGCCGTAGGCGCGCACGCAGTCGTCTTCCACGTAGTTGCGGGTGAGGGCGGCGCCGCCGAGCAGGACGGGGACATCGAGGCCCTGGCGGGACATTTCCTCAAGGTTCTCGCGCATCACGACGGTGGATTTCACCAGCAGGCCGGACATGCCGATGGCGTGGGCGCGGTGCTCGCGCACGGCGGCGACCATGTCGGCGAGGGGGACCTTGATGCCGAGGTTGACCACCCGATAGCCGTTGTTGGTGAGGATGATGTCGACCAGGTTCTTGCCGATGTCGTGCACGTCCCCCTTCACTGTGGCGAGCACGATGGTGCCTTTTTCCTGGCCCTCGACGCGCTCCATGTGGGGTTCGAGGTGGGCGACGGCGGCTTTCATGGTTTCGGCGGATTGCAGCACGAAGGGGAGCTGCATTTTGCCGGCGCCGAACAGGTCACCGACCACCTTCATGCCGTCGAGCAGGATATTGTTGATGATATCCAGTGGCTTGTTGGTGAGCATGGCTTCGTCCAGCTCGTCGCCGAGGCCCTTGCGGTCGCCATCGACGATGCGGTCCTTGAGGCGGCCCTCGACGGTTTCGGAGCGCTTCTTTTTCACCGCGTCGGCGAGTTTGCGGTCGGCGAAGAGTTCGAGGAGGCGTTGCAGGGGGTCGTAGCCCTCGCGGCGGCGATCGAAGATGAGGTCTTCGCAAACCTGGACTTCCTCGGCGGCGATGAGGTGGAGCGGGCGGATTTTGGAGACGTGGACGATGGCGCCGGTCATGCCGGCTTTGACGGCGTGATCGAGGAAGACGGAGTTCAGCACGGCGCGGGCGGCGGGGTTGAGGCCGAAGCTGATGTTGGAGAGGCCGAGGACGATCTGCACGTCCGGGAAGCGGTCGCGGATCATGCGGATGCCTTCCAGCGTCCACTGGCCGAGCTTGCGGTCGTCCTCGTTGCCGGTGGCGATGGTGAAGGTGAGGGGGTCAATCAGCAGGTCGGACTGCGGCAGGCCGTGCTTGGTGCAGGCGAAGTCGACCAGGCGGGCGGCGATGTCGAGTTTGCTTTCGGGGGATTTGGCCATGCCGACTTCATCGATGGTCAGCGCGATGACGGCGGCGCCGAAGCGGCGGGCGAGGATGAGGCGGTCGGTGGCGGCTTTTTCGCCGTCCTCGAAGTTGATCGAGTTGATGATGGGCTTGCCACCGTGCAGCTTGAGGGCGGCCTCGATGACGGGGGTTTCGGTGCTGTCGATGACGAGGGGGGAGTTCACCGAGGCGGTAAAGCGGCGGATGACCTCGTTCATCTCGTAGATCTCGTCACGGCCGACGAAGGCGGTGCAGATGTCGAGGCTGTGGGAGCCCTCGTCGATCTGCTCGCGGCCCATGGCGACGCAGCCGTCCCAGTCGGCTTTTTCCTGCAGTTCGCGCCATTTCTTGGAGCCGTTGGCGTTGCAGCGCTCGCCGATGGCGAAGAAGGCGTTTTCCTGGCGGAGGGGGACGGGCTGGTAGAGGCTGGCGACGGAGGGCACCCAGATGGATTTGCGGGCGATGGGCGCGGGGCGGTATTCGCCGCGGCGCTTCAGCATGGCATCGAGTGCCGCGATGTGGGCGTGGGTGCTGCCGCAGCAGCCGCCGATGAGGTTGACGCCGTCCTCGGCGACGAAGCGTTCGAGCCAGCTCGCCATTTCGGCCGGGGCGAGGGGGTAGTGGGTGCGGCCGTCGACGAGTTCGGGCAGGCCGGCGTTGGGCATGACGGCGAGGAGGCGGGGCCAGTTGGCGGCGAGCCAGCGCATGTGTTCGGCCATTTCCTGCGGGCCGGTGCCGCAGTTCATGCCGAGCATGGGGATATCGAGGGCGTGGACGATGGTGGCGGCGGCCGCGATGTCGGGGCCGACGAGGAGGGTGCCGGTGGTCTCGACGGTGACGTTGACGAAGATGGGCGTGGTGGTGCCGGCGGCGGCGCGGGCGCGCTTGGCGCCGTTGACGGCGGCCTTGATCTGCAGGGTGTCCTGGCAGGTTTCGATGAGGATGGCGTCGACCAGGCCGGCGATGAGGCCGCGGCTTTGCTCGGCCAGGGCGTCTTCCAGGTCGTCGTAGGCGATGTTGCCGAGGCTGGGGAGTTTGGTGCCGGGGCCGATGCTGCCGAGCACCCACCGCGGGCGGTCATCGGCGAACTGGTCGGCGGCTTCGCGGGCGAGTTCGCCGGCCCGCTTGTTGATTTCGAAGGTTTTTTCGGCGAGGTCGAACTCGGCCAGGGTGATGGGGGAGGCGCCGAAGCTGTTGGTTTCCACCATGTCCGCGCCGGCGGCGAAGTAGCTGTGGTGGAGGTCGCGGACGATATCGGGGCGGGAAAGGCACAGGATATCGGTGCAGTTCTCGCGGCCCCAGTAGTCGGCCTCGGTATCGAGGGTGAGGGCCTGGACGTGGCTGCCGGTGCCGCCATCGGCGAGCAGGACGCGATCGCGCAATGCGTCGAGCAGGTTGGGGCGGGTCATGGGGTGGTCTCCAAAGCAAGGATGTCGGCGGAAGCGTGGACGGCTGACCAGATGCGGACATCCAATGGGCCGGGAACCGTTTGCGCGGCATGAACGGTGAGGCCGGCCTGGCGGAGCAGGGTGCGGACTTCGTCATCGGTGAAGCCGGGCCAGCGGTGGGCGAGGCGGGCGAGGCTGGCGCGGTCGGTGTGGGCGGCGAGGTCGACGATGACGACCTGGCCGCCGGGGCGCAGGACGCGGGCGGCCTCGGCGATGACGCCGGCGGGGTCTTCGGCGTAGTGCAGCACCATTTGCAGCACCACGAGATCGAAGCCGGCATCGGGCAGCGGCAGGCGGTACATGTCGGCCAGGCGCACGGCGCAGTGGCCGAGGCCGGGCTTGGCGAGGCGGGTGCGGGCGAGGGCCAGCATGGTGCGGCTGGCATCGACGCCGAGGGCGGAGTTCACGCGCGGCGCGAGGCGTTCGAGCAGGGCGCCGGTGCCGGTGCCGATATCGAGCAGGCGGCCGACGGTTTCGGGCAGGGCTGCGACCAGGGCGTGTTCGACGGCCTCGGCGGGGAGGTTGAGGGCGCGCATTTCGTCCCAGTCGGCGCCGGCGCGCTGGAAGGCCTCGGAGGCGGCGCGGGCGCGTTCGGCTACCACGCGGGCGGCCTGACGGCGGTCGGCGACGAGCATGGCGTCGTCTTCGGGGATGCGGGCGAGGAGGAGGCGGGCGAGGGCGCCGCCCTGGGTGTTGGGGGGCGGCAGGGTGAACCAGGTGTTGGCGCCTTCGCGGGCACGGTCGAGCAGGCCGGCCTCGCCGAGGAGGCGGAGATGGCGGGACAGGCGCGGCTGCGACTGGCCGAGGATCTCGGCGAATTCGGTCACGCAGAATTGTCCCCCGGCGGCCAGGCCCAAGAGGCGCAGGCGGGTGATCTCCGCCGCGGCGCGCAAAGCGGTCAGCAATGTCTCCATGCCTTGCCATCGCATAAAGATATTCTTATGTCTAGATGATCATGGCAAAAACTGATCCCCGCATAGCAGTTCGCTTTGGAGCGCTGGCGAGTTGGCGGGCGGGGGAGGCTGTGCTGGCGGGGGGTGGCGTGGCCGTGGCGGGCCCGGCGGTGTGGGCGGTTTGGCCGCGGGCGGGGCTGGACGGGCATCCTGGCGGCTGCGCGTGCTGTGTGCCGCGGGCGGCGGCGGCGCGGGTGCTGCATGGGTTGTTCGTGGCGGCCATGCGGGGCGAGGTGGCTCGGTTTTCAGGCGTTTTGGCGGACCTCGATGCGGCCGGGCAGGCGGTGTTGCGCGGGCTGCTGGCGGAGGATGTGTTCCTGGCGGCGCGGTTTGTGCTGGAGGAAGCGGATGCCGGCTAGCAGAACCAGCCCGGGCATTCGCGGCGGGGGGCGGTGCCGGGAACCAGCTTGGGGTCCACCGGGAGTTGGTAGCCGCCGTAGGTCTGGCCGGAGCCGGGCATCAGCATGCATTGCGAGAGGATGCTGAAGGCCACCAGCATGACAAAGACGGCCAGCGCGGTGGACTTCGTGACGCCTTTCGGGGTCATGTCATCGACGGTGCCGAGGCCGAGCATTTGCGCCTGCTCGAGGGTGCCGCGATCGACCAGGCCGCTGATTTCCATGCCGAAGCGTTCCTGGAAGGCGCGAGTGGCCTCCTCGGTGGCGTCATCGAACACGCCGGGCAGCATGGTGTCGAACTCGCCGACCCAGACCCGGGCCAGGAAGCGCTGCCAGACTTCGACGTCTCGGCCGGTGTCTCCGGGTTGCAGGCTCTTCATGGCGGCGGGACTCTCACGCTTTCTTGCAGGCTGACGTGCAGGCTGACGTGCAGGCTTTCGGGCGCGCGCTGAGGGGCGTTTCGTTGCCGGGCCCGCAGCGGCCGATGCGGGGTGCATGCCACGCACGGCCGGGGGGCGCAATCATTTGGTGCGCCATGGGGTGTGGAACGATGTCGAACTGAAGCTGTCCGGCTTTTCATAATTTTTGCTTCACGCATATGCTATATGTAGAAGCGTCTGTCGTACTTGGGTGTGCGAGACAGTCGCTGTATAAGCCCGTGCAGCCCGGTTTCCGGGCCGCTGTTCAGGGCGTTTGTCCGGGATGGAACGATGAACAGGACGCGTCGGCGGCAAGTGGCGTCGGCGGGTTGGGTGT
The DNA here is from genome assembly GCA_903845065.1 of uncultured Rhodospirillales bacterium. Lineage (GTDB taxonomy): Bacteria > Pseudomonadota > Alphaproteobacteria > Acetobacterales > Acetobacteraceae > CAIYPH01. The sequence goes on along the minus strand of CAIMWH010000328.1, from coordinate 25,209 downwards.
CGATGACTTGGGCGTCGATAGGTGTTGGCCGATCGGATGCCCGTCGGTGCAAGTGATGAGGTGGAACTTTTGGACTCCGATCCGCGCAATTTGACTGCCCCCGACCCGACCGCTGACGGACCGTCGCAGACACCGCTTGAGCTTTGCTTGATGGCCGTATCGATGGCCGCGCGGGATCTTGGCGCGGAACTCGATCGCGAGGATTTGCGGCTGAAGCCGGGACAGGTGCCGTCGCCGGCCGCGCTGGCCGAATGGGTGGGGCTGTCCGGGCTTTGGTGTCGCGCGGTGCGGTTGAGCTGGCGCGAGTTGTTGAAGCTCAAGGGGATGGGCGCGGTTGTTCTGTTGATGCGGGACGGCAGCGCCTCGGTGATGGCGCGGCCCGACGCGGTGCGCAACGTGGTGTGGTTGAAGGACCCCGCGGTTGCGGTGGAGCAGGACGGCGTGCCGGTGGACGAGCTGCGGCTGTCGCAGTTGTGGGCCGGCGAAGTGCTCATGCTGCGCCCGGACCAGCAGAGCCGGACCGATAACGAGGCCTGGGGCATCGGCTGGGTGGCGCGCGTGGTGGCCACCGAGCGCGGGGTGATCCGCGACATCACCATCGGCTCGATCGTGATGGCGTTCCTTTCGGTTGTGCCGCCGCTGCTGACCATGCTCGTGATCGACAAGGTGGTGGCCTACAAGGCGCTGTCGACGCTGCTGATGGCGAGCATGGTGCTGTTGCTGGCGGTGGTTTACGAGACGATGCTGGGCTATGTGCGCCGGCAGTTGACCGCCATTATCGCGCTGCGACTCGACCTCAAGATCAATTTGTTCGTGTTCCGCCGGTTGCTCGGGCTGCCGATCGACTACTTCGAGCGCACGCCCACCGGCCATATCGGCTACCTAATCCAGCAGACCCAGAAGGTCCGTTCGTTCGTCACCGGCAAGATGATGACGACCATTTTCGACATGATCAACCTGATCGTGGTGCTGCCGGTGCTGTTCTGGATGAGCGTGCCGCTGGCGTGGATGGTGCTGGCGCTGGGTGGCGTGATGGCGCTGATCATCGCGGTGTTCATCGGCCCGATCCGCCGGGTGTACGCGCATTATCTCAGCACCGAGGTGCGCAAGAACACCATCCTGGTGGAAACGCTGCACGGCATCCGCACCATCAAGTCGTTGGCATTGGAGCCGGCGCAGCGCGATGCGTGGGATCGACGGGCGGCCGAGTCGGCCTATTGGCGGCGCAAGCTCGACGATATCTCGAACTGGCCGGAAACCCTGGTCACCCCGATGGACACGCTGATGACGCGCGGCGTGCTGATGATCGGCGCCTATATGTCAGTGACCGGCGGATCGGCCAGCGTCGGCTCGATCGTGGCGTTCATGATGGTGGCCAATCGCGTGTCGGGCCCGTTGATGTCGATGGCGCGGCTGATGCAGGACCTGGAGGAAGTGCGCTCGGGCATCGCGATGGCCGGCATGGTGCTGAACAACCGGCCCGAGACGGTGAACCCGAGCGTTGGGCTGCGGCCGCGCTTCGAGGGGGCGCTGTCGTTCCGCGACGTGAAGTTCACCTATCCGGGCTCGAAGAACCGCGCGCTCGATGGCGTGTCGTTCGACGTGCCGGCGGGGACTATTCTGGGCCTGGTCGGGCGGTCCGGTTCGGGCAAGTCGACCATCACCAGGCTGTTGCAGGGCATCAACCGGGAATACGAGGGGCAGATCAAGATCGACGGCGTGGATATGCGCGAGATCAATCTGTCGCATCTGCGCCGCAGCTTCGGCGTGGTGTTGCAGGAGAACTTCCTGTTCCGCGGCACGGTGCGCGAGAATTTGCTGGCCGGGCGGCAGGGACTGACGCTGACCGATGCGGTGCGCGCGGCGCGGTTGGCCGGCGCGGAGGAATTCATCGAGCGCATGCCGATGGGCTACGAGACGATCGTGGAGGAAGGTTCGCCGAACCTTTCGGGCGGGCAGCGCCAGCGTTTGGCGATTGCGCGCGCGCTGATCCATGACCCGCGGCTGTTGATCCTCGACGAGGCGACCAGCGCGCTCGATCCGGAAAGCGAGGCGCTGGTGAACGCCAATATTTCGCGCATCGCCGCCAACCGGACCATGGTGATCGTCTCGCACCGGCTTTCGTCGCTGGTTGATAGCGATCAAATCCTGGTGATGGATCGCGGCAAGGTGATGGATATCGGGCCGCACACCCAGTTGCTGGAAACCTGCACCGTGTATCGCCAGCTTTGGCAGCAGCAGAACCGCCATATGGAAAGCTTCCGGTCGAGCAAGAAGTCGACCGCGTTGGTGCCTGGCGCCTGAAGGGGAACACGAAAATGGCAAATGTTCCCACCGATACCAAGGCAGGCGACACCAATGTTGCGGTTTCACCGAAGCCGCCGGGCGTACCGTCCGGCCAGAGCATGACCGTGGGGCCGGCGAACCGCGAGGTTGCGACGGCGGATGCGGCGCGGACGACGCAGATCCTGCTTGAATATGAATCGCCGGCGGCCACGCAGTTGGCGCAGCCGGTGCCGCTGCGGTCGCGGTTCACGGTTTATATTATTTTCTCGATGTTTTTCATGCTGTTCACCATCGCTTTGGTGATGCCGATCGATCGTGTGGTGACGGCGCCCGGCCAGATTGTGACCATCGAGCCGCAGACCGGGATCGCGGCGCTGGAAACCGGGATGATCCGGGCGATTCTCGCGCGGCCGGGCATGACGGTGAAGAAGGGCGATCTGCTGATGACGCTCGACCCCACCAATGCAACGGCCGACAAGACCAACTATACCGACCAGGTGGATGCGTTGACGCAGGAAATCCGCCGGCTCGACGCTGAGTTGTCGGGGCGGACGTATTTGTCCGACGGGTCTCGCCATGGCGAGTTGCAGGCCTCGCTGTTCACCCAGCGGCATGCCGAGTTGACGTTCCAGATCGAGAGTTTCAACCAGCAGATCGCGGCGTTGCAGGCGCAGGTGTTCCAGGGCGAGGCGGATATCCGCGGCTATACCGAGCGGGTGGGGCTGGCGAGCCGGGTTGAGGACAAGCGGCGCGAGTTGGGGCGGCTTGGCGTGGGCAGCGAGTTGAACACGATGTCCGCGTCCGATCAGCGGGCGGAAATGCAGCGCACCCTCGATGCCGCCAAGGCGCAGGTGGCGCAGGCCAGGGCGAGCCTTGCGTCCAAGAAGGCGGATCGGGATGCGGCGCTGGAGACCTGGCGCGCGACGACCTCGCAGGCGAAGAAGGATCAGAGCGACAAACTTGCCCAGGCCCGGGACGGCTTGGAGCGGGCGACCCAGTCGCTGGCAATGGTGGAACTGCGGGCGCCGTTCGATGCCACGGTGCTGGCGGTGTCGCCGATCAACGCCGGCACGGTGGCGACCACCGGCACCCAGTTGATCCAGTTGACGCCGTTGGATTCCGCGTTGGAGTGCGAAGTGCTGATCGATGGCGCCTCGGTTGGGTTCGTGCGGCCCGGCCAGCGCGCCACCATCAAGTTCGACACGTTTCCCTACGTGACGCACGGGGTGGGCACCGGCAAGGTTCGGGTGATCAGCCCCGATGCGAGCCGCAATCCGTACAATCCGCTGACCGCGCCGTCGGATCTCAGCACGGCGCAGCAGAGTTTCGGTAACCTGTTCTACAAGGGGCGGGTGGAAATGCAGGACTTGAACCTGATGGGAGTTCCGCCCGGCTTCAAGCCGGTGCCGGGCATGCAGGTGACGATCGACATCATGGTTGGGCGGCGGACGTTCATGGAATACCTGTTCGCGCGGATTATTCCGGCGACCACGGAATCCTTCCGCGAGCCATGAGAGGGTTGATGGAACGCCGAAGCGTCGCACGCGCGGGCAAGGAGAGGCTGGTGCCATGAGCGGGCTGTTGGGCAAATTCACCAAGGTGTTCGCCTCCGAGGCGAGCCGGCTGCAACGCGCCGAGGCGCAGATTGCCGCCGGTGACCGGTTTGCCGCGTTCAAGGAACTCACGCCGCTGGCGCAGGCCGGCAACAAGCGGGCGGAGTATCTGATCGGGCGGGCGTATCTCGAAGGCGGCGGGGTACCGCGCAGCCTGCGGGATGGGGCGTTCTGGCTGGAACGCGCGGCCGAGCATGGCGACCTGGAGGCGCAGGCGCTGCTGGCGGCGCTGTTCGTGCAGGGGATGATCGGGCCGCATGCCAGCCGGGACGCCGATGTGTCCGGGATTTCTGGCGCCCGGCCGTCCTCGGCGCTGTTTGGCGTGGAGGAGCCGGGCAAGCCCGACTACGCCAGTGCGGTGGTATGGGCGCGGCGATCGGCGGCCTCGGGTGCGGCGGATGGGCAGGCGTTGCTGGCCTATATCCTGACCTCGGGCCCGGACGATATTCGCGATCTGGCCGAGGCCGAGCGGCTGTACCGGTTGTCGGCCGAGGGGAATTGTCCGCAGGGGTGCCTCGGCTACGGGCTGGCGCTGTTGCGCAAGGAAGACCCGGCGCTGCATGCAGAGTCGTATCGCTGGATTGTCGCGGCGGCGGATGCCGGGCTGGCGACGGCTTTGTATCTGCGCGGGGCGATGACCGAGCAGGGCCAGGGGGTGCCGGCCGATCCGCCGGGGGCGATGGAGTACTATCGCCAGGCGGCGGAGCGGAACCTGCGGGCGGCGCAGACCCGCTACGGGATGGTGCTGTTCGAGGGCCGTGGCGTTGCGAAGGATGTGCAGGAGGGCGAGTCGTGGCTGCGCCGGGCCGCCTTGCAGGGCGACATCGATGCGGCGGCCTTCGTCGGTGATTTGTATGCGCGCGGTGGCGACCTGCCGCCCAACCATGCCGAGGCGGCGATGTGGTATCGCCGGGCGGCCGAGGGCGGGCATCGGGTGGCGGCGCGGGCGTTGGGGTTGATGCACCTCAATGGCCTGGGCACGCCGCGTGATCCGGAGGAGGCGGCGCGGTGGTTCCGCCAGTCGGCCGAGGCGGGGGACACGGCGTCACGCTACGATCTCGCCTCGATCGTGCTGAAGCGGGAGGCGGCGCCCGAGGAGGCCGAGCGCACCCGCGAGTGGTTCGAGAAGGAGGCGCAGAACGGCGACCCGGTGGGGGCCTACAACTACGGGATCTGCCTCGCAGAGGGCGTCGGCGTGGCGCGCAACGATGCGGAGGCGCTGGTGTGGCTGCGCCGGGCCGCGGAGAACGTGGTCAACGCGCGCTACTGGTATGGCCGGATGGTGGTCGAAGGGCGGGGCACCACGGCCGATCCGGTGGAGGGGCGCAAGTGGATCGCGATGGCGGCCGAGGCGGGAATGATCGATGCCCTGGTGGCCTATGCGGAACTGCTGGTGAATGGCACCGGCGGGGACAAGGACCATGCCCAGGCGCTGGTGTTCTTCGAGCGGGCAGCCAAGCTGGGCCATGTCGGCGCGATGTTCGCCATGGGGGCGATGCTGGGTGGCGGGCATGATGTGCCGTGGGATCGACCGGCGGCGCTGGGCTGGTTCCGCCAAGCGGCGGAGCGCGGGCATGCGTTCGCGCAGTTGATGCTCGGGCGTTACCTGGCGCGCGGTTTGACCGGGGAAACCAACGTCGACGAGGCGCGGTTCTGGTTCAACCAGGCGCTGGAGAAGGGGCTGACCGAGGCGCAGGGCGACCTTGCGGCGCTGCCGGCGGCTGAGACGCCGGCGGTTGGGATGCCGCCGAACGGGGCAGTTGAGCAGACGGCTCCGGCCGGGCTGCCCGCCGGCTAGAGCAAGGATGGCGGAGGCGCCGTCTGTGGCGATGTCGCAGGCGGATTGGTTCCGGGCCAATGCGACCGCGGCGGCCGAGCGCAGCCGGGTTGCGGGGGAGGCAGGGGGCAACGCGGAGGCGCTGCGCTGGATCGAGCGGGCGCACCGGATCGCGCCCTCTGACCCTGGCATCGGGCTGGCGGTGGCGATTGCGCGCATCCGGGTGGGCGAATTGCGGTCGGCGGCGGATTTGCTGCGGTCGCTGGCGGCGCGGCAGGACAGCCGGGAAATCTGGTTCACCCTGGCCTCCCTGCAACATCGGATGCGTGATGCGGCGGCGGCGGTGACGCTGGGGCGTGCGCTGTCCGCCCATGCGTTGCCGGCGGCGGGCGGGGTGTGGGACCTGGCGGACGGGGTTGCCGGCGGTCCGGGATGGTGCGGCTGCGGCGAGGACGGGGTGCTGGTGGTGCGCCAGCGCGGGCCGGGCAGCCTGCGCATCGAGGTGGACGGGGTGGCGGTACGGGCCGGGCGGCGGCGGATCTTGCCGGGGACCCGGGTGGTTTCGGTGAGCGTGGATGGGCGGGCGTTGCTGGGCAGCCCGCTGCGGATCGACCGGATCAATCGGATCGAGGGGTTTGTCGCCGCAACCGGGGAGGGGCTGGCGGGGTGGGCCTGGCATCCCGGTGCGCCCGATCGGGACCCGGTGGTGGTGGTGCGGTCGGCCGGTGGGGATGCGCTGCGGGTGACGGCGCGGGACCAGAATATTCTGGCCGGTGCGGCGCTGGCGCGGCCGCGGCGGTTTCAGATCGCGGCGCGGCGGCTGGCCGGGATGGCGGGGCCGTTCACGGTGAGCGGGCTGGATGGCGGGGCGTTGCTGGGCAGTCCGTTGGATCTGGGGGCGCCGTTGGCTTTGCCGGCGGCGGTGGCGGCGACGCCGCCGCGGCCACAACCGGACCGGCCGGTGGCGGTGGTGGTACCGGTGTATGGGCAGGGGGACATTGTCTCCGGGTGTCTTACCTCGGTGCTGGCGACGTTGCCGCGGGGCTGCCGGGTGATCGTGGTGGATGACGCCTCGCCCGAGGCCGAGACGCTGGCGCGGGTGACGGCGGTGATCCGGGCGGCGGGCGGGCGGCGGGTGACGGTGCTGCGCCATGCGATCAACCGGGGGTTTCCGGCGGCGGTGAACACCGGGTTGCGCGCCGTGCTGGCGCTGCGGCGGCGGCACGATGTGGTGCTGCTCAACAGCGACACGCTGGTGCCGCCGGGATGGGTTGAGGGGCTGCGCGACCTGGTGCATGCGCGCCCGGATGCCGGGACGGTGACGCCGCTGTCCAATGACGCGACCATCCTGAGTTATCCGGCGGTGGACGGTGGCAACGTGGCGCCGGGCGCGGGGGAACTGGCGCGCTGGGCGGGGTGGGCCGCGGCGGCCAATTCCGGGGTGGCGGTGGAGATCCCGACGGCGGTGGGGTTCTGCATGTATATCCGCCATGAGTGCCTCGCCGGCACCGGGATGTTCCGCGAGGATGTGTTTGCGCAGGGCTATGGCGAGGAGAATGATTTCTGCCGGCGGGCGAGTGCGGCGGGGTGGCGGCATTTGGCGGCGCCGGGTGTGTTTGTCGCGCATCTGGGCGGGCAGAGTTTCGGCGCGGCGCGGGGGGATTTGATCGCGCGCAACCTGGACATCCTGGAGCGGTTGCATCCCGGCTATCATGCCGGCATCGCGGCGTTTCAGCGGCGGGACCCGTTGGCTGCGGCGCGGCGGCGGTTCGATGCGACGCGGTGGCGCGATGGTGGCATGGCGGGCGGGGCTGTGCTGCTGATCACCCATGCCAGCGGCGGCGGGGTGGAGCGGGTGGTGCGGGAGCGCAGTGCGGCGATCCGGGCGGCCGGCATGCGTCCGGTGGTGCTGCGCTCGGTGATCGCACGCACCGGGGTGGCCGCGTATGTGCGCGGGTTGTGCCAGATCGAGGAGGGGGACGCGGCGGGCGGGTTTCCCAATTTGTGTTTCAGCCTGCCGCGCGAGATCGGCGCGCTTGCGCGGTTGGTGCGGGCGGATCGGCCGGTGCGGATCGAGGTGCACCATCTCGTCGGCCATCACCATGACGTGATCACTCTGGGCGCGCGGCTTGGGGTGCCGATCGAGACCCATGTGCATGACTACGCTGGGTTCTGCCCGCGGATCAGCCTGGTGGGGCGGCATGGGCGCTATTGCGGCGAGCCGGCTGATCCGGCGGAGTGCGATGCCTGCGTGGCGGCGGTTGGGCGAAGCATCACCGATACGCTGCCGGCGGCGGCGCTGCGGGCGCGCACGGCGGCGGACCTTGCGGCGTCCCGACGGATCGTGGTGCCGTCGGTCGATGCGGCGCAGCGGTTGCGGCGGCATTTCCCGGCGGTGGTGCCGGAGGTGACGCCGCTGGAGGATGATGGCGGGTATCCGCCGTTGCGCGGTTTTGCTGGGCCGCCACGGCATATCGGCATCATCGGAGGCATCGGGGTGGAGAAGGGGTATGACATCCTGCTGGCCTGTGCGCGGGATGCGGCGGCGCGCGGTCTTAATCTGCACTTCACCGTTATCGGGCATACCAGCGACGACGAGCCCTTGCTCGACACCGGCCGGGTGTTCGTGACCGGGCCGTACCGGGAGGCGGAGGCGGTGGCGTTGATACGCGCGCAGGATATTCAGCTGGCCTGGCAGCCTTCGATCTGGCCCGAGACATGGTGCTTCACGCTGGGGCTGGCGTGGCGGGCGGGGCTGGCGATGGCGGCATTCGATATTGGCGCGCCGGCGGAACGTATCCGGCGCACCGGGCGGGGTTGGCTGATGCCGCTCGGGTTGCCGCCGGCTGCGATCAACTCTGTGTTTCTTGGCCTGCGCCCCGGCCCCGGTGTAGAAATCACACCATAGTACGTCTATCAGCACTCAGCGAATATCGTATTGATCGCCGCGCAGGCGGCACCAACAGGAACATCGAGACACGAATGTCGGAAACCACTGCCGAGCGACCGCAGAAGCTGGTCAACGAACTGCGGGTCTCTGCGCATCTGATGACGCTGGATCCCGGATTGTTCTGCATCGTCTGCAATCCCTCGAAGGCTGCCAATGTGGCCACCGGGCTGCCGGGGGTGCGGGTATCATTGCCGCCGGGGGTGGCGAGCAATCCGGCCGCGGTCAGTATTTCGTCGTTTCGTGACGATGGGTGGCTGACACCGTTCGGCGATGCGGCGCTGGTGCGCGTGGGTGCCGTGCGGGCGCAGGTGTTGATCACGGTCTACCAGGCGATGGAAGCGGCCGAGGGCACGGCGCCGAATATCCAGGTGCTGCGCCTGGGTGATGCGGCGGCGCCGGATGTGGCGGCGCCGGCGGCTGCGGCCGTGGCACCGGTGGCGGCCGAGGCGCCGCGCTACATGGATATCGTGGCGCATATCCAAGGCCGTGGCGATGTTGGCGGCATGATCGGCGAGCGTCTCGGGGTTACGGGCAGCCGCCAGTGGATCGAGGGCTTTGCGGTGGCGCCGACGAAGGGCGTGGGCGTGTCGGATATCGAATACCAGGCAGTGCTTGGGCAGGATTGGCTGTCGCCGTGGGTGGATGGCGGGCAGTTCTGCGGCAGCCGGGGCATGGCGTTGCCGCTGCTCGGCCTGCGGCTGCGGCTGCGCGGCGAGGCGGCGGAGAATTTCGACTGCACGTATGAGGCGAGCTTTGTCGATGGCACCGCGGTTGGGCCGGTGAAGGCCGGCGAGGCCTGCCAGTCCGAGTCGCTGGCGGCGTTGGAATCGCTGCTGATCACCATTGTGCCGCATGGCGAGGCGGCTGGTTCGGCGCAGGTGCTGTCGATGGCGGATGCCGTGGGCAAGCCCGCGGCCAAGCCGGTGGCAAAGCCTGTCGCCAAGAAGCCGGCCAAAGCAAAGTGACGAACTTCCGGCCGGCCTTGGTGCCGGCCGGAGCCCTGCTTCCCGGGTGCCCCGCTGACGAGATAGACGCGTGAAATTCCTTTTCATCCATCAGAACTTCCCCGGCCAGTATCTTCATGTGATCCGGCATTTGATTGCCACGCCGGGCAACGAAATCGCCTTCATCACCGAGCCCAACCAGAACCATATTCAGGGGGTGCGGCGGCTGAACTACCAGCTTGGCGAGTTGCAGGAAGCCAACGTCCATCCCAACATCCGCGACCTCAACAAGGCAATGCTGCGGGCGGACCAGGTGGCGCGGCTGGCGCGGACGTTGAAATCGCTGGGTTTCACGCCGGATATCATCATCGGCCACCATGGTTGGGGCGAGATGCTCAACCTGGGGGATGTGTTTCCGGCGACGCCGATCCTGGGGTATTTCGAGTTCTACTATCAGACCGCCGGGACGGATGTGGGGTTCGATCCCGAATTTCCGACCTCGGACGACCAGTTTCCGCGCATCCGGGCGATGAACGCGGTGAACCACCTGGCGCTGGGGCTGAACCAGCACGGCCAGTCACCCACAGTGTGGCAGCGGTCATTGTATCCGGAATGGGCGCAGAAGCAGATCCATCTGCTGCCGGAAGGGGTGCCGCTGGAGATCTGCAAGCCCGATCCGGCGGTGCGCAACGAACCGCTAGTGCTGGACAAGTTCGTGGTCAATCCGGCGGACAAGCTGGTGACTTACGTGGCGCGCAATCTTGAGCCGTATCGCGGGTTCCACACCATGATGCGGGCGCTGCCGGATCTGCTGCGCAGCCGGCCGGACGTGAAGGTGGTGATGCTGGGCGGGGACGACGTGAGCTACGGCGCGCGCATCGCGAACAGTTCGTGGAAGGATTTCATGCAGCGCGAACTCGCCGGGCAGTACGATGCCAGCCGGGTGCTGATGCCGGGGCAGGTGCCGTACAACGTGCATGTGCGGCTGCTGCAACGCTCGGACGCGCATGTGTACCTGACGTATCCGTTCGTGCTGTCGTGGTCCTTGCGGGAGGCGATGGCGTGCGGGTGCACTATCGTCGGGTCCGATGTTGATCCGGTGCGGGAATTCATCACCGATGGGCAGACCGGGGTGTTGACGCCGTGTCTCGATCCGAAGCTGCTGGCGCGGCGGGTGCTGGAGGTGCTGGAGGATCGCAAGCTGTCGAAGCGGTTGAGCACGCAGGCGCGGGCGTTCGCGGAGGAGCACCTCGATATGGGGGGGTATCTGGCGAAGTACGAGGCGCTGATTGCGGAGTTGACCGGGCGGCCGGTGGCGCCGGCGAAGGTGAAGAAGCCGCGGGTGAAGCGGGCGGCCTAGGCCGCCGCCTCCAGCAAGGCGCGGGTATATTCATGGCGTGGGGTGGTGAACACCACTTCCGTGGGCCCATGTTCGACGATTTCGCCGCGATACATCACCAGGACGCGGTCGCAGAGGTGACGCACGACGGAAAGGTCGTGCGAAATGAACAGCATGGCGAATTCGTGTTGTTCGCGCAGGCGGAGCAGCAAGGCGAGGAGCTGGGCCTGCACGGAGACATCCAGGCCCGAGACGATTTCGTCGGCGACGAGGAGGCGGGGGAGGGTGCAGAGGGCGCGGGCGATGTTGACGCGTTGGCGCTGGCCGCCGGAAAGCTGGCTGGGAGTGCGGGCGGCGAGTTCGGCGCCGAGGCCCATTTCGGCGAGGAGTTCGGTGGCGCGGCGCAGGCGAGTGGCGCGATCGACGCCGGCGGCTTCGAGGGCCTGGGTGACGATATCGGCGACGCGGCGGCGGGGGTTGAGGGCGGATTGGGGGTCCTGGAAGACCATTTGCGCCGTTTTCAGGCGGTGGCGGCGGGCGGCTTCGCCTCCGGCGGCGACATCCTGGCCGGCGAGGCGGATGGCGCCGGTGGTGGGGCGTTCGAGGCCCATCAGCAGGCGGCCGAGGGTGGATTTGCCGCTGCCGCTTTCGCCGACCACGGCGAGGAATTCGCCGGGGGCGATGCGGAAATCGACCGGCTTGACCGCAAGTGTGGCGCGGCGGCGGAACAGGGTGCCGGTTTGGTAGGTTTTCGAGACGCCCTGGACGTTGACCAATGCGGCGGTTTCGGCGCGGGCGGTGACGACGTGGGGGGCGGTTTCGGTGGTGATGCCGGGGGTGAGGTAGGGTTGCAGGCAGGCGGCGCGCTGGGTTTCGCCGGCGAGCGGTGGGTCGGTTTCGCGGCATTCGGCGCCGGCGAGGGGGCAGCGGGGGGCGAAGCGGCAGCCGGAGAGGGTGGCGAGGGCGCGCAGGCCGGGCATTTGCTCGGGCAGGGCGTAGAGCGCGCGGCGGGGGCCGCTGAGGGCGGGGTTGGCGAGTTGCAGGCAGCGTGTGTAGGGGTGTTGGGGCTGGCTCAGGACCTGGCGGGCCGGGCCTTCCTCGACGATGCTGCCGCCGTAGAGCACGGCGATGTCGTCGCAGATGCGGCCGGCGAGGCGCAGGTCATGCGTGATGAAGAGTACCGCGGTGCCGTCGCGCTTCTGGAGTTCGGCCATCAGGGTGACGATGCGGGCCTGGATGGTGACATCGAGGGCGGTGGTGGGTTCGTCGGCGATGACCAGGCGGGGGCGGCTGGCGAAGGCCATGGCGATGAGGACGCGCTGGCACATGCCGCCGGAGAGTTGGTGGGGGTAGCGGGCGAGGAGGTCGGGCGCGTCAGCGAGGTGGACAGCTTCGAGGGCCAGAATGGCGCGGGCGAGGCGCTCCTCGCGTTTGACGACACCGAGATGGGCGAAGTGTTCGTCCATCTGGGCGCCGATGGTGAGCACCGGGTTGAGGGCGGTGAGGGGTTCCTGGGGGATGAAGGCGATGTCACGGCCGAGCAAGGAGCGGCGGGCGGCGGGGGGCATGCGGACGAGGTCTCGCCCGTCAAAATGCAGGGTGCCGCCGCTGACCTGGAAGCCGGTGGGCATGAGTTGGGCGATGGCGCGGCCGATCATGGATTTGCCGGCACCCGACTCGCCGACCAGGCCGAGGACCTTGCCGGGGGCGAGCGAGAGATCGAGGCCGCGCAGGACTGGCACGCCGTCGGCGGTGGCGACGCTGAGGCGGCGGGCGATGAGGAGTGTCATTCGCGGCCCTCGACCATGCGGACATCGAGGCTGCGGCGCAGGCCGTCACCGAGGAGGTTGAAGCCGGCGACGGTGACGAAAATGGCGAGCACCGGAGCGAGCAGGTTCCAGGGGGCCTGGTACACGGCGTCCCGCCCGTCGGCGATCATCTGGCCCCAGGCGATCTGGCTCGATTTCACCCCGAGGCCGACGAAGGAGAGGATGGCCTCGACCACCACGGCGATGCCCATTTCGAGCGTGAGCAGGGTGACCAGCAGGGGGATGGTGGCAGGGACGATTTCGCGGATCACGGTGCGCAGATGGGAGAAGCCGACCAGGCGGGCGGCGGTGACGTAGTCGCGGCGGGCGGTGACGATGACTTCGGCGCGCAGGACGCGGCAGAAGCGGGTCCAGTCGACCAGGACGATGGCGAGGATGACGTTGCGGGTGCCGGTGCCGAGGCCGGTCATCAAGATGAGGGAGAGGACAACTGGGGGGAAGGACATCCAGATGTCGATGGCGCGGCCGATCAGCCAGTCGACGCGGCCGCCGAGGTAGCCGGCGATGTAGGCGAGGGTGGCGCCCATGACCGCGGCGCCAAGTGCGGCGGTGAGAGCGACCGTCATCGCGACGCGGGCGCCGTAGAGCAGGCGGGAGAGCACGTCGCGGCCGAGGCCGTCAGTGCCGAGGAGGTGGGCGTGGTCACCGCCGGCTTGCCACACCGCGGGGAGCAGCATGGCGATGAGGTCCTGCTCGTCAGGGTCGTGCGGGGCGAGCCAGGGGGCGGCCAGCGCGCAGGTGAGGACCAGGCCGGCGAGGAGGAGGCCGGCGATGACGCGGGCGGAACGGAGCCAGCGGGGCATCAGCGGGCGCGCAGGCGGGGGTTGAGGACGAGATAGAGGCCGTCCACCAGGGAGTTGATGGTCAGCACCACGACGCAATAGGTCAGGCCGACCAACTGGATGATGGGCAGGTCGGCGTTGCGCACGGCGTCCACCATCAGGTTGCCCATACCGGGGTAGGAGTAGATGACCTCCACCAGGAGCGAGCCGCCGAAGAGGAAGCCGAACTGGACGCCCATCAGGGTAAGGGTGGGGAGGATCGCGTTTTTCAGGGCGTGCCGCAGGAGGATGCGGGTTTCGGAGATGCCGCGGAGGCGGGCCTGGCGGATGTAGTCCTCGTGGTAGGTGTCCAGCAGGGAGGCGCGGAGGACGCGCATGATGGGGGGTGCGAAGGCAAGGCCAAGGGCGATGGCGGGGAGGACCAAGTGAACCAAAGCGCTCCGGAGGACATCGAACCGCAAGGTCAGCACCGCGTCGAGCAGCAGAAACCCGGTCACCATCGGGCGCTGGAGCCCCGGATCAAGCCTCCCGGTGAACGGCATCGCCTGCAACGCCACGCCGAAGACGAAGATGAACAGCAGCGCCCACAAGAACTCCGGCACCGACATCAGCAGCGTGGTGCCGGTCTCGGCAATCGTCTCGGCCGGCCGATCGCGCAACGCAAACAGCAGCAGCCCGCCCGCCAGCCCCAGCACGCTCGCCACCAGCATCGCCGCCGTTGCCAACTCAATGGTGCTCGGTAACGTCTCGCCGACCAGGCCGGCCGCCGGGCGGCGCAAATGAATCGAGCGGCCGAAATCGCCGCGAACCGCGTGGTCGAACCACACCCCGTACTGCTCCACCAACGGCCGATCGAGCCCCATGTCCCGCCGCGCCGCCTCGATCTCGTCGCGCGTGGCGTTCGGCGGCATCGACATCGCCGCCGGGTCCACCGGCAACACCCGCAACGCCACAAACAACAACAACGACACCACAAACAATATCGGCACCGCCGCCAACAACCGCCGCCCGAGCGTGCCCAGGAGGATCATTGGGGATGGTGCCGGGTGGGCGTGAAGGTAAGCAAGGCCAGGGCTCGGCCCTGGACCCGTTGGGGGATGATCCCCCAGACCCGCATCCGTTGAAGTAAGAATCTCGGAGACTGAGAGGGGGCGCCTACTCTGCCGTTGCAACCACGCAGTTGGCGCCCCCTCTCAGCCTCCGAGAGCCCTTGCCTTAAGCGAAGAGGTCCAGGGGCTCGGCCCCTGGTGGGGTCGAGGGGCGAAGCCCCCGCCTTCCTTGCCCTCATGCCCGCCGGCATCAGCCCCAGCGCATCGTCTGGGGCAGGATCCAGCCGTTGCCGTAGGGGGTGAGTTCGAGGGATTTTTTGCGCACCACGGTCATTACGCTTTGCAGCAGGGGCATGGCGGCGCCGGTTTCGGTGGCTTCTTTGTTGAGGGCGCGCCAGCCGGCGATGCGGGCTTTTTCGTCGGCGACGTTGAACTGATCAATGACTTTCTGGCCCAGGGTCATGTCTTTCCAGGGCGAGAAGGGCAGTTTCGGGTTCATCAGGTATCCGGTGTAGATTTCCGGATCACCGGTGGCGTTGTCGAAGGTATAGAGGGTGGCTTCGGGGAGTTTGTTACCGCGGTTGAGTTCGAAGTATTTGGCGTATTCGATGACTTCGAGTTCGGCTTCGATGCCGACTTTCTTCCACATCTGCACGATGGCGCGGGCGATATCGTAGTCGGACGGGAATTGGCCGTTGGTGCTGGCCATGCGGATTTTGGCGGGCTTGTCCAGGCTGAAGCCGGATTTGGCGAGGAGTTGCTTGGACAATTCGGGATCGAAGCCGAAGGTGAAGTCTTCGAGATAGCCCGGGCTGCCGGGCACGCCGAGGACGGACACGGGGACGGCGGCGCCGGCGTAGAAGGCCTGGCTGAGGGCTTTTTTGTCGATGGCGTGATGGGCGGCGAGGCGGATGTTGCTGTCGGCGAAGCCTTCGTCGTTGCGGACCTGGAGGATGATTACCTTGGTGACGGGCGTGAGGTCGGCGACGAGGCCGGGCTGGGCCTTGAGGCGGGTGACTTCGCGGACCGGGACGGAGGTGGTGATGTCGACCTGGCCGGATTGGACGGCGGCAACGCGGGCCGAAGGGTCCTTGATGATTTCGATAGTGACCCGCTTGAGGGCGGGTTTGGGCCCCCAGTAGGCATCGTTGCGTTCGAGCACGATGCGGGCGTTCATCTGGTGTTCGACGAGTTTGTAGGGGCCGGTGCCGATGGGCTTGAGGGCGAAGGCTTCGGGGCTGACTTTTTCCATGTAGGCCTTGGGCACGATGAAGCTGCCGAGGAAGGCGAGCCAGACGGGCACGGTGGGGGCCGGGCTGTCAAAGTGCATGACGGCCTTGGTGGGGGAGAGCACTTCGATATCGGTGACTTTGCGCATGGACTGCGCGATGTCGACCTTGTGGCCGGCCTTGATGCGTTCGAAGAAGGTGTAGCGGAAGTCCGCCGCGGTCATTTTCGAGCCGTCATGGAACAGCACGTCATCGCGGAATTCGAGGGCCAGGCTGCGGGCGTCGGGCGCCATGTCCCATTTGGTGATGAGGTGGGGGACGAGCTTGAGCTTGGCGTCCTGGTCGAGCGGCTGGTCGAACACGGCTTTGAAGATGGACTGCGCGTCCGGCGTGAAGCGCTGGTTGGGGTCCCAGGAGGTGACGTCACTGGGCCAGCCGATGGTGACGCCGTCATCGGCGGCATGGGCCGGTAGCGCGCCCATGAGTGTGCCGATCGTGGCGGTTTGCAGCAGGTTGCGGCGCGTGAATGCGACCATCATAGCCCCCTATGCCCGTATTTGAGGGGATACTTTAGGGTTGAAACATCGCGGGGGGAACTGGGAAAATCGGGCGGATCGGCGGGCGTGGCAAGAAAGCTGATTCACCACAGAGGCACAGAGGCAGGGAGAAGGAAGAGGTTCGCTTCTCGCCATCTCGTGGTGAATCTTCCTTGCCCCGGCGGGGGAGGGGGCCGAAAGTTGGTTTGACAGAAAATTGCTTCAGGCTTCAACTATTCCGACCCGGCGCCATGTGGCGTGGGTCATTGGGGGGTTCGCATGGCTGAGCGATCTTTTGCGCGCGAGGTGCAGGACCTGAAGCTCAGCGCCGGCGAGGTGTTTCGCGGCGAGGGGATTCTGGCGGTCACCAAGGCGCTGTTGCAGTCGGGCGTAGGGTATGTGGCGGGCTACCAGGGGGCGCCGATTTCGCACCTGATGGATGTGCTGGCCGATGCGCAGGGTATCCTGGGCGATCTTGGGGTGCATTTCGAGAGCAGCGCGTCGGAGGCGGCGGCGGCGTCCACGCTGGCGGCCTCGGTGATGTATCCGATCCGCGGCGCGGTGACGTGGAAATCGACCGCCGGGACCAATGTGGCGTGCGATGCGCTGTCCAACCTGGCATCGGGCGGGGTGATGGGCGGGGCGGTGATCGTGATCGGGGAGGATTACGGCGAGGGGTCCTCGATCATGCAGGAGCGGACGCATGCGTTTGCCATGAAGTCCCAGATTTGGCTGGTGGACCCGCGGCCGAATTTGGAGAGCATTGTCAGCCTGACCGAGCAGTCCTTCGAGTTGTCGGAGGCGAGCAATACGCCGGTGATGCTGGAGGTGCGCATCCGGGCGTGCCATGTGCATGGCAGTTTCATCGCCAAGGACAATCGCAAGCCCGCGTTCACGCTGGGCGAGGCGCTGGACAATCCGGTGCGCGATACCGGGCGGATCGTGCTGCCGCCGGCGTCATTCATGCATGAGCAGGAGAAGATCGCGCAGCGGTTGCCGGCGGCGATCCGGTTCATTCGCGAGCGCGGGCTGAACGAGACGATGCCGGGCGATATTTCCGAGATCGGCATTATCCTGCAGGGTGGGATGTACAACGGGGTGATGCGGGCGCTGAAGTTGCTCGGGCTGGCGGATGTGTGGGGCAGCACGCGGGTGCCGCTGCATGTGCTGAACGTGACGTATCCGCTGGTGGATGAGGACCTGGTTGCGTTCTGCGTGGGCAAGCAGGCAATTCTGGTGGTGGAGGAGGGGCAGCCCGAGTTCATCGAGCAGGCGCTGAATACGGTGCTGCGGCGGGCGGATGTGCAGACGCGCATTCATGGCAAGGGCGCGTTGCCGATGGCGGGGGAATATACCGCGCTGGTGCTGATCGATGGCATTCGGAAGTTCATCGCGGATGCGTTTCCGGCTTTGCTGGCGGAGATGACGCCGGCGCCCGATCCGCGGCCGTTGCTGGCGAGCGAGACGGTGAAGGCGTTGGCGCCGGTGGTGCCGCCGCGGCCGCCTTCATTCTGCACGGGGTGTCCGGAGCGGCCGATTTTCTCGGCGATGGCGCTGGTGCAGCAGGAGTTGGGGCTGCATCACGTGGCGGGCGATATCGGCTGCCATTTGTTCGCGATCAATCCGCCGTTCAATATCGGCGCCACCACCATGGGGTATGGGCTGGGGGCGTCCTCCGCGTCGGCGTTCCAGGGGCGGCGGGAGGGGGGCAAGCGGTCCATCTCGGTGATGGGGGATGGCGGGTTCTGGCACAACGGGCTGCTGAACGGCGTGGGCAACGCCGTGTTCAACAAGCATGACGGGCTGCTGGTGGTGGTGGACAACCATTATTCGGCGGCGACCGGGGGGCAGGATATCTTGTCCTCGCGGGCGGATAATGACACGCGCTCGACGCAGCATCCGATCGAGGATGCGGTGCGCGGCGTGGGCGCCAAGTGGGTGCGGCGGATCGACCATACGTATTCGGTTGGCAAGCTGCGCGACATGCTGCGGGACGCGCTGACCACGCGGGAGGCGGGGCCGAAGATCATCATCGCGTCGTCCGAGTGCATGCTGAACCGGCAGCGGCGGGAGCGGCCGTTGTTCAATGCGGCGGTGAAGCGCGGCGTGCGGATGGTGAAGCCGCGGTTCGGGGTGGATGAGGATATCTGCACCGGGGACCATGCGTGCATCCGGTTGTCCGGCTGTCCTTCGTTGTCGGTGAAGGATTCGGGCGATCCCTTGAAAGAGGACCCGGTGGCGGCGATTGATAATTCGTGCGTGGGCTGCGGCAACTGCGGCGAGGTTTCGGAGGCGGCGGTGCTGTGCCCGTCATTCTATCGGGCTGATATCGTGCACAACCCGACGGGGTGGGACCGGTTTGTCGCCGGGGTGCGGGGGGCGGTGATCGGCTGGTTGCAGCGGCGGCGCGATGGCGGCCGGTTGGCGCTGGCGTGATGGGGGAGGTTGCGGGGGTCGATCGGCCGATCACCATTGCCATCATGGCGATGGGCGGGCAGGGCGGCGGGGTGCTGGCGGACTGGATTGTCGCCATGGCGGAGCATGGCGGGTGGGTGGCGCAGACCACCTCCGTGCCGGGCGTGGCGCAGCGGACCGGGGCGACGATCTATTATGTCGAGCTGATCCGGCCGGAGCAGCGTAATTCGCGGCCGGTGCTGTCGTTGATGCCGGTGCCTGGCGATGTGGATGTGGTGATCGCCTCGGAGTTGATGGAAGCCGGCCGGGCGATCCAGCGTGGGCTGGTGTCACCGGACAAGACAACGCTGATCGCCTCGTCCCATCGCAGTTACGCGGTGACGGAGAAGGCCAAGCCGGGGGATGGGCGGGCGGATAGTGCCGCGGTGCTGGGGACGGCGGGGGCGGCGGCGCAGCGGTTCGTGCATGCCGATATGCAGGCGATGGCGGAGCGCAGCGGGAGCGTGATTTCCTCGGCGCTGTTTGGCGCGCTGGCGGGGAGCGGGGCGCTGCCGTTCGCGCGGGGGGATTTCGAGGAGACCATCCGGGCGAGCGGGCTGGGGGTTGAGGCGAGCCTGCGGGCGTTCGGTTCGGGGTTCGATACCGTGCAGGCGCCGAACCGGCCGGAGCCGGAGGTGGCGGCGGTGGCGGCGCGGGTGACCGGCGGGAGTGCGCGGGAGCAGGCGGAGCTGACGCGGGCGTTGCGGCGGGTGGACAGCGAATTTCCGGCCGAGGCGCGGGAGATGCTGGTGGCGGGGCTGCGGCGGATGGTGGATTACCAGGACGTCGCGCTGGCGCATGAGTATCTCGATCGGGTGGGCGCGCTGGTGCGCATCGATGCGGCGCTGGCCGTCGAGGCGGCGCGGCAGGTGGCGGTGGCGCTGTCGTATGACGATGTGATCCGGGTGGCCGATCTCAAGACGCGGGGCAGCCGGTTCGCCCGGGTGCGCTCCGAGGTTTTGGCGCGGGCGGACCAGGTGGTGGATACCACCGAGTTCATGCATCCGCGGGTCGCGGAGATTTGCGCGACGATGCCGGCGGGGCTGGGGCGGGCGATCGAGGGCTCGCCCATGATGACGGGGTTGCTGAAGCGGCTGTTCGAGCGGGGGCGGCGGGTGCGGACGACGCATCTGCGGGGGTTTCTGCAATTGTATGTGGTCGCCGGGTTGAAGCCGTGGCGGCGGCGGTTGCTGCGCCATGAGCGGGAGATGGCGCATGTGCAGGGGTGGCTCGATCTGGTCGCGCGCACGGCGCCGCAGGATGCGCGGCTGGCGGTGGAGTTGTTGAAGTGCCGGCGGTTGGTGAAGGGGTATTCGGACACCCATGCGCGCGGGCAGAGCAAGTTCGACCGGGTGATCGGGGCCGCGGCGCTGGTGGCGGGGCGGGCGGATGCGGCGGATTGGATCCGCCGGCTGCGCGAGGCGGCGCTGGCCGATGAGGACGGCAAGATGCTCGACGGTGCGTTGCGCACCGTGGCGAGCCTGTAGGGAGGCGGCGATGGCGCGCGATCTCGAAGCGGTGCGCGGGCTGGTGCGCGAGAGCGAGGTGCATCGGGATGTGTATACCGACCCCGAGGTGTTCGAGCTTGAGATGAAGCACGTGTTCGGCAATGCCTGGGTGTACGTCGGGCATGCCAGCCAGGTTCCGGCGATGGGGGATTTCATCACCACCACGCTGGGGACCACGCCGGTGGTGATGGTGCGGCAGGGCAGCGGCGAGATCGCGGTGCTGATCAATCGCTGCCCGCACAAGGGCACGCGGGTGGCCAATGAGGCGTGCGGCAATGCAGGGCGGTTTTTCCGCTGCCCGTATCATGCGTGGAGTTTCCGGCTCGATGGCACCATCGCGGCCATTCCGCTGCCGGGCGGGTATGAGAACACCGGGTTCCAGGGCTCGCACGCGGCGCAGGGGATGACGCCGGTGCGCAATGTGCATGTGTACCGGGAGTTCGTGTTCGCGCGGCTGGCGAAGAGCGGGATACCGTTCGAGGACTATTTCGGCGACAGTCTTTCGAGCCTGGACAACATGGTGGACCGCTCTCCGGTGGGGAAGCTGGAGGTGGCGGGCGGGGTGCTGCGCTATCTCCATCACTGCAACTACAAGATGTTGATGGAGAACCTCACCGATACCTGCCACCCGATGGTGGCGCATGAGAGTTCGGCCGGCACGGCGGTGAATGTGTGGAAGACCATGCCGGAGGGCACGCCGCGGCATCCGGCGGTGGAGATCTATGCGCCGTTCATGTCGTCGTACCAGTTCTATGAGAGCATGGGCATAAGGGTGTGGCCGAATGGGCACGGGCATACCGGCGTGTCGCACTCCATCCATTCGGACTATTCGGCGGTTCCCGGCTATTTCGAGCAGATGGTGGCGGCGTATGGGGAGACCAGGGCAAAATCCATCCTCGATACCAACCGGCACAACACGGCGTATTTCCCCAACATGACAATGAAGGGGCCGATCCAGGCGTTGCGGTTGTTCAAGCCGGTGGCGGCGAACAAGACGATGGTGGAGTCCTGGACGTTCCGGCTGGTGGGTGCGCCCGACAAGCTGCTGGAACGGACGCTGATGTATTCGCGGCTGATCAATGCGCCCACCTCGCCGGTGGGGCATGACGACCTGGAGATGTATGAGCGGGCGCAGGATGCGCTGCATGCGGACGCCAATCCGTGGATCAACATGCAGCGGCTCTACGATCCGGCCGAGGCGGGGCAGGGGACGGCGGTGACGAACGGGACGACGGAGTGGCAGATGCGCAACCAGTTCCGCGCGTGGAAGAAATTCATGTGCGAGGCGACGGCGTGACCGACTCAGAGGTTGCGGCCTTCGTGCTGCATGAGGCGCGCCTGATCGACGAGCAGCGGTTCGACGAGTGGCTCGATTTGTTCACCGAGGACGGGCGCTACTGGATGCCGCTGGAGTATGGGCAGACCGACCCGATCCTGCACAACTCGCTGTTCTATGACGACAAGATCCTGCTGCGCATCCGCATCGAGCGGTTGAAGGGCGCCAAGACCTACAGCCAGAAGCCGAAAAGCCGGTGCCATCATTTGATGGGGGCGCCGCTGGTGGAGGGACGCGATGCGGACGGGGTGCGGACCTGGGCGCCGTTCCACTACGTGGAGACGCGGCTGGACGAGCAGACGCTGTATGCGGGGTGGGCCCGGCATACGCTGGTGATGGTGGATGGCGCGTTGCGGATCAAGCTGAAGAGGATCGACCTGGTGAATTGCGACAGCGCCTTCGGCAACATCCAGTTGTTCATGTGATGGATTATTCCTCGGTTCATGCCGCGTTCCGCGCGGCGGCGGCGGCCTGGCCGAAGCAGCCGTTTCTCGACATCCTGCCCGAGACCGCCGCCGCCTATGGGGTGAGCGAGGGGGTGCTGACGTATGAGGACGCCGCCGCGATGGTGGATGTTTTCGCGGAGGGGTATCGCGAGGCCGGGTACGGGCGCGGGCATCGGGTGGCGCTGCTGCTGGAAAACCGGCCGGTGTTTTTCCTGCACTGGTTCGCGCTGAATGCGTGTGGGGCTTCGGTGGTGCCGGTGAACCCGGATTTGCGGGCGGCGGAGTTGGAGTATCTGCTGGCGCATTCCGAGGCGGTGCTGGCGGTGGCGATCGAGAGCCGGCAGGGGGATTTGCGGCGGGCGGCGCCGGGGCTGCCGGTGATCGGGCCGGAGGTTGTGCCGCCGGCGGCGCCGTTTGCGGGCGGGGCGCCGGGGGATGATCCTGCGGCCGAGGCGGCGCTGCTCTATACGTCCGGCACCACCGGGCTGCCCAAGGGGTGCGTGGTTTCGCAGACCTGGTTCCTCGAATGCGGGCGCTGGTATGGGCGGATGGGCGGGCGGTGCGCGCTGGTGCCGGGGGCCGAGCGTATGCTGACGCCGCTGCCGTTCTTTCACATGAATGCGATGGCCTGCTCGACGATGGGGATGGTGATGGCGGGTGGCTGCCTGGTGCCGCTCGATCGGTTTCATCCCTCGACGTGGTGGGACAGCGTGGCGCGGGCGCGGGCGACGATTGTGCATTGCCTCGGCGTGATGCCGGCGATTTTGATGAAGCTGCCGGTGAGTGCGGCCGAGCGGGCGCATCAGGTGAAATTCGCGTTTTGTCCGGGGCCCGATCGGCGGCTGCATGCCGAGGCGGAGGCGCGGTTCGGGATTCCGCTGATCGATGCGTGGGCGATGACGGAAACCGGGGCGGGGGCGGTGATTTCGGCCCAGCATGAGCCGCGGCGGATCGGGCAGAGCTGTTTCGGGCGGGTGGAGCCGTTCATGCAGGCGCGGATTGTGCGCGATGACGGGGCGGAGGTGGCACCGGATGAGCCCGGGGAGTTGCTGGTGCGGCGGGCGGGGGCCGATCCGCGGTTCGGGTTTTTCACCGAGTATTTGAAGGACCCGGCGGCGACGGCGGCGGCGTGGGAGGGTGGGTGGTTTCATACCGGGGACATCGTCAGCCGCAACGCGGCCGGGGACATGGTGTTCATCGACCGCAAGAAGAATGTGATCCGGCGCTCAGGCGAGAACATCGCGGCGGTGGAGGTGGAGGGGGTGCTGTTGCAGCATGACCTCGTGCAGGCCGTGGCGGTGGCGGCGGTGCCGGATGCCCTGCGCGGGGATGAGGTGCTGGCGTGCGTGGTGCTGCATGCCAAGGCCTCTGATCCGGCGGCGGTGGCGGCCGATATCGTGGCGTGGTGCCTGTCGCGGCTGGCGTACTACAAGGCGCCTGGGTATGTGGCGTTCGTGGATGCGCTGCCGTTGACGGCGACGACCAAGGTGAGCCGGGGGGCTTTGAAGGACCTGGCCCTGGCGTTGCAGGTGGCGCCGGCGACCATCGATACCCGCGCCATGAAGAAGCGCACGGCGTGAGCCGCCGGGCCGGCTATGAGGGGGTGGTCGCGGTGATGCCGACGACCATTCCGTATGCGCGGTATTCCATCCATGGGGCGCATTGGTGGATCGGCAGCGCGATCCGCGAAGTGGCGCGTGGGGCGGGGATACGGCCGCGGGATATCGATGGATTGTGCGTGTCGAGCTTTACGCTCGGGGCGGATACGGCGGTGGGGCTGACGCAGCATCTCGGGCTTTCGCCGCGCTGGCTCGATCATATCCCGATGGGCGGGGCCACCGGGGTGGTGGCGCTGCGCCGCGCGGCGCGGGCGGTGCAGGCGGGGGATGCGGATATCGTGGCGTGCGTGGCCGGCGACACCAACAGCCCGGACTCGTTTCGCCGCATGGTGGCGGGGTTCAGCCGGTTCGCGGCGGATGCGACTTATCCGTATGGCGCGGCGGGGCCGAACGGCAGTTTCGCGCTGCTGACGGACGCGTATATGCGGACGTATGGGGCGACGCGGGAGGATTTCGGCCGCATCTGCATTTCGCAGCGGGAGAATGCGCTGTCCAACCCGCATGCGTTGATGAAGCGGCCGTTGACGATGGAGCAGTATCTGGGCGCGCGGATGATCTCCGATCCGGTGGCGCTGTTCGACTGCGTGATGCCGTGTGCGGGGGCGGATGCGTTCCTGGTGATGCGCGACGAGACGGCGCGGTCTCTCGGGTTGGCAGGGGTGGAGATCAGGGGGACTATCGAGCGGCATAACGCGTTCACCGAGGACCCGATCCAGTTGCGCGGCGGCTGGGCGGTGGATTGCGGCGAACTCTATGCCATGGCGGGGACGTCGCCGGATGGGATCGACCTGGTGCAGACCTATGACGACTATCCGGTGATCGTGATGATGCAGTTCGAGGATTTCGGGTTTTGCGCCAAGGGCGAGGGGCCGGCGTTCGTGCGTGGGCATGACCTGACCACCACCGGGGATTTTCCGCACAACACGTCGGGCGGGCAGCTTTCGGTGGGGCAGGCGGGGGCGGCGGGAGGGTATCTCGGGCTGGTGGAGGCGATGCGGCAGCTTACCGGGACGGCGCCGGGGGCGCAGGTGGCGGGCGCGCGGACGGCACTGGTTTCGGGGTTCGGGATGATCAACTACGACCGCGGGCTGTGCTCCGGGGCCGCTATCCTGGGCGTGTCATGACGGAGCCATTGGCGCCGCGCCGGCCGTCCGATCCGATGGCGGTGCCATCCGCGCCGCTGGCGCCGCCGGGGGGGCGGAGCCGGGCGGCGCTGGGGTTGGCGGCGGCGGCGGCGCGGGGGCGGTTCGCGTTGCAGGTGTGTGCGGCGTGTGGCGCGGCGCAGTATCCGCCGCGCGAGGTGTGTTGCGCGTGCCTCGGGCCCGATTTGCCGTGGCGGGATGTGGCGGCGGGGGGCGTGGTGCTGGCGGCGACGACGACGCGGATCAGCGCTGATCCGTATTTTCGCCAGCAGGCGCCGTGGCGCAGCGGGATGGTGGCGCTGGATTGCGGGCCGGGCGTGGTTGCGCATCTGCATGGCGATGTGGCGGCCGGCCATCGGGTGCGGATGCG
>CAIMWH010000327.1 GCA_903845065.1 uncultured Rhodospirillales bacterium | reverse complement strand
GCCACGAAGCCTTCACGGCGATGCGTGCCCGCGGCGCCGGAGTGACGGATATCGTCGTCCTGGTCGTAGCTGCCGATGATGGCGTGATGCCGCAGACGATCGAGGCGATCAAGCACGCCAAGGCCGCCAACGCGCCCATCATCGTCGCCATCAACAAAATGGACAAACCGGGTGCGAATCCGGACCGCGTCCGGCAGGAACTGCTCAAGCACGACATCGTCGTCGAAGACATGGGCGGCGAAACCCAGGACGTGGAAGTTTCCGCGCTCAAGAAGACCGGCCTCGAAAAGCTTGAGGAGGCGATCCTTCTGCAGGCCGAAATCCTCGACCTGCGCGCCAACCCCGGCCGTTCCGCCGAAGGTTCGGTGATCGAAAGCCGCCTCGATCGCGGCCGTGGCCCGGTCGCGACCGTGCTGGTCCAGAAGGGCACGCTCCGCCAGGGCGATATCGTCGTGGCCGGCGCCGAGTGGGGCCGCGTGCGCGCCATGCTCGATGACAAAGGCCGCCAGTTGAAGGAAGCCGGCCCGTCTTCGCCGGTGGAAATCCTGGGTCTTGCCAGCGTTCCGATGGCCGGCGAACCGTTCGTCGTGGTTGAAAACGAAGGCCGTGCCCGCGAAATCAGCGAGTTCCGCCAGCGCAAGCTGCGTGACAAGGCCGCCGGTGTGATGACCGCGGCGCGTGGAACGCTCGACCAGATGCTCGCGCGTATCCAGGAAGGTGTGCAGAAGGAAGTCGCCATCCTGATCAAAGCCGACGTGCAGGGCAGCGCCGAAGCGATCAACATGACCGTGCTGAAGCAGGCTCACGAGGAAGTAAAAGTCCGCGTGCTGCTGTCCGGCGTCGGCCAGATCACCGAAAGCGACATCCAGCTCGCCAAGGCCTCCAGTGCCGTCATCGTGGCCTTCAACGTGCGCGCCACCACCCAGGCGCGTGACCTCGCCCAGCGCGAGGGCGTCGATATCCGCTACTACTCCATCATCTATGACGTGGCGGATGACATCGAGAAGCTCGTCAAGGGCAAGGTTGCTCCCAAGGAACGCGAGAAGTTCCTGGGCTACGCCGAAATCCGCAAGGTGTTCGACATCACCAAGACCGGCAAGGTCGCGGGCTGCATGATCACCGAGGGCCTCGTCAAGCGCGGCTGCGGCGTGCGCCTGCTGCGCGATGGCGTGGTGGTCCACACCGGCGAGCTTACTCAACTCAAGCGCTTCAAGGACGATGTCCGCGAAGTGGCGCGTGGCTACGAGTGCGGCCTGTCCTTTGCCAACTTCAATGACCTGCGCGAAGGCGACGTTGTCGAGTGCTACGAGGTCGAGCTTGTTCCCGGTTGAGTAGAGGGAGCTAGTAGATGGCGGGCATGAAGCGCGGCGGGGTCAATCCCGGTGCGAAAGTTGGTGCCGCGAAAGCGGGTGCGGGCAAGGCGGGCGGCGGCAAGCAGGGCGACGGTGGCAAGCCGCGCCCCGTCGTGCGTCCGCCGCGCGCCACCCACACCGCCAAGCCACCGTCGCAGCGCCAATTGCGTGTCGCCGAGGAAATTCGCCACGTACTCGCCAGCGTCTTCGGGCGTGGCGAAGTGCGCGACCACGAACTCGTCGGCGTGACCATCACGGTGGCGGAGGTCCGCATCAGCCCGGACCTCAAGCACGCCACGGCGTTCGTTTCCCGACTCGGCCGCTCGGATATTGCCGAGAAGCTGCCGGCGCTGCGGCGTTGCGCCAGCTTCCTGCGCGGCCAGGTGGCGCACGCCCTGCGTTTGCGGGCAGCTCCGGAAATCCATTTCCAGGCCGACGAAAGCATCGAGTACGCGACCTACGTCGATCATTTGTTGCGCGCGCCCGAAGTCGCGCGGGACCTCAAAAAGTCGGACTGAATTCCTTATGCGCCAACGTAAACCTCGCGGCCGTCCTCTTGACGGCTGGCTTGTCGTGGACAAACCCCAGGGTCTGACCAGCACCGATGTCGTCAACCGCGTCCGTCGCTGGTTCGATGCACAGAAGGCCGGCCATGGCGGTACGCTTGATCCGCTGGCCACCGGACTGCTGCCGGTCGCCTTCGGGGCCGCAACAAAAACAGTGCCTTACGTGATGGACGGCACCAAAGTCTACCACTTCACCCTGCGCCTCGGGGAAGCCCGCGATACCGACGATGCCGAAGGCGCGGTGATCGAGACGTCTGACGTGCGGCCCACCGACGAGCAGATCAAGGCCGCCCTGCCGGGCTTCATAGGCGACATTATGCAGGTGCCCCCGATCTTCTCGGCGATCAAGATCGGCGGCGAACGCGCCTATGATCTCGCCCGCGCCGGCAACGCGCCGGTGATGGAAGCCCGCCCCGCCCGCGTCGATCGCTTCGAACTCATCGGGCGCCCTGATGCCGACAACGCCGTCTTCGAGGTCCAGTCCGGCAAGGGCGTCTATATGCGCAGCCTGGCTCGCGATCTCGCGCGTGCGTGTGGCAGCGTCGGCCATATCGCCGCCCTGCGCCGCCTGCGCGTCGGACCCTTCAGCGAGGCACAGGCGATTCCTCTGGACAAACTGCAACGGGCGGACGATACCCCCCCCGTCTCTCCGGACTTCCTGCTTCCGGTCGCGACCGCGCTGGCCGACATCCCGGCGCTGGCCCTGACCGAGGCGGAAGCCTTCGGCCTCTCGCATGGCCAGGCGATCAGCCTGGTCACGCTGATGGGCCGCATTCCAGGGACGGCCGACCCCGACAACGGGGTCGTTCGTGCCATGGCGGGGAACCGCGTGTTGGGGCTGTGCCGTCTGCAGGATGGCATGCTCAAGCCGGAGCGGCTGCTCTAGTCACCCTCCCGGCACATCGCGCGCCCTTTAAACCTTCATCAGGAGTATCCTCGATGTCGATCACGGCAGAGCGTCGCACGACGCTCATTGGCGAATACGCAACCCACCCCGGCGACACCGGCAGCCCGGAAGTGCAGGTCGCCCTGCTCACCGAGCGCATCAACAACCTCACCGAGCACCAGAAGGTCCACGCGAAGGACTTTCACAGCCGCCGCGGCCTGCTGATGATGGTCGGCGCCCGTCGCAGCCTGCTCGATTACCTCAAGCGCAAGGATCACCGTCGCTACGAGACGCTGATCGGCCGCTTGAGCCTGCGCCGCTAGTCTCTACCTAATCTAGCCACCCTCTCCATATGAGAGGGTGGCTGGTGCCTACCCCCCCGGGCCATGGTGGCGCGGGGCAATGAAAACGCCGGAGCATTGGGCCCCGGCGGCCGCGAAGGCGGCGGAACGACAGACGGCCGATCCGGCACTTTGCTCCGGCACTTCGCCAGGCAAGGCGCCGACACGGCGTTTCCGGCAACATGGTTGTGGCCATCCAGCGCCACGCCGCGGCAGTGCCTCCGGGATCGACCCCCCGGGCCCTCCGCCCCATGCCGCCCGAGACGCCGTCGCTCCATATGGAGAACGGATGGCCCCTGACTGCCCGCCGCATCGCGCATCCACACGAAGGACTAACGTGATGTTCAACTACTTCCGCAAGGAACTCGAATGGGGCGGCCGCAAGCTCGTCCTCGAAACCGGCAAGATCGCCCGCCAGGCCGATGGCGCCGTGATGGTCAGCTACGGTGACACCATCGTACTGTGCACCGCCGTCGGCGTGCGCACCGCGAAGCCGGGGCAGGACTTCTTCCCGCTCACCGTGAACTACCAGGAAAAGACCTTCGCCGCCGGCAAGATCCCGGGTGGCTTCTTCAAGCGCGAGGGCCGGCCGACCGAAAAGGAGACCCTGGTCTCCCGCCTGATCGATCGCCCCATCCGCCCGCTGTTCCCGCATGGCTTCCGCAACGAGGTCCAGATCGTGGCCACCGTGCTCAGCCATGATCTCGAGAACGATCCCGATATCGTCGCCCTGATCGGCTGCTCCGCCGCCCTCACGCTGTCTGGCATCCCGTTCTTCGGCCCCGTCGCCGCCGCCCGCGTTGCCTATATCGGCGGCGAGTACGTGCTGAACCCGACCGCCGACCAGATGAAGGAAACCAAGCTCGACCTCGTGCTCGCCGGCACCACCGAAGGCGTGCTGATGGTCGAGTCCGAAGCGCAGGAACTCACCGAGGAAGTGATGCTCGGAGCGGTGAACTTCGGCCACCACGCCTTCCAGGCGGTGATCCAGGCGATCATCGAACTGGCCGAGGTTGCCGCCAAGGAGCCCTGGGCGCTGCCCGAGCCCTCCGAGGAAGAGACCATGCTGAGCGCCCGCGTTGACGCGCTGGCCCGGGTCGCGATCACCGAAGCCTACAAGGAGCCGCTCAAGCAGGTCCGCCAGGACAAGGTCGGCGCCGCCAAGAAGGCCGCCGCCGCCGCACTCACCGCTGAGGGCCTGAACGCCGACAAGGCCAAGGGCCTGTTCAAGGAACTCGAAGCCGACATCGTCCGCAACGCCATCCTCGATACCGGCCTGCGCATCGATGGCCGCAACACCACCACCGTCCGCCCGATCATCGCCGAAGTCGGCATCCTGCCGCGCGCCCACGGCTCGGCCCTGTTCACCCGCGGCGAGACCCAGGCCCTGTGCGTGGCCACCCTCGGCACCGGCCAGGACGAGCAGATCATCGACGCGCTCGAAGGCGAGTACCGCGAGCACTTCATGCTGCACTACAACTTCCCTCCGTACTCGGTGGGCGAAGCTGGCCGCATGGGCTCCCCCGGCCGCCGCGAAATCGGCCACGGCAAGCTCGCCTGGCGCGCCGTGCATCCGCTGCTGCCCGCCAAAGACAAGTTCCCGTACACCATGCGCGTGGTGTCCGAGATCACCGAGTCCAACGGCTCCTCCTCGATGG
>CAIMWH010000326.1 GCA_903845065.1 uncultured Rhodospirillales bacterium | reverse complement strand
CGGCTCGGTCAGCCCCCTCTTCTTCAAGACCCCTTCTTGAGTCATGGGTTCCAAGGGCCCGGCCCTTGGTGGGGTCGAGGGGCAAAGCCCCCGCCCTTGCTTTCTTCACCCCTCGCGATGCTCGGACCCGAACGGCGGGACACGGGCGAGGACTTTCAGGCCGGTGAGGGCTTCCATTTGGCGCATGCGTCGGATGGAGCTATCGGCCAATTCCATCAGCACGGCCAGTCCGATCCCCAGCCCGAGGCCGCCGGCGAAGCCACCGAGGGCGAACAGGAGGGTGAGGGGTTTGGTGGGTTTGGTGGGAACGGCGGGGCGGTCGATGATTTTGATGCGCTCGGGGGCCTGGAAGCGCGAGAGTTCACCGGTCACCTTGGCCATTTCGAAGCGCTTGCGCAGCGAGGCGACGAGTTCCTGGGTTTCGGCCACCGCGCGCTGCCGCTTGGTGAGTTCGCGTTCGACATCGCCTGACTCATCGAGCGCGGCGCTGAGGGTGGTGATGGCGGCGCGCAGGTTGGAGAGCTCGCTTTTCACCTGTTCGAGCCGTGTGCGGGCGGCTTCCAGCGTGGCGACTTGCGAGACCAGCAGGGACTGGGTGCCGTCGGCGTCCTTGTGGGAGGCGGCGGCGAGGTTCCACATGCGGTCGACTTCGGCGGTGGTGAGTTCGGTGCCGGCCTTGAGCATGGCCGCGCGTTCCTCTTCCAGACGTTCGAGGCGGCGCAGCGCGGCCTGCACCTTGGAATGGTCATCGGTGTAGCGGCTGCGCAGCACCGCGAGATCACCGCGAGTGGCGACGATATCCTGTTCGAGCCGGCCGATGACGGGATCGGTACGGGCCAGGCGGGAGCGGGTTTCAGTAAATTCGCTTTGGGCGCCGGCGAGCCTGGTTTCGCGTTCGGCGAGTTGTTCGCGCAGGGCGGCGAGGCGTTGCAGGTTGGCGCCGCGCTGTTCGGGGAGGGATTGGGCGTGCTGGGCGCGATATTCCGCCACGTCTCCCTCGGCGGTTTCCAGGCGCTTGGTCATGCCCTTGAGTTCGCGGTCAAGGAATTCGACGGAGCTGCGCATCGAGCTGTCTTCCGGGGCCTCCACGCGCTCCATGAAACGCTCGCCGATCCGCAGCAACGCGGTATCGATGCCGGCGGGTGAGGCGGCGCGGTAGCGCAGTTCCACCAGTTCGGTGCCGATCAGCGCCACCGACACGGAGGAGGCGAGGTCTCCCACCGCGCGGTCCACATCGGCCTGCTTCATGCCGGGCTTGACGAGGTTGAGATCGCCGGCGACGGATTCCATCACGTGGCGGCTGGTGAGCAGCGCGGTGAGCGCCGCCATGCGGTCCTTGAGGTTGGTTTTGACCGCGAGGTCTTCGAGGAACGGGTTCAGCTTGCCCGGTTCCTGGATCAGGATGGTCATCTTGGTTTCATAGACGCTGGCG
This sequence comes from uncultured Rhodospirillales bacterium, assembly GCA_903845065.1. GTDB lineage: Bacteria > Pseudomonadota > Alphaproteobacteria > Acetobacterales > Acetobacteraceae > CAIYPH01. Next base: position 24,716 of record CAIMWH010000326.1, on the reverse strand, counting down.
GCGAACTGGCCGACGAACACGCCGAGGATGGGCAGCAGCAGCGCCGGCAGCAGCACCACGTACCGGCGGCGCCATGCGGCGGAGAATAGCACCTGGAGAATTTCGACGATCGGCGGCCCTTCCTTGGGCAGCGCCGGCGGCGGCGGCGCGACGGACATGCGCAGGGTCTCGTTCACGGCCGGGCCTCCTGGGTGACGACAACCACGCCCGGCGGCAAGGCGGGATCGAAGCGCATCTCGACGTCCTGGGCCACGCTCGACAACTCGCGCGCCACCGCCACCGCGCGGCGCTGGCCGAGCACCGGGGTGCCGGGATCATCGAAGCTGCCGGGCCGGCTGGCCACCATCAGGCTGCGCCCGCCGGTGCTGGCGGCGAATTCGCGCAGGCTGGCCTTCTGGCCGGCATCGGGGGTGATGGCGGCGCCGTCAAAGCGGATCAACAGGCGCCCGGGCACGGTGGAGATCGAAGAGGCGGGTGCGGCATTGCTGTTGCGGGTGCGGGCGAGCATCTCGTCCACCGAGATCGGCCGCGCCACTTCGGCCGCCGCCGCGGTGCGCTCCGCCTCCGGGATGTAGCGCACCGGATCCTGCGAGCAGGCAGCGAGCACGAGACACAACGGTAAGGCGCGGCGCATGCCGACGATCTCCAAGTCGTTGAAGGATAGTCTACTCTTTTCCGAGCGAAGCTACTCTTTCAAATTCCGTGCCAAGTCCAGAACATCCTGCCGCCACTGCAATGCGCGGGACGCAACGCGCTCCGCCGCGGCCCAGCGGTCCGGCACGGTATCCCACAATTTCGCCCGCAAATCCGCTGCTTTCACATTGTGCCGGGCGGCGGCGTCAAGCCAGGCGAACCAGCGCAGGTCCTCCGCGCCTTCCACCAGATCGAACACGTCGGCATCGAGGTCGGCGGGGGGGCACAGGCCGGGCGTGGGCCACAGGAACTGCACGTCCCCCTCGCGCCCGTCCGTCGGGTCGAACGCGTCGGCGGTGGGCATGCGGGCGTGCCACTGGATGAAGCCCTGCGCGCCGGAACGCCACAAGTAGGCCCCCGCCGCCAGCCGGGGCAGCGGCATGTTGTAGAGGTAGGGCGCGACGCCCTTGTTGCGCAGCGCCGTGATATCCGCCGCATCGGCGCCGTAGCCGGGATTGACGGTGGCGACGCCCAGGGCGGGCAGCAACGCGGCGTCCTTCGGGTTGTTGAAATGCCCGGCCAGGATGGCGCTGGGGGCGGCGGCATGGACAATCTTCGCGACGGCGGCGGCATTGTCGAGCGTGCCGTTATAGGCCGGCTCATCCGCGACCGACCACGCCACGCGCGGCAGGCCGGCCGCAGCGATGGCCGCCTCGGCCTTGGCGATCAGGCCGCCAGCCTCGGCGGCACCCAAGGCGCGCAGCGGTGCATAGGCGATCATCGGCCCGTCATTCCAGGCGGCGGCGGCGCGGATATCGGCGATCACGCCCTCGAAATCGGTATCCAGCCGCCCCACCGGCGGCATCAGGGAGGCGAGGCCGAGGCCATGCAGCGTCGCGATGTCGCAGGCTGCCTGGGCGCGCGCCAGCTGCCGCGCCGGGGCCTTGTCCCAGGCCGGGTCGGCGAGGAATTGCGGGGCGAAATCGAGGAAGGCCGCCACTTTCGCCGCCGGTTTCGGCCGCGCGACATCCAGCACCTCCACGCTGATCGGCGCCGCGAGCCGCCCGCCCGGCCATTCGAGCACCAGGTGGCCATGATGCACGCCGGGTGCGCCGCCCTGCACGATCACGGTGAGCGGGCGCGGCAGATCGGGGCGCAGCGGGATGGCGTCGGCCTCGGCGCGCAGATGCGCCGCCGAGAACACCAGCCCGGCCGCGTTCGCGCTCGGCCGCCGCCAGCGCCATTGGCCCCACAGCACGCGGGTGGGCAGCGGGGTATCGTCCCATTCGACATGGGCGGCACCGGTGGCGGTGGCGAGCACCGCCGCCTGAACCCGCAGGATGGCGATGCCGTCACGCGCCATGGCGGCGGGCTCGGGCGTTGAGATCGCGGTGGCGGTGGGCGCCGGGGGGGGCGGCAGAAGCACCGGCCAGGTCTCGCCGAAGCGGGTTGCCCGCAGGGCCTCCACCGCCGAGACGGGATCGGCGGGAGCCGCCGTCATCGCGGTGAGATGAATGGCGGCGGCTGGAAATCCGGCGAATTCCACCACCAATGCGGCATCCACCCCAACGGTGACGGTGGTTTCCACCCGCCCGCCGCGAAACGCGCCGATGGCGGCGAATGGTGTCGCGGCCGGATCGGCTTCGCGGTCGCGCCCGGCGAGGTAACGTTGGGCGATCCAGTCGGGGTAGCTGCGACGCAGTACCGAGACATCGGCGCCGTTGATGCGGATGCGGCGTTCCAGCAGCGGCGGCAGGGTTTCCCACTCGCCGAGGTCCTCGGTCCACAGCGCGATGCGCCAGCGGCCGGGGGGCAGCGCGGCGGTGAATTTCTCCAGCCGCATGCCATGCGCCAGCACCGGATCACCACCCGGGCGGTTCACGGTGGCCACATTGCGGCCGGCCAGACGCGGATCGCCGGGCTGCACGGACTCGAACCCGCGCAACGGCACGGCCCAGTCCGGCCCGAAATACCAGCCGTGCACGCCCTCCGGCAGCGCGGCCGGGGTTTCGATGTGCAGCGGCTCGACGGAAAGATTATCGCCGAACGCGATCACCCGCAGCGGCATTGCCTTGTCGAGCGGCTTGCCGCGCGGCGTGCGCAGCGCGGCGATGCGCAGGCGCAGGCGGAACGGGCCGGGCGGCACCAGCCGCTCCTCATTCACCCGCTCGGCATAGGCGGGGGACGGCCGGTCATCGACGCGAACGGTGAGCGCGCGGGAGGCATCCGCCGCATTGCGGCCCACCACGACGATTTCGTCGAGCGGGCCGGCCGTCTCGATGGATAGCCGCGCGTCGGCCCTGGCCGCTCCGGGGAGCAGCAACAGCAGCAACAACAACCGGATCATCAGGAACGCTCCAGGCCCGCGATCAACCGCGCCGCCTCGGCCACGCGCGCCACCCGCGCGGCGGAGCCTTGGTCGTCAACGCTCGCCTCCAGCGCGCGGGCGAAACCGGCCGCCGTGGTCTCCACCGCGATGTGCTCGGCATAGGGCAGCAGGGCCGGAAACGGGGTGGCCACCACCGGGCGCCCGGCGGCAAGATACTCGCGCAGTTTCAATGGATTGCTCGCGCGGATCTGCGCGTTGTCGCGGAACGGGATCAGGCCGGCCATCCAGTTGCGGGAGTAGCCGGGAAGGTCCGCATGGCTGCGTGGGCCGAGCAGTTCGATGTTCGGCTCGCCCTTGAGCAGCGCCAGGTCCTCGGCCGTCACGTCCGAGCCGACTGGGCCGATGAAGACGAATTTCCACTCCGGCAGCAGCCGGGCGGTTTGCGCGATCAGCGGGAAATCGAGCCAGGAGGCCAGGGTGCCGTAGTAGCCCGCCACTTTGCCCGCCGGCAGGTCGGCCGGGCGGGGTGCGGGGGCGCCGAACAGGCCGAGATCGACTCCGTGGGGCAGCACATGGGTTTTGCCGGCGGGAAAGCGCGCCGCGATGGTCGGGCTGGCGGCGAAAATCAGGTCGGCCTTGGCGGCCAGCTCGGCTTCGAGTTTCAGGCAAGCATCATGGTCCACCCCGGCCAGGGCGCCGAAATCGTCGCCGGCGTAGTAGACCACCGCGCTCTCGCCGAGCGCGCCCACCGCATCGACGGCGGACGGGAGCGAAATCCACAGCACCGGGCGGTGCAGGCCCGCGGCGCGCGCGGCACCGCCGACGCTGCGTTCCAGCAGGAAGCGGTTCAATTCGCGAAACAGCGTGCTCATCGCCATCGGCGCCACCAGCGGCTGGATCACCGGCCCGGGTGCCGCAACCCTGGCGGCGCGCGGCGCCTTCGGCCCGAACGCCGCCTTCACCTTGCGCCACACCCGGCCGAGGTCGGCCACGGTGAGGCGCGGCCGGCGCAGGCCGATGGAATTCACCCACACCACCCGGTTCTGGCCGGGGAAGTGGGAGATCAGATGCATGGTGGAGGAGGGATGGGCGCCCCAGTCCTCGCCGAAAACAATGAGATCGGTCACAGCACGCGCACCACGCGCGCCGGGGCGCCGGCCGCCAGCACGCCGGGCGGCAGATCCTTGGTCACCACGCTGCCGGCCGCCACCACGGTGCCGGCGCCGATGCGCACGCCGCCCACCACCGTCACGCCGGTCGCCAGCCACACATCGCGTTCGAGGATGATGTCGCCCACCTGGTCATCGGTGTCGGGCAGTCCGGCGGCGCGGGCCGCGGCGTCCATCGGATGGCCGGGGAAGCCTGCCAGCATGCACTTGCCAGCCAGCCGCACATTGTCGCCGATCTCGATGCGCCCGCCCACGGAAAGCTGGCACTGCCAGCCGATATCGACGTTGTCGCCGATCACCAGTTCCGGGGTGGTCTTGCTGCTGGAACGGCCGATGAGGGTGGAAATGCCGGACATCCGCACGCCCCGGCCGACGAAAATCTTCAGCGGCCCGATCACCTGCGGCATGCCGGAATACAGCATCAGTTGCGGGGCGTTGGTTTCCAGCCGGCTGACGAACAGCGGGGTCCACCACAGCGCCCGCATGGCCTCGGCGACGAAGTGCCGCACGGCGAGATGGCCGGCGTAGAGCAGGCGGTGGAGCGGGCGGATCACCGGGAAGCGGGCGGTGCGCGCCCCGGTGATGGCGCCATGGATGCAGCGGGAGAGCGGGGTCTCGCGCCGCTTCACCCAGGCCTTGAAGGCGGAAGCGGCGCTCATATCCCGGTTCCTTATTCGACGGTGACGGATTTGGCGAGGTTGCGCGGGCGATCCACATCGCAGCCCAGCGCCTCGGCGGCATGCACCGAGATCAGCTGCACCGCGACCGCCTGGGCGAAGATGAGGCCGAGGCCGACACCCGGCAGCACCACCATTTCGGCGGAAATCGGGCCGAAACGCTCGGCATCGGCGGCGCCCACCAGGGAGATCACCGCGGCGCCGCGCGAGCGGACTTCCTCGGCGTTGGCCAGCGTCTTCTCGGCATGATCGCCGCCGCACACCACCACCGGGGAGTTCTCGCGGATCAGGGCGATCGGGCCGTGCTTGAGTTCGCCGGCGGCATAGGCCTCGGCATGGATGTAGGAGAGTTCCTTCAGCTTCAGCGCGCCCTCGGCAGCGATGGCAGCGGCGGGGCCGCGGCCGATGAACAGCGCCTCGTTCTCGTAGGCGATGCGCTGGGCGATGCTCTTGAGCTGCGGTTCGAGCAGTTCGGCGGCGGTGCAGATGGCGGGCAGGCTGGCGATTTCGGTCTCGATGCGGGCCAGGGTCTCGGCGGTCACCGCGCCACGGGCCATGCCCAGGGCGAGGCCGAAGCGCACCAGGGCAAGCAACTGGCAGGTGAAGCTCTTGGTTGCCGCCACGCCCATTTCACGCCCGGCGCGGGTGGGCCACACCAGTTCGGCATCGCGGGCCATCTGCGAGTGGGCCACATTCACCACGGCCACCACCGGCACGTCCTTGGCGCGGAACATGGTCTGCACGGCGAGGGTATCGGCGGTCTCGCCGGACTGCGAGACCAGCAGGGCCACGGTGCCGCGGGAGAGCGGCGCGTTGCGGGTGCGGTATTCGCTGGCGATTTCCAGATCGCACGGCACGCCCGAGAGTTCCTCGATCCAGGCGCGGGCGGTGGAGGCGGCGTAGAGCGAGCTGCCGCAGGCCACCACCACCAGGCGCTCGGCCGCCGCGATCTGCGGGGTGAGCACGCGGGCGGCCAGGGCGTCATCGGTGCGGACGAGGGCCGCGGCCTGGGCGGAGATTTCAGCGCGGGTGTAGGTGGTGAAGCCCGCCATGGCGCCGGCTTCCTCGGCGGCGGTCACCGCCTGCCAGTCGCGGTTGGCCAGGCTGCCGGCGCCGTTGCGGATGACCACGCCCTCGCGGCCGAGTTCGGCGATGTCGCCGTCTTCCAGGGCGGTGTATTCGTCGCAGAAGCCGGCCAGGGCGGTGGGGTCGGAGGCGACGGCGGCGGCGCCTTCGCCGCGGGCCACCATTACCGGGCTGCCCTGGCGGGCCACCACGAGGTGATCGGGGGCATCCTCGAACAGCACCGCGATGGCGTAGGCGCCGTGCAGGGCGCCGCAGGTTTCGCGGACGGCTTCCATGGGGGCGGCGCCACGGGCGCGGGCGGCGGCGATGAGGTGGGGGATGACTTCGCTGTCGGTGTCGGAGGCGAATTCGTGGCCGTCGGCGGCGAGCCCGGCGCGCAGTTCGGCGTGGTTCTCGATGATGCCGTTGTGGACGACGGCGACGCCCTCGTAGACATGCGGATGGGCGTTGCGCATCTCGGCGCGGCCGTGGGTGGCCCAGCGGGTGTGGGCGATGCCGGCCTGGCCGCCGAAGCTGGCGTCGAGCCCGTCCTTCAGGCCGTTGGCGCGGCCGGCGACCTTGCGCACGGCGAAGCCGGGGCCGGCGACGGCGATGCCGGCGGAGTCATAGCCACGATATTCGAGGCGGCCGAGGGCAGTGACCAGATCGGTCGCCACTGCATGTCCATTCACGAGTCCAACGATGCCGCACATGTGGTTCACTCCGTTTTGCCGTTGCGATGCCTGGGCATCCGATGTTTCCAACATCGCAAGGCCCGTGCCACGGCTGGCACGGCGGATTGGGGGGTGGATTCGCAAGTTGCGACGCGGTTTGCGTCGCAGGTTGATCAAATCCGGAAACCCTCCGGCAGTTTCCCCTCTTTCCGCCACTGGCCCACCTTGCGGTAGACCGTGGAGGGGTTGATCTGGAGCATGGCGGCGGCTCGCGGGATATCGAGATCGCAGCGGGTGAGGGCGGCGAGCACCATGCGGCGCTCCATCTCGGCCAGCGGCAGGATTTCCGTTTGCGGGTCCACCACCGGCACGGCGGGCCGGGCCACGATCTGCGAGACCATCGGCGCGGGACGGCTGGGTTCGGGTATCTCGGGCGGCGGGGCCGCTTCGGGTGCCGCTTCGGCCACGGGCGGCGGCGACGGAGCAATCACGCGCGGGGGGGCGGGGCGCATGCCGGGGCGATAGACCGGGGGTGGCAGCATTTCGAGTTCCACCTGCGCCGCGTCATGCAGCACCACGATGTTGCGCACCACGTTCTGCAACTGGCGCACATTGCCGGGCCACGGGTAAGCCATCAGCTGCGCCTCGGCCTGCGGCGAGAAGCCCTTAAAGCGCTTGCGTTCCTCGGCGGCGAACTGGGTGAGGAAGTGCCGCGCGATCAGCAGCACATCCTCGTCGCGCTCACGCAGCGGAGGCAATTCCACCGGCACCACGTAGAGGCGGTAATACAGGTCCTCGCGGAACCGGCCGCTCTCCACTTCCAGCAGCGGGTCCCGGTTGGTGGCGCAGACGAAGCGCACGTCGCCTTTTTCGAGTTTGGAGGAGCCCACCGGGCTATAGGTGCCGGTCTGTACGAAACGCAGCAGCTTAACCTGCATCTCGATCGGCATCTCGCCGATTTCGTCGAGGAACAGCGTGCCGCCTTCGGCCAGCCTGGCGGCGCCCACGCGGTCCGACGTGGCGCCGGTGAAGGCGCCCTTGACGTGGCCGAATACTTCGCTTTCCAGCAGGTCACGCGGGATGGCGCCGCAGTTGAGCGGCACGAACTGCTTGTTGGCGCGCGGGCTCATCTTGTGCAGCGCCTCGGCGGCTAGCTCCTTGCCGGTGCCGTTTTCGCCGGTGATGAACACGCTCGCCTTGCTCGCGGCCACGCCCTGCAAGGTATCGTAGACCGCGCGCATGGCGGCGGAGGCGCCGATGAAGCCGGCGTAGGTCTTGCGTTCCAGCTTGGCCTCGGCGGCCACCAGGCGGGTCTGGGTGTGGACCAGCGCGGTTTCGAGGTGGCGGCGCTGGTGATCGATCGAGCGCTTGTCGATGGCGTTGCGCAGGGTAACGCCGAGGCGATCGCGGTTGTACGGCTTGACGACGTAATCCTCGGCGCCGGCGCGGATGGCCTGCTTGGCGAGTTCCATCGAGGCCGTCGCGGTAACCACCACCACCACCGCGTCATTGCCGGCCTCGCGCAGTTTCTTGAGCAGTTCCAGGCCGTTGTAGTCGGGCAATTCGAGGTCGAGCAGCAGCCCGTCGGGCTGCCATTCGAGGGCGATCTCATACGCCAGCCCGGCGGTCCCGGCAGTGCGCACTTCGTAGCCGAGGCCGGTGAGGAAAATGCGGGCCAGTTCGGCCTGGGCGGCGAGGTCTTCGACGACGAGGATGCGTACTGGGATGGTGTCGTTCATGCTGCTTCCGCGCGGGCGATGGCGTGCTCGATGTCGGCAAGTACTGCGGTAGCCAGTTTGCGGATCTCGGCGGCGGCGACCCCGAGGTCGGGGATGACCTCGTGGCGAGACATCGCGATCTGGCACGCCGCCTCGAGCCGGGCGGCACCCATGGAGCCGGCCGCGCCGGCCAGCCCGTGCGCGGCGGCGCGCAGGCCGACAGTATCGTTGGCGGCGGCGGCTTTCTCGATCACCCCGACCAATCTCAACATGTCCTCGCGGAACAGCTTCAGCACGGCGATGTAGTCGGCGGGCTGTAGTTCACGGGCAAGTTCGGCAGCGAAATCGGGATCGAGGGCCATGTATGCTCCGTTATGGTCGTCCCGAGGGCGCGGGCTAGATGCGCGCCTTCAGGCTGGGAATGCGATGCAGCCTGGCGCGCAGGTTGGCCATCTGGCGGGGGAACATTTTCGCCAGGCGCCAGGTTTCGCGGTCAAGCTCGGTCAGCAGGGAGGGGTTGTCGCGGTCATTCAGCACGGCGCCGATCACGTTCGCACCACAGGCGGCCAGCTTCTCGCGGGCTTCACGCACCCGGTTGGCGGGCGTGCGGCCGGCGAGGGTGACGAGGATGGTGGCGTCCGCGGCGGCGGCGGCGGTGGTGCCGGGCACGATATCGGAATCGCCCGACAGCAGCGGCGCGGTATCGAGCACGACGTAGCCCCACTCGGCCTTCCAAGCCTCAAGCCGGCTGACCAGCTGGCTGCGTTCGCGCCAGCCCTCGGCGCCGGCGATGCCGACATCGCCCAGCACGGCGAGGCCCAGGGCGTCGAGGCGGATGATTTCGCCGGGCAGCGGGCGCAGGCCGAGAATGCGGGCCACGGCGGGGCGGGCGAGGTTGAGGTCCACCAGCAGGGACGAGGCTTCGCCGCGGCTGCCGTCAGACTTGTCGGCCATCATCGACAGGCCGGCACGGCGCGCCAGGGCGCCGGCGATGGAGGTGGTGCCTTCGCCGGACTCGGCGGCCACGATGGCGACGCTACGCGCGCCGGACGCGGCGACGGCGTTCCAGATGGCGTCAATTTCGGGGTGGAAGGGAGAGATCTGGATCATTGCTGGCATCCTTGCTCAAGATATCAGGGTAACAGCAAGAAGCATGCCACGCATTTTGCGCACCGGGCTCACAGCAGGATCTTGAACAGGCCGAAAATCGAGAGCAGCGAAACCGTGTCCCGCACGTTGGACATGAAGATCGCCCAGTCGGACTGCTCGATGTTCGGCACGTAGATGGTATCGCCGACGCGGGTGACCGGCAGGAGGCTGAAATCGCCGGTTTTGGCGAATTTCGTCAGGTCGAACACGCGCGCCTCGCTGGCGCAGCAGGATAGGTTCACCACCACGATTTTCTCCTGGTAGGCGTCCTTGTTGGGTCCGCCGGCCTCGGCCAGCAGGTCAAGCAGGGTCATCCCATCGGTGAACTGGTAGCGGCCGGGCTTGCCCACGGCGCCGATGACGCGAACGGTATTGGCGGAGGTCTGCTCCAGCCAGTTGCGGTTGCGATCGGGCACGTAGATCACGTCCCCGGGGCGGACGCGGGGCAGCAGGAGTTCGTCCCCGGTTTCGAAGAATTGGGCGAGGTTCACCTTCGTCACGCGGTCCCGCCCTTCGCCGCGGTGGGTGACGCGGATGTTGAACAGGTCGGCCGCGTTGGAGGGGCCGTCGGCGGCGGAAATCACGTCGAGGAACGAGAGGTTGGGCTCGAAGGCATAGCGGCCGGGGCGGCCCACCGCGCCCATCACATGGATGGAGCGATCGACCGGAAGCTGCGTCCACTGCATCCGCACGTCATTCGGGCTGACCGGGATTTCGGGGATGTTGACCGTGTAGCCGCCCTTCAGGACGGGCAGGCTGGTGACGCGGCCGCCGTTGTCGAGGAAGTTCTTCATGTCGTAGTGGACGGCGGCGCCGCGGTCACCCTGGACGATCTCCACCTTGGTGAGGTCGCCCTTTTCGTTGGGGCCGCCGGCATGGGCGATGAGGTCAATGAGGGACATCTCGTCGGACCACTCGTAGCGGCCAGGCGAGCGGACGGCGCCGATGACCCGGATGGAGCGTGCCGGCGGCGTTCGCAGCCAGCTCGCCTGTTCGGGGCTGGTGGTTTTTTCGGGCACGAAAATCGCGTCGCCCGGGTTCACCTTGGGGGGCGTGACGCGGGTGGCGCCGGTGCTTTCGGCGTAGGCGGCGAGATCGAAGGCATCGACGTTGCCGTTGGCGCGGATGATGCGGATCTGCTTGCTTTCGGCGAAGCGAGTGGGGCCGCCGGCATTGGCTAGAATATCGAAGAAGCCGGTGCCGGGTGCGGCCTCGAAGGCGCCAGGCTTGGCCACTTCGCCCATCACGTAGACCACGTTGCCGCCGCTCTTCACCTGCTCCACCTCATGCGCCACGAACACCGTGGTGCCGGCGTTGAGCGGCAGGTTGAGGCGCTGGTCACCGGAATCGAGGAAGCGTTTGAGGTTGAACAGGATGGGCTCGCCGGTGGGCGGCAGGATGCGGATCTGCTCGACGGAGGCATAGCGCGTCACGCCGCCGGCGCGCAGCAGGGCGTCCATCACCGTCATGCCGGGCTTGAAGGAATAGCTGCCGGAGGTCTGCACCTCGCCGAACACCCGCACCGCGCCGCGATCTTCGCCGGCGTCGCCGGTGGCTTGCAGGGAGCGCGCGTCGAACTCGATCTGCACATTGCCGATCAGCGGGGAGGCGGGGACGAAAATCTCGTCGAGAGGGCGCAGGGCCGGCAGGATCTTGCCGTCCCCGCTGTCGAGATAGTGCTTGTAGTCGAAGGCAATCACCTGGACCTGGCCGTTGGGGCCGGTGCGGCGGAGTTGCATGCGGTCAAGCTGGGCACCTTGGGAGAGGCCGCCAGCGGCGTTCAGCGCCATCTGCACGGTGCTGCCGCCGGGCAACTCGATCTGGCCGGGCTGCTTGACGAAGCCGAGCACGGTGATGGGCAGGCGATGTTCCTTCAGCACCAGATTGTAGCGCGAAAGATCGCGGAAACTGGCGGCGAGCGCGGTGCGGACCTTACTCTTTCGCCTGCGTCACCGTGAGGCCGGCGATATCGACGAGGCCGACCTCGGGGAGGTCGACATGGCCTTCGCGGTCGATCTTGAAGGGGTTGGCGAAGGCCTCCTCGCCGGGAACGGTGATGCTCACCACATCGCCCACGCCGAGGCGGGCGGGGGCTTGGGCATAGGCGTAGAGGCCGCCGGTGTATTCGCGGCGGGCGCGATTGGCGGTGAGATCGAGAATGGCGATGGCGCCGGTGTGGGTGCCGCGATCATGCGCCACATTCTCGGTGGCGGACAGGCGGGACATGGTGCAGCGCATGTGGGCCTCGACGCCCTCGGGCGCGTGCTGGTCGACGAGTTGCGCCGGCCAGCGGGCCTCCGCCATGCCACCCTGCCCGGCAGGCGGCCAGCCGCCGCCGCAGCCGGTGAGGAGGAGAAGCAGGAGGAACCCGCGCATGGCTCAGGCGGCAAGCAGCCGCGACAGGCCGAGGTCCTGCAGGCAATCACGCGGTTGGCCTTGGGCGCCACGCAGGCCGAGCTTGTGGCCGGCGGCGGTGAGGCGGCGATGCAGGAAGGCGATGGCCCCGACGCCCGCGCCGTCAAGCTGGGTGACGCCGCTGATGTCGGCCGTCAGGTTGGTGGTGGGGTGCGCCACGGCGGCGGCCAGACGATCCCGCAGGCGGGCGACACCTTCGCCGGTGAGCGCGCCGGAGAGGTGCAGGATGGTGGTCTTGCCGTCAGTTTGTTCAGTCAACGTCAGCATGGTTCTCTCCGGTCGTATAATCTGCCACATCGGCAATCTGCCGAGGCTCATGCCCAGATGACAGCAACAACCATGCCAAAGCATTGGCAACACCGCTTAACGACTTTCGCATTTTGCAAGGCGATTTGCAATGGCCGACGACACCACGTTCGCATTTGGCGAAATCTGGAACCTGCTGGATAGCCGGGGAATGGGCGGGATCGAATCCCATGTCGGCGAGCTTGCGGCGGGGTTGCGCGATGCCGGGCAGCACCCGCGGGTGCTGTTTCTCGCCGATCATGGGCCGCACCCGCTGCGCGATCGGCTGGATCGGGAGGGGCTGCCGTGGGAAGCGCTGGCGGGGAGTTTCGGGGCGCTCTACGCGCGGTTGAAGGCCGGGCGGCCGGGGGTGCTGCATACACATGGCTACAAGGCCAATTTGTTCGGGCGGATTGCCGCGCGGCTGCTCGGAATCCCGGTGGTGGCGAGCTACCACGCCGGGGAGGCGGCGCCCGGGATGCTGGCCTGGTATGATCGGGCGGACCGCTGGACCTCCTGGCTCGGCGGAAGGATTGCGGTGAGCAAGCCGATCCTGGCCCGGCTGCCGTTCGGCGGCACGCTGGTGCCGAATTTCATCGCGGTGCCGGCCGTGGCCACTGGAGGCACGGCGGATTCAGTGGCGTTCGTCGGCCGGTTCTCCCACGAGAAGGGGCCCGATCTATTCTGCGAACTGGCCGCGATGGTGCCGGACACGCCGTTCATCGCGTTCGGCGACGGGCCGATGCTCGCCGATCTGCGGGCCAAATATGGCCAGCGCGTTGATTTCAGAGGGGCGCGGGCGGGGATGGACGGGGCGTGGCACGAAATCGGGCTCCTCGCGGTCACCTCGCGCGCCGAAGGACTGCCGCTCGCGGTGCTCGAAGCGATGGCCAACGGCGTGCCGGTGGCGGCTTTCGCCGTGGGGGCGCTGCCGGATGTGATCCGGCATGGCGACAACGGCTATCTGGCTGCTCCGGGAAACCTGGAGGAACTGGCCGGTGCCATCCGCCACTGGCAGCACGCGGATCGCAAGGCATTGATCCACAATACCAAATCCACAATCGAGTCGGGCTACAGCCGCCCCGCCGGCATCGCCACGATCCTGGCCCGTTACACGGCGGCGGGGTGGACTGGGGCGATGAGGACGTAGGCTCAGGCCGTCCGCAACAGGGAACCGGCGAGGTCGTAGGCGGTACGGCGGGAGGGCGCTTTGGCGAGGGCTTTGAGGCGGAGGAGGGTGGCTTGGAGTTTGGCACCGGCGGCGTCGGCGATTTCGGCGCGGGCGGCGGCCATGCGGGCATCGAGGGTTCGGGGGGCATCGCGGTCTTCGGCTTCGGCGGTGGGGCGGTAGCGGGCGGCGATGGCTTGCATGGCGAGGACGCGGCTGGCCATTTTGCCGGTCATGTTGCCGGGGCGGTGCATGAGGTAGTCGGCGTAGAGTCCGGGCACCACGCCAACCGGGGCGCGCACGGCGAGGGCGAGCCAGAGTTCCCAGTCTTCGGCCGAAATCAGCATGGTGGAGAAGCCGCCGGCGTGAAGCAGGAGGTCCGTGCGGGCCATCACGGTGGAGGTGCCGACGATATTTTCGGCGAACAGGGTGGAGAGTGGGCGGTCGAGGCGGAAGGGTTCGGTGCGGCTGCCGTGGCGGCCGGCGAAGCGGGTCCAGAAGTTGAAGCAGGGGCCGAGATCGGCGCCGGCGGTGCTGACATGGCGGTAATCGGTGAAGGAGAAGCCGATATCGGGGTTGGCTTTATGGAAGGCGAGTTGGGCGTCCATTTTGCCGGGGGCCCAGCGATCATCGGCATCGAGGAAGGCGCAGTAGCGGCCGCGGGCGAGGGCGATGCCGCGGTTGCGGGCGCGGGAGGGGCCGCGGCCGCCGCCTTGCAGGATGCGCAGGCGGGGGTCGGATTGGGCCAGGTTGGCGAGGAATTCGAGGCTGCCGTCGGTTGAGCCGTCATCCACGACGAGGATTTCGACGCGCGGATCGGGGCCGATCGAGGCAATGGCGCCCGGCAGCCAGGCGAGGGCGTCGCGGGTGGGGATGATGACGCTGACTTCGACGGGCATGGTGGCGGGGCTCCGGACAATCGACTGCTCGGGGCAATGCAAAGGATGTGCCATCGCGGGTTGGCACGGCGGTTGCTTGGTAGGGCTTATCCACGAAAGGGCCATGTCATGACCACCCAGTCGACGTTGAAGCCGCAGACGATTGTTTATGTGATGTCGGGGTTTCCGGTGTTGTCAGAGACGTTTGTGACCAACGAGATCCGGGCGATGCGCAAGCTGGGGCACCGGATCGTGCCGACGACGCTGACGCGCCATGACGGGCCGTGCCAGCCGGAAGACGAGACGATGCGCGACGAGGCGGTGCTGCTCACCGATGTGATGGGCTGGCGCACGCTGGGCATCGCGCCGCGGCGCTGGGCGGCGGCCTGGGCGTTCGCCAAGGCGCAGACCGGTATCCGGCCGCGCTCGCTGATGCGTTCGGCCGCACGGGTGGCCGACGTGGTGCGCCATGAGGGGGCCACGCATATTCATGCCCATTTCGCCCATTCCTCGGCGGCGACGGCGATTGCGGCGGCACGGATGACCGGGGTGACGGTTTCGTTCATCGGGCATGGCTATGATGTGTATGGCACGCCGTCGGACCTGCCCCTGAAGCTCGCGTCGGCGGACCTGGTTTTGGCGACCTGCCAGGACATGGCGGATGATTTCCGGGCCTGGGCGCCGGGTGCCAACGTGGTGATCACCTCGTGCGGGATCGACCCGACGCGGTTTTCGCCGGGGGCCGGGCCGCGCAACGGGCGCCTGCTGGCGATAGGGCGGCTGGCCGAGCAGAAGGGGTATCCGGTGCTGCTCGATGCGCTGGCGATGATCCCGGAGGCGCAGCGGCCGACGATTGATGCGGTGGGCACCGGGCCGCTGGAGGCCGAGTTGAAGGAGGCCGCCGTGGCGCGCGGGGTTTCGGCGCATATCAATTTCGTCGGCGCCAAACCGTCCAACTGGATTGCCTCGGCGGGGCCCAGCTATCTCGGGCTGGTGGCGCCGTTCGTGGTGTGCGCCAACGGCGACAAGGATACCGGGCCGGTGGTGGTGAAGGAGTCGCTGGCGATGGGGCTGCCGGTGGTGGCTTCGGCACTGATGGGGATGAAGGAGATGGTGACGCCTGACTGCGGCAAGCAGGTGCCGCCGGGCGATGCGGCGGCCCTGGCGGCGGCAATGGTGTGGCTGGCGGGGCTGGACGAGGCGACGCGGACGCGCATGGGTGCGGCCGGGCGAGCGCATGTGGAACGGAATTACACGCTGGCGGGCCAGGCTGCTACGATGACGGCGGCGATCAACGCCATGCAGGAGCACCGCAAATGCGCCGCCTGAGCCGGCTGCCCGCGCCGCTGGTCTACGCCGGCGCCATGGCGTGGACCAAGGGGCTGGCGATGCTGAGCGTGCCGCTGCTGACGCGGCAGTTGGCGCCGGCGGAGTTCGGGCGGCTGGAGTTGTTGTCATCGGCGGCGGAAATCGGCGGGCTGATCGCCGGGGCCGGGCTGGTGGATACGTTGTACCGGTTCGCCAGCGGCGCCGATGGGCGCGCGCAGGCAGGCCGGGTGATGGGGTTGGCGCTGGCGATCGCGTTGATCGGGATGATCGTGGTGGTGTTGGGGGCGCCGTTCGTGGCCGCCGCGATGCCGCTGGCGACGACGGCCACCGAGGTGATGCTGCTGGGTGCCGCCGTGGTGCTGGAGGGGGTGATCGGGGTGCCGCTCGGATGGATGCGGATGCATTCGCGGGCGTGGGGCTTTGGGGTTTTGACCAGCGGGCGGGCCACGGTGCAGGTGGCGCTGATGGCCGCCCTGGTGCTGGGCGGGTTCGGGGTTTCGGGCGTGCTGGCGGCCGGCGCGGTGGCCGGGTTGCTGCTGGCCGGGCTGCTGACGGCGGGGCAGGCGCGGGAGACCGGGATTTCGGTGGACCCGCGCGTCGGCATGAAGCTGCTCGCCTATGGCGTGCCGCTGGTGGGCAGCGGGTTGTGCGCGTTCGTGCTGGGCACGGCGGATCGCTGGTTCCTCGCCGGGCAGGTGCCGGCGGCGGCGCTGGGGTGGTATGGGTTAGCGGTGAAGATCGCGATGATCGTGCCGCTGCTCGCGCAACCGTTTGAATTGTGGTGGTATCCGCGCCGGCTCGCGGTGCTGGCGGGGCCCGATGGGCGCGCGCAGTCAAGCCGGGTGGTGATGTCCGGGATGGCCGGGCTGATGCTGGCGGCGGGCGTGGTGGCGCTGGCGGCGCCGCTGCTCGTGCGGCTGCTGGCACCGGCTTCGTATGCGCCGGCGGTGGCGATGATCCCGCCGCTGACCCTGGCGCTGGCGTTCCAGCTGGCGAGCAGCATGGCCAATGTGGGGTGCTACGCGCGCAACACCGGGACGCAGACGTTCCTCATCAACCTGGCGGCGGCGGCGGTGGCGCTGGGGTGCTACTGGGTGTTGATCCCGCAATACGGGGTGAGCGGGGCGATTGGGGCGACGGTGATTTCGCAGGGCGCACGGTTTGGGTTGTTCGCGGTGCTGTCACAGCAGACGGCGCCGTTGGATTGGCCGGTGGCGCGCCTGATGGCGATGCTGGCGGTGACGGTTGGCGCGGTTGGAGTTGGTGGCATCGGTGGCTGGGCGGTGCTGGCGGTGGCGGCGCTGCTGTCGGTTGGGTTGCGGCTGGTGAAGGTGCCGGCGATGGCGCGGGCGTTGCCGGTTATCTGACGCGGGAGAGATCGGTGGAAGGTCGGCTGGGGCAGATCGGGCTGGCGACGGGGGCGACGCTGCTGGTGGCGGCGGCGGCCTGGGCGTTGCCGAATCCGGCGGTGCTGGTGGCGATGGGGTTCGCCCCGTTGCTGGTGGTGGCGGCGTTCCGCGGGCCGTTCCTGCTGTGCCTGGCGTTCATCCTGTTCAGCTTTTTCCGCCTGCACGAGGCGTTTCCGGTGCTGAACCCGCTGCATATCCCGCAAGCGCTGGCCATCGGCACGCTGGCGGTGCTGGGCTCGCATTTGCTGTTCCGCAAGATCGAGATCGCGTGGACGCGGGAACTTAAGCTGTTCACCATCTTCTTCATCCAGATCACCATCGGGATCGCCTTCGCGACCGGCAAGGACATCGCGATCGCCTACTGGACGGACACGTTCGTGAAGATTTTCGTGATGGTGTTCGCCATTGCCTCGCTGGCGCGGCGGCCGTCCGACTTTGCGCTGGCCAGCCGTTCGATCGTGATCGCCGGCATGGCTGTGTCCTGGGTGGCGCTCTACAACAAGGCCAACGAGATCGGGCTGGTGGAGGGCACGCGGGTGACCATCGGGCGCTCGGCGGGCTCGGTACTGGGCGATCCGAATGATTTGTCGCTGGTGCTGGCGTTTCCGCTGAGTTTTGCCGTAGCGCTGGTGTTGACGCCGAAGACCGGGTTTTTCGGGCGGCTGCTCGGGCTGGTGGGCACGGTGGTGATCATCATGGCGGTGCTGGCGACGCAGAGCCGGGGCGGGTTGCTGGCGATTGTGGCGGTGTTCGGGGTATTCGGGGCGCAGCAGATCAAGTCCAAGGCGTTGCTGATCAGCATCGCAGTACTGGGGATGATCGGGCTTTCGGCGGCGGCGGGCATCGGCGGGCGGCAGTCGGGCGGGGCGGCGGAGGCGGGGCTGGTGGATGAGTCGGCCGAGGGGCGGTTCTATGCCTGGGGTGCGGCGATCAACATGGCGATCGCGCGGCCGCTGACCGGGGTGGGGCTGAACAACTACGTCGCCAACTACTTCTTCTACAGCACGTGGTGGGAAGGCTTCGCCAAGGCGGTGCACTCGACGTGGTTCTCGGTGCTGGCGGAGGGGGGGTTCCTGGGGTTCGGCATCTTCATCACCATGATCGTGCGGATGGTGCAGACGGCGATGAAGAGCGTGCGGGAGTTGTCGCCGAAAGCCGCCGGGGCGCGGTATGACCCGGCGGCGTACGGCATGGCGCAATCCATCGTGGCTGGGATCGCGGGGTTCGTTGCCTCCGGCACGTTCCTGACGCAGGGGTTCACCTGGCCGGTGTATGTGCTGCTGGCGTTGACGGTGGCGGTGAAGCTGTATGGCGACCGGTCGATCGTACCGGGCTACTCCGCCACCGCGTAGGGCCTATTCGGCGTCGGCGTAGGGGTTTTTCGAGCCGCGGAACTGGAAGCGCACCGGGGTGCCGGGCAATTTGAACTGTTCGCGGAGGGAGTTGACCAGGTAGCGCTGGTAGTCCTCCGGGGTTTGTTCCACACGGGTGCCGAACACGATGAACGTCGGCGGGCGGGCCTTGGCCTGGGTGATGTAGCGCAGTTTCAGGCGCTTGCCCTGAACCAGCGGCGCCTGGTGGCGCTCGATGGCGTGTTCGAACCAGCGGTTCAGGGCGCCGGTGGAGACGCGCATGTTCCATACCGCGTGGGCGCGGCGCACGGCGGGGAGGAGTTTGTCGACGCCCTGGCCGGTGAGGGCCGAGATGGTGACGACCTCGATGCCCTTCATTTGGGCGAGGCTGGTTTCGAGACGGTCCTTCACGGCCTGGCGCACGGCGTTGCGGTCCACCGCGGCATCCCACTTATTGAGTGCGATGACGCAGGCGCGGCCTTCGCGTTCGACGAGGCGGGCGAGCTGGAGATCCTGGTCTTGGATGCCCTCGGTGGCATCGACGGTGAGGATGACGACCTCGGCCATTTTCAGGGCGCCGATGGAGGCGCCGACCGAGAGCTTTTCCAGTTCGAGTTCGATGCGGGCGCGCTTGCGCAGGCCGGCGGTGTCGACAACCTCGATGCGGGTGCCGTCGGTGTCGGTGATTTCGACCGAGACGGCATCGCGGGTGAGGCCGGGCTCGGGGCCGGTGATCATGCGCTCTTCGCCGAGGAGGCGGTTGAGCAGGGTGGACTTACCGGCGTTGGGCTTGCCGACGATGGCGAGCTTGAGGGGGCGGTCGAGGTGTTCGGCGTCGTCCTCCTCGGCTTCCTCGTCAGGGTTGGTTTCCGGCTCCTCGGGGAGGAGTTCGGCGATGTGGCCCATGAGATCGGCGAGGCCATCGCCGTGTTCGGCGGAGACCGCGACGGGTTCGCCGATGCCGAGGGAGAACGCGTCAAGCGCGGCGTTGGAGCCGAGGCGGCCTTCGGCCTTGTTCACGACGAGCAGGATGGGCTTGCCCTGGCGGCGGAGCCAGGCGGCGAAGTGGGCGTCGGCGGGGACGATGCCGGCGCGGGCGTCCACCACGAAGAGCACAAGATCGGCCTGGTGGACGGCGGCTTCCGAGGAGGCGCGCATGCGGCCGTAGAGGGAATCGGGGGCCGATTCTTCCAGGCCGGCGGTGTCGATCAGGCGGACTTCGCGGCCACGCAGGGTGGCCGTGGCTTCCTTGCGGTCCCGGGTGACGCCGGGGGTATCGGAGACGATGGCGGTTCGTTTGCCGGCCAGCTTGTTGAACAGGGTACTTTTGCCCACGTTCGGCCGGCCGGCGATGACGACTGTCGGCAGCATTTTACTATTTACCTGTACGCGGTCAGCGTGCCGTCGTCCGTCACGATGTAGAGCGTGCCGCCGGCGATGACCGGGGTGACGGACGCGGGACCCGAGAGGTCCTGCGTGCCGAGGATCTGGCCCGTGTAGGGCGAGAGGGTGAGGGCTTTGCGGTTGCTGCCGGCAACGATCAGGCGATCGCCGGCGAGCACCGGGCCGAGCCAGCGGATGGCGTCTTTCTTCTTCGTCGGGTTCTCGAAGGTGTCGAGCTGGGTGATCCAGGCGGCGGACCCATCGACGAGGGAAACCGCGGTAACCTGGCCGCCGGTGGTGACGAGGAACATCCAGTCCCCGGCGACCCAGGGGGATTCGGCGGCGGCGATGTCCCGTTCCCACAGGCGGCGGCCGCTGCGCAGATCGAGCGCGGCAAGCTGCTGGCCCATGCTGACAGCGATGGCGCGGCCGGACTTGATGACGGTGCGGCCGAGGATGGTGGAGACATCGGCCAGCGAGTTGCGGCCACGGCTGGCGGCGAGGCTGTCGGCCCAGACCACGGCGCCGCTCAGCGGGTTGAGCGCGGTGAGTTCGCCCGAGCCGAAGCCGGCGACGAGGAGGCCGTCACCATAGGCCGGGGCCGGCAGGCCGAGGACGACGGGATCGGCGGCGCGGGCCTGGTAGGACCAGCCGGTGCTGCCGTCGGTGGCGGAGACCGCGACGATCTGGTTGTCGATCAGCGGGATGAACAGGCGGCCGGCGGCCACCGTGGGGGCGGAGCGGGCGGCCGAGGGGAGGCGGGCGCGCCACTTGGGCTTGCCGTCAGCGATATCGAGCGCGAGGACGTCGGCGCGGCCGGTCGCGACGTAAAGGATGCCGCCATCGAACGCGATGCCGCCGCCGATGTTGGTGCTGCGATCGTCATCGCCGCGGGTGGCGGCGGTCCAGAGGGAGGCGCCGGTGCTGGCATCGAATGCGGCGACGACCGCATCGGAGTCCATGGTGTAGACGCGGCCGCCGGCGACGACGGGTTCGGCGGTGACTTTGCGACGGTAGCCGCCGCCGGCGCCGATGGAGCCGGACCAGGCGCGGGTGGCGCCATCGCGCAGGGCGGGGTGTTCCAGGTCATGCGTGGTGGGGCCGCCGGCCTGGGGCGAATCCGCGTTGGTGACGGGCTGCGGCAGGGCGATGCGGGCGCCGGTGACCGCATTGGCCTGCAAGCCACTGGCGGCGGTCAGTACGGCGACGCGGGTGCCGGGGAGCGGGGTTTTCTCCGAGCCCATCCAGTCGTCCCACAGGCTGCAGCCGCCCAGCAGGGAAAGCATCAGGGAGGCGCGCAGAAGGTGCTTGTACGTCATCACTGTTCCAGGAACCGTTGGTCTGCCGCCGAAGCGGTGGAAGGGGTGGCCGGGCGGTTGAAGGAAACCGCCGGGCGGTTGAAGCCAACAGCTGGGCGCTTCAAGACGCGCCGCCGATACGTTCGAGCAGGCCACCGGCGCGGCCGCGCACGCCATCGGGGGCGGCGGGATCGAGCGTCAGGCGCTTGAGGGTGTCGCGCGCGGCGTCCTTGTGGCCTTCGCGCAGGTCAAGCAGGGCCTGGGCTTCCTCGGCGAGGGGGCGCCAGACGGCATCCGGCGCGGTGAGCTTGGAGAGGCGGGCGCGCAGCACGTCGGGGGTGCCGGTATCAAGCTGGTGCCAGACCCAGAGCAGGCTGGCGAGATCGCGCAGGGCCGGGTCGGCCGCGGTGTCGTTGGCGGCCTGGTCCCACAAAGCGAGGGCGGCGTCCTTCTCGCCCGCGTCAAACCGCATGGCGGCGGCGCGCAGGCGGGCGAGGGCGCGGTAGCCGGGGTTGCCTTCGCGGGCCACCTGGTCAAGCTCGATGAGGGCTGTGTCGCGCTCGACGCCGGGCATGGCGTTGGCGGCCTTGGTGGCCTCAAGGAATATGGTGGCGATGCGCGCGGTTTCGCGGGCCTCGTGCGCCTGCCAGGCTTTCCAGCCGGCGACACAGGCGACCACGACCACGGCGGCGGCAATCAGCACGCCGCCGTACTTCTTCAGCATTTTCTGCGCGCGATCGGCGCGGAGTTCCTCATCGACTTCGGCGAAGATGTCAGACACGGCGATCCCTCTGCGATCCGGGCGTCCCCGGGCGGCCGGACCATACAGTCGCGAGACCCGTGGAGCAAACAGGAACCATCGGGCCGGGGCGGGAAGCTGGGGCGCGGGAAGGAAGTTGTTCATCCGGCGCGGTCAGGATGGCGGGATGATGCGATGGGTTTTCATGTTCCTGGTATTGGGCGGGTGCGGCGTGCAGGGGGACCTGGCGTTCACCGCGGCCAATCTCGCGATGGTGCCGGTGATCGGGCGGACGGTGCCAGATCTGGTGTTTTCCCTGGCCACCGGGCGCGATTGCTCGATGGTGCGGCTGGAGCAGGGCAAAACCTGGTGCCGGGAGGCGGAGGGGCCGGTGGCGGCGCCGGCGTTCTGCACCCGTAGCCTCGGCACGGTGGATTGCTGGGAAAGTGCGGCGTTGCAGCCGCTGCCGGCGCGGCGCGGCGTGGCGGAAGGGCCGCGCGTGGTCACGGCGGGCGGTACGAGCGGGGGATCAGGCCCCTGATCTGCGCGGTTTGCAGGCCTTCGAACTGGTATCGCCGGTGCGGTTCGGCATACTGACGCCGATTGCAGGGAACAGCGCAATGCAGAAAGCCGTCGCCGATACCGCCGATGCCGCCGACATCGTGATGCCACCCGCGCCGGTGACGGTGATGCCGGTGATCATTGCGCTCAGTTTCTGCCACATGTTGAACGACATGATGCAGTCGATGATTTCCGCGCTGTATCCGATGTTCAAGCGCGACTTCAATCTCGACTACACGCAGATCGGGCTGATCGCGCTGACGTTCCAGTTGACGGCGGCGTTGTTGCAGCCGGCGGTGGGGATGGCGACGGACAAGAAGCCGATGCCGTTTTCGCTGGCGGTGGGGATGGGATCGACGCTGATTGGGCTGCTGATGCTGTCCGTGGCGCACAACTATTCGCTGATCCTGGTTTCGGCGGCGCTTGTGGGCGTGGGGTCCTCGGTGTTCCATCCGGAAAGTTCGCGGGTGGCGCGGGCGGCGTCGGGCGGGCGGTATGGCATGGCGCAGTCACTGTTCCAGGTGGGCGGCAATGCGGGCAGCGCGATCGGGCCGTTGCTGGCCAGCGTGGTGGTGATCGCGCGCGGGCAAAGCTCGGTGGCGTGGTTCTCGTTCGCGGCGCTGGTGGGGATGCTGATCCTGACGCGGGTGGGCTACTGGTATCGCACCAACATGCCGATGACTCCGGTGCGGGCGCGGGCGCAGGCGGCCGGGGGCGTGGTGTTGACGCGCGGGCGGGTGGTTTTCGCGATCACCATCCTCGCGGCGCTGACGTTTTCTAAGAATGTGTACACTGCCAGCCTGGGGTCCTACCTGACGTTCTATTTGATCGACCGTTTCGGGATGACACTGCCGGACGCGCAAATTCACCTTTTCGTGTTCATGGCCGCGGTGGCGGCGGGCACCCTGCTGGGCGGGCCGATGACGGACCGAGTGGGGCGGAAGGCGACGATGTGGATTTCCATCCTCGGCGTGCTGCCGTTCACCGTGGCGTTGCCGTATGCGAACCTGTTTTTCACCGATGCGCTGCTGGTGATCATCGGGCTGCTGATGGCCTCGGCGTTTCCCGCGATCATGGTTTACGCGCAGGAGCTGGTGCCGGGACGGGTTGGCATGATCGCAGGTATATTCTTCGGGTTTGCCTTCGGGCTGGGTGGCGTGGGTGCTGCGGCGATGGGGCGGATCGCGGATGCGACGAGCATCTCCTACGTTTATACCATCGCCTCGTTCCTGCCGGTGATCGGGCTGCTCACGGCCTTGCTGCCAAATCTGGCGACGGCGCGGCACGAGGCGGGGCCGGCGCGGCGGTAGGGGCGGCGTGGATGGTTTACCCGCCGATATCGCTGACAAAAATTGACGTCGTGAGGTTTGAATCGGTGATGGATTTAAACTACTATTTTGACGGATTTTTTGGATTGTCTGTTTTCGTTGCATAATTCACAGCAAGTGATGCAGGCGGCCGGTTACAGGTGGCAGAATGCTGAATGAACTCTCGTGGGCGCAGGGTGACAACAAGCCGCAGCGACCGCGGGCTCTGGTGGTGGACGACGACGTCGAGGTAGCCGAGGCACTCTCGTCGTTCCTGTCGATGACGGGCACTGAGACGACGGCGGTGCATAGCGTGGAGGCGGCCCGGCGCGTGCTGGCCGGCGATCCGGCGATCACCGTGGTGGTGACGGATTTGCGCATGCCGGGGGCGGACGGGCTGGAACTGGCGGCTAGCGTGCGGGACACCACGCCGGAGAGCGGCGCGATCGAGGTGGTGATGATCACCGCCTATGCCACCAATGAGGTGGCGTTCAGCGCCGGGCGCAACCACATCTTCGCATTCCTGCAGAAGCCGTTCCGGCCGCAAAACCTGGGGCAGCTGGTGCGCGAGGCGCATGTCTCGGCAACCGGGCGGCGGCGGGCGGCGCTCAATCCCGGGCGGTATCCGGCCGAACCGGAGCCGGCGATGCCCGAGGGCGGGACGGCGGCGATAATTTGCAGCGCGGTGGCAGCCAGCGGCACGCCGCGCGACCGGCAGGTTTCGATTTCGGTGGATACGGTGGCCGACGTGGATGCCGATGTCGACCGGTTGCGGGCGGCGCTGGCCGCGGTAATCGGGGCGGCGGTGGCGGTGGCGACGCGCGGGGCGGTGGTCGCGGTTTCGGTGCGCGACAACCACGATACGGTGGAGTTCGCGGTGTCAGCGGAGCGGGTGCCGTATCCGGCGCCGGCCGAACCCTCCCTGGCGCTGGCGGCCCGGCTGGCAAAGGAGGCGCGCGGGCACCTGGAGGTGAACGCCGAGGGAGGCCCGGAATTCCGGGCGTGCATCGCGGTGCAGGCCCGAGCCGGGCAGGGTCTCTAGCCCATCTTATTCACGGCGTGGCAGGGATTCGCTGGCGGGCGTCGCGTAAGGCGTTGATCACGTTTAAGGACTGGGTGTCGAAGCCATCCTTTCCACGCGAACGCGCCGAGCCACACCCGCCATGTCCGACGATACT
>CAIMWH010000325.1 GCA_903845065.1 uncultured Rhodospirillales bacterium | reverse complement strand
TCCACGAATACGGATGGCTAGCCTTGCCCGCCTCCAGCAGCAGCACCCGATTGGCGGGGTTCTCGGTCAGCCGCGCCGCCAGCGCCGCCCCGGCCGATCCGGCGCCGACGATGATATAGTCCTGCTGCGGTTCGATGCTCATGGGGCGCTTCCGTGTTTGGCTTTTGTCCAGCCTAGCACTGCGATTCCCCGCCGGGCAAACCAGCCGGCGCTACAGGGTGATCTTGAGCTTCTCCGCCAGCACGCCCAGCACGCCCTTGCGGAACGCGATCACGCAGGTGACGAAAATCACCCCCTGGATCACGGTCACCCAAGCGCCGGCCTGCGCCAGGTAGTTCTCCATCGAGGTGGAAATCAACGCCCCCATCACCGGCCCGAAAATCGTGCCGAGACCGCCCAGCAGCGTCATCAGCACCACTTCGCCCGACATCGCGTTATGCACATCCGTCAGCGTCGCGATGCCGAACACCAGGGACTTGGTGCCCCCCGCGAGGCCCGCCAGCGCGCAGGAAATAATGAACGCCACCAGCTTGTAGCTGTCCGTGCGATAGCCCAGCGAGGTCGCCCGCGGCTCGTTCTCGCGGATCGCCTTCAGGATCTGCCCGAACGGCGAATGCACGATCCGGTGCACCAGCAGGAAGCCGAACAGGAAGATCACCGCCACCAGCGCATACATCGCCATGTCGGACTGCATGGAGAACACGCCGAACAGATTGCCGCGCGGGATCTGCTGGATACCGTCCTCGCCGCCGGTGAATGGCGCCTGGAGGCAGAAGAAGTAAGCCATCTGCCCGAGCGCCAGGGTGATCATGGCGAAATAGATGCCCTGGCGGCGAATGGCGATCCAGCCGAACACCGTGCCAAGCAGCCCACCGGCCAGGGTGCCGAACAGAATGGCCAACTCCGGAGACCAGCCCCACGCCTTCGCCGCATAGCCGGCCGCATAGCCGCCCATGCCGAAATACGCCGCATGCCCAAAGCTCAGCAGCCCGACATACCCGATCAACAGGTTGAACGCGCAGGCAAACAGCGCGAAGCACAGCACCTTCATCAGGAACACCGGATACAGCACGAACGGCGCCACGATGATGGCGGCCAGCATCACGGCGAAGGCAGTCGCCTGGGGGCGCGAAAATCCAAACATCTCAGGCAGCCTTTCCGAACAGCCCGGCAGGCCGGACCAGCAGCACAATCACCATCACCACGAAAATCACGGTGGCGGAGCCCTGCGGGTAGAACACCTTGGTCAACCCCTCGACGATGCCAAGCCCGAACCCGGTGACGATAGAGCCCAAAATCGACCCCATGCCCCCGATCACCACCACCGCGAACACCGTGATGATGAAGTTAGCGCCCATGTTGGGGTTGACCGAGTAGATCGGCGCCGCCAGCACACCCGCGAACGCCGCCAGCGCCACGCCGCCGGCATACGTCAGGGTAATCATCCGCGGCACATTGATGCCGAACGCCTGCACCAGCGGCGCATTCTCGGTCGCTGCCCGCAACGTGGCACCGATCGAGGTCTTCTCGATGATCAGCCACGTCACCAGGCACATGATGGCGGACGCCACCACCACCCAGGCGCGGTAATTGGGCAGGAACATGAAGCCCACATTCGTCGCCCCCTGCAGGATCGCCGGGATGCGATACGGCATCCCGGACGAGCCGAACTGGTTGCGCGCCAGGCCCTCGATGATGAGCGCCATGCCGAAGGTGAGCAGCAGGCCGTAGAGATGGTCCAGCTTGTAGAGCCGCGAAATCAGTGTCTTCTCCAGCAGAATGCCAAAGATGCCGACAATCACCGGCGCCAGCAGCAGGGCGAACCAGTAGTTGACGCCAAGAAACTCCAGCAACCCCCAGGCCACGAACGCCCCCAGCATGAAAAACGCGCCATGCGCGAAGTTCACGATGTTCAGCATGCCGAAAATCACGGCCAGGCCGAGCGAGAGGAGCGCGTAGAAGGCACCGTTGATCAAGCCCAGCAGAAGCTGGCCGAACATCAAGGGCGCCGGGTAGCCAAGGATCATGAACATGGGGGCTGCCGGAACGGTTGGATCAGGACTTGATGAAGTAGCACTCGCTCGCGGACAGCGGCTTGTAGGCCTCCTCGGCGGGCGTGGTCTGGACCAGCTTGTAGTAGTCCCACTTGCCCTTGCTCTCGGCGGGCTTCTTCACCTCGAACAGGTAGGCCGGGAACATGCCACGGCCATCCTTGCGGATGCTGCCCTGGTAGCACTCGTCGCTCACCGGCATCGCCTTCATGCGATCGGCAATCGCCGTGCCGCTCGCCTTGGCCGCCGGCACGCCCATGTCGGTCACCGCCTTGAGGAAGTGTAGGGCGCTCGAATAGTTACCCGCATGGATCATGTTCGGATAGTTGGTGGGCGAACGCGGCAGGAAGCGCTTGGTGAAGGCGCGCGTCTTGTCGTTCATGTCCCAGTAGAAGCTCTCCGTCAGCGACAGGCCGCCGGCGACATCCAGGCCGAGGGCATGCACGTCGGTGATGAACATCAGCATGGTCGCGATCTTCATCGTGATGCCGAATTCCTTGGCCTGCTTCACGGAGTTCACCGTGTCGCCGCCGGCATTCGCCAGGCCCAGGATCTTGGCGCCCGAAGCCTGCGCCTGCAGCAGGAACGACGAATAATCCGTGGTGCCCGGGAACGGATAAGCCACCGACCCGTTCACCTTGCCGCCCGAGGCCAGCACCATCGTGGTGGTATCGGCCTGCAACTGCTTGCCGAACGCATAGTCCGCGGTGATGAAGAACCAGGTATCGCCGCCCGCCTTCACGGTGGCGCCACCGGTCGACTTGGCGAGCATGTAGGTGTCGTAGGTGTAGTGGATCAGGCTCGGCGCGCAGGCCTTGTTGGTCAGCTCCACCGTGGCCGCACCGATATTGATGTGCAGCTTGTTCTTCTCCTTCGCCACGCCCGCCACCGCGAGGCCCACCGAGGAGGTCGGCACGTCCATCACCACGTCCACCCCGTCCCGATCGTACCACTGGCGGGCGATCTGGGCGCCGAGGTCCGGCTTGTTCTGATGGTCGGCGCTGATGACTTCCACCTTGAAGCCCTTGGAGGCGAACTCATCCACCGCCATCTGCACGGCGGCCACCGACGAGGTGCCGCCAGTGTCACGGTACGGGCCGGACTGGTCGTTCAGCACGCCGATCTTGATGGTGTTGGCGGCTTGCGCGCGGGCGCTGCGGACGAGGGGAAGCGTGGCGCCGGCAGCGGCGGTGCCAAGCAGGGTGCGGCGGCTCAGGGTCATGGGGGCGTCTCCGTTATCGCGTGAAGGTCAGGTCTTGATCAGGGGACAATTGCCGTCCTTGAGGGGACGGAAGGCTTCCTCCGATGGCGTTGTCGCCATCACCTTGTAGTAGTCCCACGGCCCCTTGCTTTCTGAGGGCTTCTTGACCTGGAACAGGTAGGACGGATGCAGCTTGCGGCCATCGGGGCGAATGATGCCGGCACCGAAGCAGTCGTCGTCGGCCGGCATTGCCTTCAGGCGCGCCGTGGTCGCGGCACCGTCCTTCTTGGCCTCGGCGATACCCATCGCCTCGGCGGTCTTGAGAAAATGCAGTGTCGAGGCATAGGCCCCTGCCTGGGCCATGCCGAGGCGCCGCTCCGGCACCCGCTTGCGCATGCGCGCGGAAAAGGCGCGGGTGCGATCGTTCAGGTCCCAGTAGAAGCTCTCGGTGCACACCAGCCCCTGCGCCACTTCCAGGCCGAGCGAATGGATATCGGAGATGAACACCAACAACCCGCCCAGGGTCTGGGTGATGCCGAACTCCTTGGCCTGCTTGATGCAGTTGATGGTGTCCGAACCGGCATTGGCCAGCCCGATCACCTTCGCGCCCGAAGCCTGGGCCTGCAGCAGGAACGCCGAGAAATCGGTGGTGGCAGGGAACGGCGTCGCCACCTTGCCCATCACCTTGCCGCCCGCGGCGGTCACGAACTCCGACACGTCGCGGGTCAGCGCATGGCCGAACGCGTAGTCCGCTGTGATGAAGAACCACGAATCGCCGCCCGACTTCACCAGCGCGCCGCCGGTGGACCGGCCCAGCATGTAGGTATCGTACACCCAGTGGATGGTGTTGGCGTTGCAGCGCACCCCGGTCAGGTCCGAGGTGGCGCCGCCCGAGTTGATGTAGACCTTGTTCTTGTCACGCGCGACTTCGGAAACCGCGAGCGCCACGGCCGAACTGCCGCCCTCCACCACGATGTCCACGCCATCCCGGTCGTACCACTGCCGGGTGATCCCGGCGCCAACATCGGGCTTGTTCTGATGGTCGCCCACCAGGATCTCGACATTGTAGCCCTTGCCGGCAACACCGAAATCCTCCACCGCCTGCCGCGCCGCCTCAACGGTGATCGGCCCCACGATATCCTGATAGGGGCCGGCCAGATCGGTCAGCACGCCGATCTTCAGCGTCGGCTTCTGCGCCCGCGCCGCGGCAAGCGGCACGGAGGAAGCGGCGGCGGTGGCAATCAGGGTACGGCGCGACAGCAGGGTCATGGATCGATCAGGCCTTGATAAAGGGGCAGTTGCCCTCGGCGAGCGGGCGGAATGCCTGATCCGCCGGAGTGGTGGCGATGAGCTTGTAGTAATCCCACGCGTACTTGCTCTCCGAAGGCTTCTTCACCTCGAACAGATACGACGGATGCAGCTTCCGCCCGTCCGTGCGGATGGTGCCCTTGCCGAAGCAATCGTCCTCGGTGGGCATCGCCTTCATGTGGTTGATGGTCACCACGCCGTCCTTCTTGGCCTCGGCGGCGCCCATCGCGTTGACGGTCTTGAGGTAATGCAGCACCGCCGAATACGTCCCGGCCTGCACCATCGTCGGCCGCTTGGACGGCGCCCGCGCCTTGAGCCGCTCGGAGAACTTACGGGTCCCGTCGTTGAGGTCCCAGTAGAAGCTCTCGGTCAGCAGCAACCCCTGGCAGATATCGAGCCCCAGCGCATGCACATCGGTGAGGAACACCAGCAGTCCGCCAAGCTTCTGCTTGATGCCGAACTCCTTGGCCTGCTTGATGCAATTCACCGTGTCGGAGCCAGCATTGGCCAGGCCGATCACCTTGGCGCCGCTCGCCTGCGCCTGCACCAGGTAGGACGAGAAATCCGTGGTGCCCGGGAACGGCGTCTTCACCCCGCCCAACACCTTGCCGCCGGCGGCCTCGATGAAGCCCGTCGTATCGCGGGTCAGCGCATGGCCGAACGCGTAGTCCGCCGTGATGAAGAACCAGGTATCGCCACCCGCCTTGGCCATCGCGCCGCCGGTGGAGCGCGCCAGCATATAGGTGTCGTACACCCAGTGGATGGTGTTGGGCGTGCAGGCGGTCCCGGTCAGATCGGACGTTGCGGGCCCGCACGGCAGGTACGCCTTGTTCTTCTCCTTCGCCACGCCCGCCACCGCAAGGCTCACGCCCGAATTGGCCACCTCGGTGATGAGATCGACGCCGCCCTGGTCGCACCACTGCCGCGCGATGCTGGCGCCCACGTCGGGCTTGTTCTGGTGATCGGCGCTGATCACCTCCACCTTGAAGCCCTTGGCGGCGAATTCATCCACCGCCATCTGCGCCGAGGCCACCGCGAGGGTGCCGGCGAGGTCCTGATACGGCCCCGAAAGGTCGGTCAGCACGCCGATCTTGATGCTGGCAGCCTGCGCGCGCGCAGTTGCTGGAAGGGTTGCCGCGGCAGCGGTGCCGAGCAGGGTACGACGTGAGAGCTTCATCCTTGGCCTCCTCTGGTGCGACCGCTTGCGGCCGTTCGTTTATTATCCAGCCGCTACCCGGTTACACGCCCAGGTAGTCGTGCAGCTTGTCCATATTGGCGGCAAGCTGGTCGTTCTCGATCATGTCGATCACCCGGCCGTGTTCCATCACATAATGACGGTCGGCCACGGTGGCGGCGAAGCGGAAGTTCTGCTCCACCAGCAGCACGGTAAAGCCACGCTGCTTGATCTCGCGAATGGTGCGGCCGATCTGCTGCACGATCACCGGCGCCAACCCCTCGGTCGGCTCATCGAGCAGCAGCAGCTTCGCCCCGGTGCGCAGGATGCGCGCGATGGCCAGCATCTGCTGCTCGCCGCCCGAAAGCTTGGTGCCCTGGCTGCCCGCGCGTTCCTTCAGATTGGGGAACAGCTTGTAGATGGTGTCCAGATCGAGCCCGCCCGGCGCGATCACCGGCGGCAGCATCAGGTTCTCCGTCACGCTGAGCGAGGAGAAAATCCCGCGCTCCTCCGGGCACAGCGCAATCCCGGCCCGCGCGATGGTGTCCGAACGCATCTCCACCGTCTCGGCGCCGTTGAACATCACGCTGCCCTGCCGCTTCGGCACCAGGCCCATGATGGATTTCATCGTGGTGGTCTTGCCCGCCCCGTTGCGGCCGAGCAGCGTCACCACCTCGCCGGCCCGGACGTCGAAATCGACGCCGTGCAGGATGTGGCTCTCGCCGTACCACGAATTCAGCCCACGAACTTTGAGCATCGCATCATCAGGCATCGGTGGTTCCCAGATAGGCCGCGACAACGTCGGGGTTCTTCGACACGGCAGCATAGTCGCCCTCGGCCAGCACCTGCCCGCGGGCAAGCACGGTGATGGTGTCGCACAGCCCCTCCACCACCGAGAGGTTATGCTCCACCATCAGGATCGTCCGCCCCACCCGCACCCGGCGGATCAGCGCCACGATCCGGTCGACGTCCTCATGGGTCATCCCCGCGGTCGGTTCGTCGAGCAGCAGCATCTCGGGTTCCAGCGCCAGCGTGGTGGCAATCTCCAGCGCCCGCTTGCGCCCATACGGCAGTTCCACCGCCGGCGTATCGACGTATTCGCTGAGCCCCACATCATCCAGCAGCTCGCGGGCGCGGTCATCGTAAACCGACAGCACCTCCTCCGAACGCCAGAAATCGAAGCTGCCGCCCCGCGCGCGCTGCAACGCCAGGCGCACATTCACCAGCGCGGTCAGGTGCGCGAACACCGCCGAGATCTGAAAGCTGCGCACCAGCCCCAGGCGCGCCACATCGGCCGGCTTCATGCCGGTGATGTCCTGGCCCTTGATCTTGATGCTGCCACGTGTCGGCGGCAGGAATTTCGTCAACAGGTTGAAGCAGGTGGTCTTGCCGGCACCGTTCGGCCCAATAAGGGCATGGATGGTCCCGGTCCGCACGGTCAGGCTGACGTCATTGACGGCAACAAACCCGCGGAACTCTTTCGTCAGCCCTGTCGTAGCCAGGATGGTGTCGGGCACCCCGGGCGTCTCCCTGTATGTTTTTGACCGTGAGCGCTGATTTGCATATCAGGGTCGCACACGCAAGTTTGTTTCAGCGATAGGGCGGGAAACGCAATGGCCGGATTATGGTACGAAGACCTGCACGAGGGTCAGGTGATTGACGCCGAATGGACGCGCACCGTAACCGAATCCGATAATGTGCTGTTCTGCTCGATGACGATGAATGTCCAGAAGCTCCACCTGGACGCCGAGTTCGCCGCCGGCACCGAGTTCGGCCGCCCGCTGGTGAACTCCATTTTTACCCTTGGCCTCGTCATCGGAATGAGCGTGCATAACCTCACCATGGGAACGACGGTGGCGAATCTCGGCATGACCGAAACCGCCTTTCCCGCCCCGGTGTTCGCCGGGGATACGATTTCGGTGAAAACCACCGTCATCGCCGTCCGCCCGAGCAAATCCCGCCCCGATGCCGGCATCGTCACCTTCCGCCACCAGGGCTTCAACCAGACCGGCGCCATCGTCGTCACCACCGATCGCCAGGCCCTGATGCGCCGCCGCCCGGCCGGAGACGCCGCATGAAACTGCGCAGCCCGCTGTTCGCCCCCGGCGATTCCGCCCGCAAGGCCGAAAAGGCCCTCGCCTCCGACGCGGACGCGGTGATCTTCGACCTCGAGGATTCCGTCGCCCCCGCCGCCAAGGACACCGCACGCGCCGCCACCGCCGCCCTGCTCCCCGCCATCACCCGGCCCGGGGTGATCGTGCGGATCAACCAGCCCGGCACCCAGTGGTACCTGGCCGACCTCGCCGCCATCGTGCCCGGCCGCCCCGCCGCCGTGATGCTGCCCAAATGCAGCGGTGCCGCCGACCTCATCGCGCTCGACCATCACCTCGAAGCCCTCGAAGCCGCCGCCGGCCTGCCCATCGGCGGCATCGGCATCCTGCCCATCGTCACCGAAACCGCCGCCTCCATCCTCGGCCTGCCCGCCATGGCCGGCGCCGCCCGCCGCGTGCTCGCCTTCTGCTTCGGCGCCGAAGACCTCTCGGCCGACCTCGGCATCTCCCCCCGCCGCCCCGATCACTCCTACCCCGCCGCCATCGCCCACGCCCGCGCCGCCGTGCTCATCACCGCCGCAGCCGCCGGCATCCCCGCCATCGACACCCCCTGGCCCGACCCGCGTGACCCGGACGGCCTCGGCGCCGAAGCCACCGAAGCCGCCGCCGACGGCTTCAGCGGCAAGCTGTGCATCCACCCGAGCCAGATCGCCCCGGTCAACGCCGCCTTCACCCCCGATCCCGCCCGCATCGCCTGGGCGGTGCGCGTCCGCGACGGCTTCGCCGCCAACCTGAACGCCGGGGTCTTCTCGCTCGATGGCAAGATGATCGACCGCCCGCACCTCAAGCTGGCCCAGCGCATCCTGGCCGCGGCCGGCGCCGAATAACCACAAAACGCAACGTCACCTTCCGCGGGCGCGATCATGTGATATTGGCAATGCACCGGCCATGGTGCCGACATTGCCGCCCAACTAGGGTCGGCACGAACCGAAGGACAGCATG
Source organism: uncultured Rhodospirillales bacterium (assembly GCA_903845065.1). GTDB lineage: Bacteria > Pseudomonadota > Alphaproteobacteria > Acetobacterales > Acetobacteraceae > CAIYPH01. The sequence continues at coordinate 8,930 of CAIMWH010000325.1, read as the reverse complement.
CGCGCCCCAACCCCTCTACGCTCCCTCGCCCCCGTCCTCCTCGCCGCCGCGCTCGCCGCCTGCGCCCTCGCACCCGATGATGCCGCGCCGAGCCTGGACATCCCCGCCGCCTACCGCGCGACGGCGGCGAGCGCGCGCGAGGTATGGCCCACCACCACTTGGTGGCGCGGCTTCGGCTCGCCCGAGCTTGACCGCCTGGTGGAGGACGCGCGCACCGCCAACTTCGATATCCAGGCCGCCATCGCCCGCGTCCGCCAGGCCGACGCCCAGTTGGGCCTCGCCGGCGCCGCCCTGCTGCCCAGCGTATCGGTCAGCGCCGATGACCAGTGGAGCCGCAGTTCCCTGCGCCGTACCTCGGGCCAGACCGCCCGCATCGCCACCAGCGAAACCCGCAGCTACTCCTTCGGCCCGTCAATCAGTTGGGAACTGGACCTCTGGGGCCGCATCCGCGCCGGCCGCGAAGCCGCCGCCGCCACCGCGCTGGCCAGCCGTTTCGACCAGGAAGCCATCGCCCTCACCGTCGTCACCTCCGTCGCCTCCACCTGGTTCCAGGCCCTGGCCTTGCAGGACCGTGTCGATATCGCCAGCCGCAACCTCGCCGACGCCGAAGCCATCCTCAAGGCCATCGAGGCCCGCCAGACCGCCGGCACCGCCACCGCGCTCGATGTCTCCCAGCAGGCCGCCCTCGTCGCCGGCGTGCGCGCCAACATCCCCGGTCTGCGCAGCCAGCTGGATCAGCAGATCACCGCCCTCGCCTTGCTCACCGGCCGCCCGCCCTCCGCCTTCGCCATCAAGGTCGGCACCCTCAACACCCTGAAATTGCCCGAACTCGCCCCCGGCCTGCCCTCCGCCCTGCTCGCCCGCCGGCCGGACGTCGCCGAAGCCGAGGCCCAACTCGCCGCGGCCCGCGCCAACATCCGCGTCGCCCGCGCCGCCTTCTTCCCCACCGTCAGCCTCACCGGCTCGGCCGGCTGGCAAAGCCTCGCGCTCGGCACCCTGTTCGGCCCCGGCTCGCTGTTCGCCAACACCGCCCTCTCCGCCACCCAGATCGCCTTCGACAACGGCAAGCTCACCGCCCAGGTCGACTACAACCGCGCCCGCGCCGACGAACTCGTCGCGCTCTACCGCAAAAGCATCGTCCAGGCCTTCACCGATGTCGAAAACGGCGTGCGCGCCTACCAGTTCGCCACCGAGCAGGAACGCCTCACCCAGGACGCCGTCCGCGTCGCCCAACTCGCCGCCGACATCGCCAGCGAACAGGTGCGCGGCGGCACGTCCGATATCGTGCGCGCCCTCCAGGCCCAGACCACCCTCTTCCAGGACCTCGACGAACTCGCCCAGACCCGCCTCGCCCGCTTCCAGGCCCTGCTCTCGCTCTACAAGGCCGTCGGCGGCGGCTGGACCCGGGAGGATGTCGCGGCACCCAGCGTCCAACTGCTACAGGGCGTGCTATGACGCGCCACCACGAACCGGGACTGAGATGAAGCGCTTCCTCCTGCTGATCGTGCTGCTCGCCGCTGCCGGCGGCGGCTACTGGTGGTACAGCCACCGCCCCACCCCCGAGGTTGAGGTGGCCCGCCGCCGTGGCGCGGACGGCATCCCCGTCGTTGTCGCCACCGCCGAACTGCGCGATGTGCCCATCTACATGGATGGCCTCGGCACCGTGCAGGCTTCGGCCCTGGTCACCGTGAAGCCCATGGTGGACGGCCCGCTGATCGAGGTGCGATTCAAGGAAGGCCAGGACGTCAAGGCCGGCGACGTGCTGGCCCGCATCGACCCGCGCCAGTACCAGGCCTCGCTCGACCAGGCCGTCGCCAAGATGCGCCAGGATGACGCCAACCTCGCCAACGCCCGGCTCGATCTCGCGCGCTACCAGAAACTCGCCGCCACCGCCTACACCTCGGCCCAGCAGGCCGACACCCAGAAGGCCCTCGTCGCCCAGCTCGAAGCCCAGGTCGCCCAGGACCAGGCCATCATCGACAACGCCCGCACCCAACTCGGCTACACCACCATCGTCACCCCGGTGGACGGCAAGGTCGGCATCCGCGCGGTCGACGCCGGCAACATCGTCCACGCGAGCGATCCCAACGGCCTCGTCGTCGTCACCACCCTGCGGCCGATCAACGTGCAGTTCACCCTGCCGCAACAAGCCCTTGGCGCGGTTTCCGCCGCCATGGCCGCCGGGGCGCCCGAAGTGCTGGCCTTCGTCCACAGCGGCGATCGCGGTGCGGCCGAACGCGGCGTGCTCACCGTCCTGGACAACCAGGTTGATCCCGCCACCGGCACCATCAAGCTGAAGGCCACCTTCGCCAACGAAAAACTCCGCCTCTGGCCCGGCGCCTTCGTCACCGTGCGCCTGCGCGTCGAAACCCGCGTCAACGCCGTCGTCGTCCCCCCCGTCGCGGTGCAGCGCGGCCCGCGCGGCCCCTACGTCTTCGTCGTCGGCGAAGCCCCCACCGTCACCCGCCGCGCCGTCACCATCGGCCATGAGGACCTCACCGCCGCCGTCATCGCCGACGGCTTGTCCGCCGGCGAGCGCGTGGTGGTCGATGGCGCCGCCCGCCTTTCGGACGGCTCCAAGGTCAACGTGCTGCCCCCGCCCGCCGACCCGGCCAAACGCCCTGAAACCCCCGTCGCCGGCCAACCCGCCGGCACCAACACCGGCAACGCCCAGCGCCAGCGCCGCCCGGGTGCCCCGGGATGAATATCTCGGCCCCGTTCATCGCGCGGCCGATCGCGACCTCGCTGCTCGCGGTCGCCGTCCTGCTCGCCGGCGCGCTGGGCTACCGCACCCTGCCGGTTTCCGCTTTGCCGCAGGTCGATTTCCCCACCATCCAGGTCACCACCCAACTCCCCGGCGCCAACCCCGATACCGTCGCCACCCTCATCACTGCCTCGCTCGAGCGCCAGTTCGGCCAGATCCAGGGCCTGACGACGATGACCTCGACCTCCGCCGAGGGCACCAGCGAAATCACCCTGCAATTCTCCCTCAAGCGCAACATCGAGAGCGCCGCGCAGGACGTGCAGGCCGCCATCAACGCCGCCTCCGGCACCCTCCCCGTCACCCTGCCCTACCCCCCCGTCTACTCCAAGGTGAACCCGGCCGACGCCCCCATCCTCACTTTGGCGCTGATGAGCGACAACATCCCGCTCGACCGGGTATCCGATGCCGCCGACACCCTGCTGCAACCCAAACTCGCCGAGATCGACGGCGTCGGCCGCGTCGCCGTCCAGGGCCGCATGCGCCCCGCCGTGCGCGTCCGCGTCGATCCCGCCCGTGTCGCCTCCTACGGCCTGTCGATGGAGGATGTCCGTCTCGCCATCGCCGCGGCCAACGTCAACGGCGCCAAGGGCGGCTTCGACGGCCCGCGCCAAGCCATCGCGCTGGGCGCGAATGACCAGATCACCGACCCCGCCGCCTACCGCACCTTGGTAATCGCCTACCGCAAGGGGGCCCCGGTCCGCCTGTCCGATGTCGGCACCGTCATCGGCGGCCTCGAGAACATCCGCGCCAGCGCCACCTACCAGGGCCGCCCCGCCGTGGTGCTCGACGTGCAGCGCCAACCCGGCGCCAACATCGTCGAGACCGTTGACCGCATCAAGGCCGCCCTGCCGCAACTGCGTAAAGCCATGCCGGCCGCCATCGAGATGGTCGCCGTCGCCGACCGCACCGCCACCATCCGCGCCTCGGTGGCCGACGTGGAGGGCACCCTGATGCTCTCCGTCGTGCTGGTCGTCGGCGTCATCTGGCTGTTCCTGCGCTCCTGGCGCGCCACCATCATCCCCGCCGTCGCCCTGCCGCTCTCCATCGTCGGCACTTTCGGTATCATGGCCCTGATGGGCTACGGACTGGATAACCTCTCGCTGATGGCTCTCACGGTCGCCACCGGCTTCGTGGTGGACGATGCCATCGTGATGATCGAGAACGTGGTCCGATACCTTGAGGAAGGCGTCCCCCCGCTCGAAGCCGCCTACAAGGGCGCTGCCCAGATCGGCTTCACCATCGTCTCCCTCACCGTCTCGCTGATCGCCGTGTTCATCCCCCTGCTGTTCATGACCGGCGTCGTCGGCCGCCTGTTCAGCGAATTCGCCGTCGTGCTCTCGGTTTCGGTCATCGTCTCCGCCGTGGTCTCCCTCACCCTCACGCCGATGATGTGCGGCCGCCTGCTGCGTCACGAGACCGGCCCGCCCGGCTTCATCTCGCGCCTCAGCGAGCGCGGCTTCCAGGCCATGCTCACCCTCTACCGCCACACGCTCGACTGGTCGCTGCTGGTGCCCCGCACCATGCTGCTCCTCGCCGTCGCCACCCTCGGCGGCACCATCGCCCTCTACGTGATGATCCCGAAAGGCTTCCTCCCCCTGCAGGACACCGGCCTCATCGTCGCCGTCACCGAGGCCGAGCCCAGCGTCTCCATCCCCCGCATGGCCACCCTCCAGGAGCAGGCCGCCACCATCGCCCGCGCCGATCCGGATGTTGACGGCGTGGTCTCCTTCGTCGGCGTCGGCACCATCAACCCCACCCCCAACACCGGCCGCCTCACCATCGCCCTGCACCCGCGCAGCGAGCGTAGCGCCAGCGCCGCCGAGATCGCCCGCCGCCTGACCAGCCAACTCGGCGGCATCCCCGGCATCAGCGTCTTCATGCAGCCCGTCCAGGACATCCAGATCGGCACCCGCATCAGCCGCACCCAGTTCCAATACACCCTGGTCGATACCGACGCCGCCGAACTCTCCACCTGGGCCCCCCGCCTCATCGCCCGCCTCTCCACCGAATCCGTCATGCGCGATGTCACGTCGGACCAGCAGGACAGCGGCTTCCGCAGCACCGTCACCGTCGATCGTGACACCGCGATGCGCCTCGGCGTCACCATGCAAACCGTGCAGGACGTGCTCTACGACAGCTTCGGCCAGCGCCAGATCTCCACCATCTTCTCCCAGGCCAACCAGTATCGCGTGGTCCTGGAAGCCGACCCGGAATGGGTGGCCGATCCCGGCTCGCTCGATCGCCTCCGCGTGCCGGGCGCCGGCGGGAACCAGATCCCGCTCTCCGCCATCGCCACCGTCTCGCACACCATCGCCCCCCTCGTGGTCACCCACGAGGCACAGTTCCCCTCGGTCACGGTCTCCTTCAACCTCGCCCCCGGCGCCGCCCTCGGCGATGCGGTGGCCGCCGTGGCCCGCGCCGAACAGGATATCGGCATGCCCGCCACCATCTCCGGCAGCTACGCCGGGGACGCCGCGGAATTCCAGAAATCCCTCGCCAGCGAACCCTGGCTCATCCTCGCCGCCGTGGTGGTGATCTACATCGTGCTCGGCGTGCTCTACGAAAGCGTCATCCACCCCGTCACCATCCTCTCCACCCTCCCCTCCGCCGGCATCGGCGCCCTGCTCGCCCTCATGGCCGTCGGCGCCGACCTCTCGCTGGTCGCCCTCGTCGGCATCGTGCTGCTGATGGGCATCGTGAAGAAAAACGCCATCATGATGATCGACTTCGCGCTCGACGCCGAACGCACCCGCGGCCTCGCCCCCGAGGTCGCCATCCGCGAGGCCTGCCTGCTGCGCTTCCGGCCGATCATGATGACCACCATGGCCGCCCTCCTCGGCGCCCTGCCGCTGATGCTGCAAGGCGGCACCGGCGCCGAACTGCGCTTCCCCCTCGGCGTCACCATCGTGGGCGGCCTGCTGCTGAGCCAGTTGCTGACCCTCTACACCACGCCGGCCATTTATTTGGCCTTCGAGCGCGCCCGCCTCTCCCTTACCCGCGCCCCGGCGGTAGCGGAGTAGGCCATGGGATTCTCGACGGTCTTCATCCAGCGGCCCGTCGCCACCTTCCTGCTCGCCCTCGGCCTGCTGCTGAGCGGCATCGTCGCCTACCACTTCCTCCCCGTCGCCCCGCTCCCCAGCGTGGACATCCCCACCATCGTGGTCTTCGCCAGCCGCCCCGGCGCCGACCCCGAAACCGTCGCCAACTCGCTGGCCGCCCCCCTCGAACGCCGCCTCGGCGAAATCCCCGGCGTCACCGAGCTCACCTCCACCAGCTCCGTCGGCGCCACCTCCATCGTCGTCCAGTTCGACCTCAAGCGCGACATCGACGGCGCCGCGCATGACGTCCAGGCCGCCATCAACGCCGCCATCGCCGACCTCCCCGGCGATCTGCCGATCCGCCCCTATTTCCGCAAGTTCAACCCGGCCGAAACCCCGGTGATGACCATCGCCCTCACGTCGAACACGCTGAGCATGGGCCAGGTCTACGATGCCGCCGACAGCATCCTCGCCCAGCGCCTCTCCCAGGTCGAAGGCGTCGCCCAGGTCATCGTCAACGGCGCCGAAAAGCCCGCCGTGCGCGTCAGGCTCGATCCCGCCGCCCTCGCCAACGCCGGCCTCTCCGCCCAGGACGTCTACACCGCCATCCGCGCCAACAACGTCAACGGCGCCACCGGCGGCTTCCAGGGGCCGGACCGCGCCGAAACCATCGCCATCAACGGCCAGCTCAACGTCGCCGCCGACTACGCGCCCCTGGTCATCAAAACCGCCAACGGCTCCGTCGTCCGCCTGTCCAACGTCGCCAGCGTGATCGACGGCGTGGCCAACTCCCGCCTCTCCGCCAGCTTCGGCCACAAGCCCGCCATCCTGCTCTCCATCACCAAATCCGCCGGCGCCAACGTCATCGAAACCGTCGACAACGTGCTGGCCGTGCTGCCGCTGCTGCAATCCTGGATGCCGGCCGAAATCCAGCTCACCATCCTGTCCGACCGCACCACCACCATCCGCGCCAGCGTCAATGACGTGCAGATCTCCCTGATGATCTCCGTCGCCCTCGTGCTCCTCGTGGTGCTGCTGTTCATGCGCCGCACCGTGCCCACCATCGCCGCCGGCGTCACCGTGCCGCTCTCCCTCGCCGGCACCCTCGCCGCCATGTGGTTCTGGGGCTTTTCGCTCAACAACTTCACCCTGATGGCCCTCACCATCTCGGTCGGCTTCGTGGTGGACGACGCCATCGTGATGATCGAAAACATCGTCCGTCACATGGACATGGGCAAAACCCCCATGCGCGCCGCCCTCGAAGGCGCGAAACAGATCGGCTTCACCGTGGTGTCGATCTCCCTCTCACTGGTCGCCGTCTTCATCCCGGTCACCTTCATGGGTGGCATCATGGGCCGCCTGTTCCACGAATTCGCCATGACGATGACGCTGGCCATCGCCGTCTCCGCCGCCGTCTCGCTCTCCCTCACCCCCATGCTGTGCGGCCGCTTCATGCGCGTCCCGCCGCCTGGCCCCGGCAACCGCCTCAACCGCATCCTCGATCGCGCCTTCGCCGCCCTGCTGCGCCTCTACGCCAACACCCTCGGCTGGGCGCTGCGCCACCGCCTGCTGATGCTGCTCTCCACCTTCGCCACCATCGGCCTCACCGTGTGGCTCTACACCGTCACCCCCAAAGGCTTCCTCCCCACCCAGGACACCGGCCTGGTCTGGGGCGGCACACTGGCGGACCCCTCGATCTCCTTCGCCGCCATGCAGGAACGCCAGCGCGCCGCGGTCGAAATCATCCTCGCCGACCCCGCTGTCGCCGGCGTCGGCTCCACCGTCGGCGTCACCTCCGGCTGGGCCTCCCTCAACCGCGGGCAAATGACCGTCAGCCTCAAGCCCCTGGCCGAACGCGGCATCTCGTCCGAAGCCGTCATCGCCCGCCTGCGCCCCCAACTCGCCCGCATCGGCGGCCTGCAAACCTTCCTCTTCTCCGCCCAGGAACTCCGCGGCGGCGGCCGCCAGGGCGGCTCCACCCAGTTCGTGCTGATCGACCCCGACCTCACCGAACTGCGCGAATGGACCCAAAAACTCACCGACAAACTCCGCGAAGTCCCCGAAGTGGCGGACGTCAGCTCCGATCAGGACCGCGCCGGCCCGCAAGCCAACGTGGTGATCGACCGCACCGCCGCCGCGCGCCTCGGCGTCTCCGTCGCCGCCGTGGACAACGCGCTCAACAACGCCTTCGCCCAGCGCCAGATCTCCATCATCTACAGCCAGCGCAACCAATACCGCGTGGTCCTCGAAGCCGACCCCCGCCTGCAAACCGATCCCTCGATGCTTGACCGTATCTACGTCAGCTCCAACGCCGGCGTCACCATCCCGCTGCGCAGCGTCGTCGCCCTCGAACGCGGCACCGCCCCCCTCGCCGTGCGCCACCAGGGCCAGTACCCCGCCGCCACCGTGACCTTCAACGTCGCCCCCGATGTCGCCATGGGAGACGCCCTGAAAGCCGTGCAAACCGCGCAGGAAGACCTGCGCATGCCCGATACCATCCGCGCCCAGTTCGCCGGCAACGCCCGCTTCCTCACCGACAGCCTGTCATCCCAGCCCCTGCTGATCGGCGCCGCCCTGCTCACCATCTACATCGTGCTGGGCGTGCTCTACGAAAGCCTCACCCAACCCCTCACCATCCTCTCCACCCTCCCCTCGGCCGGCCTCGGAGCCCTGCTCGCCCTCCAGATCTCGCACTACGACCTCTCCATCATGGCCATCATCGGCATCCTGCTGCTCATGGGCATCGTGAAGAAAAACGCCATCATGATGGTGGACTTCGCCCTCGAAGAAGAACGCCTCCACGGCAAATCCCCCGAAGACGCCATCCACGCCGCCTGCCTCGAACGCTTCCGACCCATCATCATGACAACCCTCGCCGCCCTCCTCGGAGCCGTCCCCCTCGCCCTCGCCTTCGGAACCGGCAGCGAACTCCGCCAACCCCTCGGCATCACCATCATCGGAGGCCTCCTCGTCTCCCAACTCCTCACCCTCTACACCACCCCCATCATCTATCTCGCCCTCCAACCCCGCCGGAAACCGGCCACGGTCGCGGCCTGAGGGGGTGCTGGAGGGCGAAGGAAGGCAAGGCGGGGGCTTTGCCCCTCGACCCCACCAGGGGCCGAGCCCCT
>CAIMWH010000324.1 GCA_903845065.1 uncultured Rhodospirillales bacterium | reverse complement strand
TACTGGAGCGCCGGGCCGTCGGCCAGCCGGCTCAACCGTTTCTCGCCAGACGGCGCGCTGATGGCCTCGATCGAGATGCCCAATTTCCGGCCTACCATGCCATGCTTTGGCGGCCCGGACTTCGGGACGCTTTATGTGACCAGCCTGACCCAGGGTCTCACGGCGGAGCAGGTCGAGCAGTATGCGCTGGCCGGCACGGTCCTTGCCTTCGAAGCTGGGGCCAAGGGGCTACCGACGCATCGTTTCGCCGATTAGCGTGCCATCAAACCAACCGCCCATCGAGCCCGCAGGAGACGATTGTGTTTCGGCGTGGGGTCCCGACGCCGATCGGCGTAACCGGGGCAAAACCCCGGGGAATCGTTGATCTTCCCGCGACGCGACCGATTACGATTCGGTATGGGCATGTTACCGCCGACCGACCTCTCTGGCCTGTGCCGCGCCGAGATGGATGTAGATCGGCACGACCCGGCAACTCCCTCGATATCAATCAGATCAATTACTTGCCGTGCCCATCGGCATCGGGACCCTGCGCTGATTTACATCCAGGCTCTCGTAGCGCCACTTGAGCTCCAAAAACCGGGCTGTGTCATCGTGAATCCAGCGGTGGTGTCAGACCCTAATAGACCTGTTGCGAAAGCCGGGGGTAGCCGTTGATTTCGTTGAAGAAAAAGCGGCTTTCGCAACAGGTCTAATGAATCTCGGTTCAAACGGCAGGAAAAGAGAGGTTTTTAGAGGCGCCCTAAACAGCCTCCGGGAAACCCGGGGCGGTTCATTGCTTCGGGGCCACGCGCCAAAACACAGACAAGGTAAGCTGTGTGTCAGCCTTTCTCTAGCGCCCCATATTTTGTGTAGTCGGCCATTAGCCCGAGCTTCAGACCCGAGACACCGCGCCGGACGACGGCGACCTCGTTGCGCTGCAGCATGAATGCCATAGGTCCGCGCTCGAAGAACGCACGTTGCATGGCGCCATACAATGCCAGACGCTTCGTGGTGTCGCCCTCCAGCGTGCCTTGCCGCGCCATGGCAGTCAGCTCGGCATCCTGGAAGTGGCACCGCCAGGCCATCACCTTCAGCGGACTGGCGTCGGGATCGTCGCCGTTCTCACAGAAGAACTGAGCATTGGAGTTCGGGTCGAAATAATCGGTACTCCAGCGTAGCAGCGCCATCTGGTGGTTGCGCGCGCGCGACTTGGTCAGCACCTGGCGCCCATCGCCGGCCACCAGCGTCACGCGGATGCCGATCTCGGCCAGATTTGCCTGCACTGCCTACGCGATGTCGGGGAAGGGCCACACAGAGTAGTGGTCCATACTCACTGCGAAGCCGTTGGCCAACCCGGCCTCCGCCATTAGTGCCCGCGCCCGCACCAAATCACGGCGGAACGGTCGGTCTGCGATGGCGCCGGGCATACCAATTGGCAGGAACGCCTGCTGCACACTCCAGATATCCGGCGTGATCGCCGCAGCGATGCCTTCGTAGTCGATGGCCCACTTGACCGCCTGTTGCACCGCTGCCTTCGCGAGTTCCGGCATCGCGAGGTTCAGCGCGACGTAGCACGAGGTGCCCTGGCTGTGGCTGACAAGGTGCAGGTCCGGATTGCCGGCGATCGAACGCAGTTCGTCGGAGCCAAGGTCGCGCGCAACGTCGGCATCGCCCTTCTTGAGGATCAAAAGCTGGGCGCCTGAGTCGGGCACATGCATGAGCACGACCCGGCGCATGCGTGCGGGCGATGGGTAATATGGGTTTCCCACCAGCGTGATGCGCTCGCTGGCCGCCCAGGATTGCAGCTTATATGGCCCGGCGCCGGCGCTGTTGGTCTTGAGCCATTGGTTGCCGAGATCCTCGCCCACCTGATTCGGGATTACGGCCGCACGCTCGACGATGCTGCCGACGGCAGCCGAAAGGCAATACAGCACGAAGCTGGTGGCGCGCTTCTCTGGTAGCTCGATAATCAGCGTCCGGTCGTCCACGGCGCGGATCAGGTGTTGCACGTTATCGCGCTTGAAGCCGAACTGAGTGACGATAAAGCCTGGGGTCTTGTTCAGCATCACGACACGCTGCAGCGAGAATGCGGCGTCGTCTGCGGTCACCACGTTGCCGGATTCAAACTTCGCATCCGAACGCATACGAAAGGTGAACGTCAGGCCGTCAGGGCTCACGGTCCAGCTATCCGCCAAGTCGCCGACGATGCGCGAGGTATCGTCTGGATCGGGTGCGATCAGCTTGCGGTAGCAATTTCCGATGATCTCGTTGGCCGTAAACTCGTACGCCTCGGCAGGGTCGAAGCTGATGACATCGCCGATATGGCGGACCATCACCAGGATGTCGCGGGGCGTCTCAGCCAACGCGGCATCGACCGCAGCATACCAAAGAATTGGGCCGGACGCCGTGGCTGCGAACAGAGAACGACGCGTCAGCATGGCACTCTCCCTCTTGACTTTTGATCATCCTGGCCCTGTGTCGCGGGCGAATCAACACTTGTCAGTCGCGCCTGCCCGAAGCATGCTTGCCGCGCCGATACTGACCGGAAGGGGACCGTCGTGCCAACATCACGCACCCGCAAGGACAAAGCCCTCCAACACGCGCTCGATCTGCTGGAGACGGTGCCGTTGCTGGACGGACATAACGACCTTCCCTGGGTCATTCGGCTGGATCAAACGGCACGCGGCGACGTGCGCGCCTACGACCTGACCCGGGTGCATCCCGAAAGCGACACCGATATTCCCCGCCTGCGAGAAGGCCGCGTCAGCGCGCAGGTCTGGGCGGCCTATGTCCCCTCGGCGATGGAACATCCGGCGCGCACCGCGCTGGAGCAGATCGACCTGATCCACCGCCTGCACGAGGCCCATCCGGACGTGTTCCTGCCGGCCACGAAAGCGTCCGACATCGCCCGCGCCAAGCGGCAAGGGAAGATTGCCTCCATCGTCGCAGTCGAAGGCGGGGTGGGGCTGGAGAACAGCCTCGCCCCGCTGCGGCTGTGGCATGCGGCGGGCGCCCGGTTGTTGACGCTCTGCCATTTCGGCACGCTGGACTGGTGCGATTCCGCCACCGATGCGCCGCGCCATGGCGGGCTAACCGCCTTCGGCAAACAGGTCGTGCGGGAGCTGAACCGCCTCGGGATGATGGTAGATTGCAGCCATGTGTCGGCCGAGGTGATGCACCACGCGCTTGACGTGTCCACGGCGCCGATCGTGTTCTCCCATTCCAATGCCCGCGCCCTGTGCGACCACCCGCGCAACGTGCCGGACGATGTGCTCGAGCGGCTGCGGGCGACCCGGGACGGCATTGTCATGGCCACCTTCGTGCCGGACTTCACCAACGATGAGGTCCGCATGTGGATGCATCCGCTGCGCGAGGCGTTCAAACGCAACACCGGCGGCGGCTGGCTGGCCGCGATCGAGGCCTGGGAACAGACCCATGGCCCGCGCCCGAAAACCACTCTGGAGCAGGTGGTCGGCCACATCGAATACCTCGCCCAAAAGCTCGGGCCGGCGCGGCTCGGTATCGGCTCCGACTATTTTGGTGTCCCAACTAAACCAGTCGGATTGATGGATGTCAGCCGGTTCCCGCATTTGCTCGCCGAGTTGATCCGACGCGGCTGGTCGGATGACGCGATCGCCGGCATCGCCAGTCAGAACTTCGTGCGCGTCTGGCGTGCCGTGGAGCGCGAGGGTGAGCGGCTACGGCGCACCACACCACCGGCCATCGGCATGGTGCAGGACTACGATACCCCGGCGTCCAGCGCCTGACTCTGAATATCGATGCAAGCGCACACGATCGGGCTGTAAATCTCGCCACGGGACATGATCATGATTTCGCTCCGTGGAACATCCGGCGACCTGTGTCACCGGACATGGCCAAAGCGTTCGGCGCAAAGCGGCTCAGATCAGGAATTGCGACATCCCGCAGCATTGCTCTCGCCAACCTCTCGCCGGTCGGTATGGAGCCAGTCAGACCGAGCTGGCCGTGCCCGAGGCCGAAACACAGTCCCTGCATAGCGCGCTCGGCTATCTCAGCCCGGTGCAGTTCGAGGATCAACACGCCCGGCAGACGGTCAAAACAGCCGCTTGATTCTGTCCACCCGCAGGGGCGCACTCCACCTACGGGGTCCTTTTTCCACGCCTAATCACAAGCCGGCGCCGAGGCGCTGGCGACGCGCGACAGCTTCCCCGGTTCATCCCGCAGCTTTGTGATCACTGAACGAATTTAGCCACCAACCAGCGCTAGTTAAACTGCCGGCGCAAGAACCAATCTTCCGGTAGACCGCCAGTTAGTATCCATCCGGCGAGGGCCACCTTCCCTGCTCACGGGGTGCCCTTTGATCTTACGGGCGTATTTTCGAGCGCCGTTAAGGTCAGGGCATGGGTGGGCAGATGGAGATCATCACCGGGGTTGAGCGGCGCAGGCGGTGGCGGGTTGGGGACAAGCTGCGGATCCTGGCCGAGCTGGATGAACCCGGCGTCAAGTTCAACGATGTCGCCCGTCGTCACGACCTGAGCCGCGGGCTGCTGTGGCAGTGGCGCGATGCACAGCGGAGCGGTCAGTTGGTGGAGGATGCACCGGTGTTCGTGCCCGTGCGGGTCGCCATGGACCACCAGCGCCGGCCCGCATCCCCTTCTGTTCCAGCATCAGGCGGACGACCGCCCCGGCGGGACCGGGCGGGGCGCGGACGGATCGAGGTGATGTTGCCGGATGGGGTGGTGCTGCGCATCGACGCAGGCGTCAGCACGGCGACGCTTCGCGGGGTGCTTGCGGCGTTGCGCGGATGATCCCGGTCCCGGCCGGGGTGCGGGTCTGGCTCGCGGTGGGCCAGACGGACATGCGGCGCGGCATGAACGGCCTGGCCCTCCAGGTGCAGCAGGTGTTGCAGCGCGACCCGCACGCAGGCGACCTGTATGTGTTCCGGGGCAAGCGCGGCGACCTGGTCAAGATCCTCTGGCACGACGGGCTCGGCATGTCGCTCTACGCCAAGCGGCTGGAGCGCGGCCGGTTCATCTGGCCATCGCCGACCGATGGCGCGGTGTCGATCTCGGCCGCCCAGCTCGGCTACATGCTGGACGGCATCGACTGGCGAAACCCGCAGCACACTTGGCGACCCCAGGCGGCGGGATAGGGCAAAAAACAGCCATGGGGCCTCATTCCATAGTACCCGACGCGGCGGTCCTTGTGCTTGAATCCCGCGGTGACCACGCCGCCCGCCCTCCCTGTCCTGCTCGCCACGGACATCGCAACCCTGCAAGCCGCATTGCTGGCCGAGCAGGCGGCCCGACGTGCTGCCGAGCAGCGGGCCTCCGGCGCCGAGGCGGTGATCGCCCAGCTCAAGCTCATGATCGCCAAGATGCGGCACGAGCGGTTCGGCGCCTCATCCGAGCGCGGCCGCAAGCTGCTGGACCAGCTCGAACTGCAATTGGAGGAGATGGAGGCCGCCGCCACCGAGGACGAGGCCGCCGTCCAGGCCAACCCGTCCTCGGATGATACGAGGCCGCCACCCACCCGGCGCAAGCCGGTCCGGGCACCGCTCCCCGCGCACCTGCCGCGCGAGCGCGTCGTCGTGCCCGGCCCGACATCCTGCCCCTGCTGCCTGGGCCGCCTGTCCAAGCTGGGCGAGGACGTGACCGAGACACTGGAGGTGATCCCGCGGCAGTTCAAGGTGATCCAGACCGTGCGCGAGCGCTTCGCCTGCCGCGCCTGCGAGGCAATCCACCAGCCGCCCGCCCCGTTCCACGTCATCCCGCGCGGCCGTGCCGGGCCTGAGATGCTGGCGACCATCCTGGAGGCGAAGTTCGGCCAGCACCTGCCGCTCAACCGGCAGAGCGAGACCTTCGCCCGCGAGGGCATCGACCTGGACGTCTCGACGCTCGCCGATTGGGTCGGCGCCTGCTCCACGGCGCTGTCCCCCCTGGTGGCGTTGATCCGCGTCCACGTGCTGGCGGCCGAGCGCATCCATGGCGACGACACCACGGTCCCGGTGCTGGCCAAAACAAGCACGACGACCGGGCGATTGTGGACCTACGTGCGCGATGACCGGCCATTCGGAGGGCCTGCCCCGCCCGCCGCACTGTTCTTCTACTCCCGCGACCGCGGCGGCATGCACCCGGGCCGGCACCTTGCCGGATACAGCGGCATCTTCCAGGCCGACGCCTATGCCGGATTCAGCGACCTGTATCATCCAGGCCGACAACACGGCCCCCTGACGGAGGCCGCATGTTGGGCGCACGGCCGGCGCAAGCTGTTCGCGCAAGCCCAACTGGCCAAAGCGCCGATCGCCGCCGAGGCGGTGCGCCGCATCGACGCGATCTTCGACGTCGTGCGCGATATCAACGGCATGCCCATGGCCGAGCGCCAGACGGCCCGGCAGCAACGCGCAGCACCACTGGTCGCCGGGCTCGAAACCTGGATGCGCGCCGAGCGCGGCAAGCTGTCCCGCCACTCCGACGTCGCCCGCGCCATGGACTACATGCTCAAGCGCTGGACGGCGTTCACCCGGTTCCTGGACGACGGCCGCATCTGCCTGACCAACAACGCCGCCGAGCGGGCACTCCGTGGGATCGCAATAGGCCGCAAGGCCTGGTTGTTCGCGGGCTCGGACCGGGGCGGCGAGCGGGCGGCGGCGATCTACACGCTGATCGTCACCGCCAAGCTGAACGGACTCGACCCGCGTGCCTGGCTCGCCGACGTGCTCCGCCGCATCGCCGATCACCCGGCGTCGCGGCTCGACGAGCTGCTGCCCTGGAACTGCACGGAACAGGCTGCCAAACTGGCGGCATGAACCCGACCGGTAAGACGCCCACCAAAGACACCGCCGCCATCGACAGCTTCAACCAGATCTGCACGGTACGGATCGAGCTGCTGGACACCGACCCGCCGATCTGGCGCGAGGTGGAGGCGCCAACTTCCATCACGCTCAAGGTGCTGCACGACATCGCCCAGATCACCATGGGCTGGCTCGACCAGCATCTGTGGCAGTTCACGATCGACAAGAAGGGCTATGGGCCGCCGATGGACGAGCACTGCGGCGCCGCACCAACCACCGACGCCATCAAGGTCCGCCTGCGCGACGTCCTGAAGCCCCGCAAGACGACCATCGACTACCTCTACGACTTCGGCGACAGCTGGCACCACCGCATCACCGTCACCAAAGTCCGCCCCGGCCTGCCCGACGTCTCCTACCCGCACTACGTCGGCGGCGAATGGGGCTGCCCGCCCGAGGACTGCGGCGGCATCCCCGGCTACTACAACATGCTCGACGCCCTCGCCGACCCCGAGCACCCAGACCATGCCGAAGTTGCCGAATACCTGGAAGACTGGGACCCCAAGGAGATCGACGAGTTCCCCCTCCGGATCGCCCTCAGCCGCATCGCCAACCGACGCAACGCGGCGCGCACAAGGATCGCGAAGAAGACCTCCTGATCCCGGCGATCAGGACCGTCCAAGCTCAGACACGGCCTTCACCGGATGGATACGCCAGTTATGCCATGGCGAGCTTAAATCTCCATCGAGTCGCAACGCTTGCCTGGAAAGCGCGGATTCAGATTGTGCAGTGTTTCTCACACGGCCTTTTTCGGCCGCCCCGGCCCTTTTGCCGACTTCGATGCCTTTGCTGGGCTTTTCGCTACAGGTAAGGTGCGCTTGTTCCCAAGCCCGATCGACTTCGCAAGCGTCGACCGACGAGCCGCGTACTCCGGCGCCACCATAGGGTAGTCCGCCGGCAAACTCCACCGCTCGCGATACTGCTGCGGCGTCAGTTGGTAACTGGTTTGAAGATGCCGCTTGAGCATCTTCAACTTCTTTCCGTCCTCGAGGCAGACAATGTAGTCAGGAAACACTGATTTCTTGATCGGCACAGCAGGCGTCTGAGTTGGCGGAGCCTCAGTCACAGTGCCGGCTCCAACCAATGCGGCGAACACCGACCGGATCAGAGCAGGAAGTCCGTCCGCGGGCAGCGAGTTGTTGGAAACATGCGCCGACACGATTGTCGCGGTGAGCTGGCGGAACGTGTCAACAATAATGAGACAGCCGGTCGTCGAGATTAGGCTTTGACTTTGAGCTTCTGCGCTGGCGGGTTGATCCAGACGGCGGTGGGCATTTGGGGTGGCTCGGGGGCCTTGTT
>CAIMWH010000323.1 GCA_903845065.1 uncultured Rhodospirillales bacterium | reverse complement strand
TTCCTTGAGGTAATGGGTTCCAAGGGCCCGGCCCTTGGTGGGGTCGAGGGGCAAAGCCCCCGCCTTGCCTTCCTCCCCCGCTAAGCCGCCCTACCCCCGCGCCAGGCGGCGTTCGACGAAGTCGAGGCGGTCTTGGCCCCAGAAGATTTCTTCGTTGATGACGAAGCTGGGGGCTCCGAAGACGCCTTTGTCCAGGGCGGCTTGGGTATCGGCGTTGCGCATTTCGGCCCAGCGCGGTTCGGCGCCGAGGGGGATGATGGTTTTGGGGTCCAGGCCGGTTTCGCTGATGAGGCGTTCGAGGGTGGCCGGGTCGGCGGTGTTTTGTTCTTCCTCCCACAGCGCTTTGAGCACGCGGTGGGCCAGTTTGATGGCTTGGGCGCCGCCGATGGTTTCGCGCACGGCGATGGTGCAGCAGGCGGCCTGGAGTTCGTTGGAGGGGAAGAAGGCGGGTTTGAGGTGGATGGGGATGCCGAGGTGGTCGCGCCAGCGGACGAGTTCCATCATCCGGTAGGCTTGGCGCTGGGGGGCGCGTTTGGGGAGCGGGAGGCCGCCGGATTGGGGGAAGATGGCGCCGAAATCCACCGGGATGATGCGCAGGGTGGCCCCGTGTTTGGCGGTCATCGCCTCGATGCGCGCGGCGCCCAGATGGGTCCAGGGCGAATTGAGGGAGGCGTAGTAGTCGACATGCAGTGCCATGATTATTCCCCGACCTTGACGACGAGTTTGCCCTGGTTCTCGCCTTTGAACAACATCCCGAGGCCCGCGGGCGCGGACTCCAACCCATTGATGACGTGGACGCGCTGGTGCAGGCGGCCGGCGTCGCGCTGGGCGGCGAGCCAGGCGCGGCCTTCGGCGAAGCGGGCGGCGAAATCGGTCACCACGAAGCCTTCGATGCGGGCGCGGCGGCCGATGAGCAGGCCGAGGTTTCTCACCCCGTAGAGTTCGGCGGCGGCGGTTTGCGAGATGCGGCCGCAGATGACCACGCGGCCGCCGATCTTGAGGGCGCCGATGGCGGCATCGAGGGTGGGGCCACCGACGTTGTCGTAGAACACATCGACGCCGCCCGGGCATTCGCGGGCGATGGCGGCGGCGAGGTCCGGCTCGGCCTTGTAGTCGATGGCGGCGTCGAAGCCGAGTTCGCCGGTGAGGATGGCGCATTTCTCGGGTCCACCGGCGATACCGACGACGCGGCAGGCCTCGATATGGGCGATCTGGCCGACCACCTGGCCCACCGCGCCGGCGGCGCCGGAGACCAGGACGGTCTCGCCGGGGTGGATGCGGCCGACGTCCTTGAGGCCGAAATAGGCGGTCAGCCCGGTCATGCCGAGGAGGCCCATCCAGTCCAGCGGATCGCCCGGCAGCGGTTCGATATCGCGGGCAGCGAGGGTGGGGTGGGTTTGCCAGCCGACGCGGGCCTGCACGAAATCCCCTTTGGCGAAGCGCGGATCGCCGCTCGACGCGACGCGGGCGATGCCGAAGGCGCGCATGACGTCGCCGATTTCGATGCGCGGGACGTAGCCGGGGTTCTCGCTGATCCATACCCGCATGGCGGGATCGATGGAAACGTAGAGGGTTTCGAGTTGCACCTCTCCGGCGGCGGGGGCGCGGACGGCCACGGTGTCCTCGGCGAAGTGCTCGGGGCCGGCGAAGCCGTCCGGGCGGGCGGCCAGGACGAGGCGGCGGTTGGCGTTCTGCATGTCAGAGCACCGCGGCGATGCCGGTGATTTCCACCAACCAGGCCGGGTTGGCCAGCGGGGTTTGCACGGTGGCGCGGGCGGGCTTGGCAGTGGGATCGAGCCAAGCGTCCCAAGCGCGGTTCATGGCGCCGATGTTGGCCATGTCGGTGATGAAGATCTGGGCGCTGATCAGCCGGGACTTGTGGCTGCCGGCTTCGGCGAGCAGGGCGTCGATCTGGGCCAGGATGTCCGCGGTCTGGCCTTCGATATCGAGGCTGGTGTCGTCGGCGACCTGGCCGGCGAGGTAGACGAGGCCGCCATGGACCACGGCGCCGGATAGCCGGGCCTCTTCTTGCAATCTGCGAATCGTCATCGGACGTCTCCCCTGGTTGGGGCGATCATCCGGCGTAATGGCGGTGGCGCACAAGCCGCCGCAGCAGGCTTTCGCGGCGGCCGACGGCGATGCCGACCAGCCATAGGGCACCGGCGGTGAGCACGATGGCGGGGCCGGCGGGGAGATCGGCGTGGTAGGAGAGCAGCAGTCCGAGGACGGAGGACAGCACGGCGAGGATGACCGAGGCGGCGATCTGGCCCGAGAGGGTTTCGCCCCAATGCCGGGCGGCGACGGCGGGGAGCATCATCAGGCCGACCGACATCAGGGTGCCGAGCGCGGTGAAGCCGCTGACCACGGCGAGGACCACGAGGGCGAGGAAGGCGAGGTGGATAGCGGCGCCGTGGCCGGATTCAGCGCGCAGGAAATCGGGGTCGAAGCTTTCCATCACCAGGGGCCGCCAGATCAGCGCCAGGGTGGGCAGCACAATGGAGGCGGCGCCGGCCATCAGGATGAGCGCGGTGTCATCGACGGCGAGCACGCTGCCGAACAGCAGATGCGTGAGGTCCACCCCGCGACGGAACGAGAGGATGGCGACGCCGAGGGCCAGGGCCACAAGATAGACACCGGCGAGTTGGCTGTCCTCGCGCCCGCCGGTGGCCCGCGCCAGCACGCCGGCGAGGAGGGCGACGGCGAGACCGGCGAGGAAACCGCCGGTGCCCATGGCGAACACGGAAATGCCGCCGAACACCGCGCCGAGGGCGATACCGGGGAGGATGCCGTGTTGCAGCACATCACTCATCAGGCTCATGCGGCGCAGCACCAGGAACACCCCGAGCGGCGGGCCGGCGACGGCCAGCGCAAGGCAGCCGGCGAGGGCGCGGCGCATGAAGCCGAGCGCGAAGGGCTCGAACAGGAGGTCCCTCACGCCGCGTCGCGGCAGAGGGCGGGGTCCTCGGTCCAGGCTTCGGCGGTCAGGCGGGCGCGCAGCAGGTTTTCGCGCGAGAGGGCCACGGCGGTCTGGTCCCAGGCGATCTTGTCGCGGGCGAGGAGCAGGGTGCGGGGGAACTCGCGGCTCACCAGTTCGAAATCGTGCAGCACGGCGATGAGGGTGCGGCCGGCTTCGTGCCAACGGTGCATCAGGCGCATGAGGTCCGCGGTGGTGCGGGCGTCCACGTTGGAGAAGGGTTCGTCGAGCAGCATCACCGGGGCGTCCTGCAGCATCAGGCGGGCGAACAGCAGGCGCTGGAACTGGCCGGCGGAGAGGGTGTTGACAAGGCGGCGGGCGAAACCGTTGAGGCCGACGGTTTCGAGGGCTTCGTCGACGCGGGCGCGGTCGGCGGCGGCGCCGAACACCGTGGCGGCAGCGTAACCGCCCATCGCCACCACGTCGGCGCAGGTGATGGGGAAGCCGCGCTCCAAGGTGGGGGCTTGCGGGAGGAGGGCGAGGCGGGCGCCGCGGTTGATGTGGCCCTCGAATTCAGGGTGCAGGCCAGCGATGGTGCGCAACAGCGTGGTTTTGCCGGCGCCGTTGGGGCCGACGATGGCGGTCATGCTGCCGGGTTCGAAGCGGCCGGTGAGATGGTGCACCGCGGGGCGGCGGCCGTGCAGGCAGGTGAGGTTTTCGAGCGCGATCATTGGACCGCCCAGGCAACAGCCAGCCATATCAACAGGATAAGGCCACCGGAGAGAACCAGGCGCGGCAGGGCGCCGGCGCTGGGGGAGAGGGGATCGCGCATTGATATAGTATAACATTGCCCACCCTTGCCGGCAAACCCGTCGGGCATGGTAGGATGCAGCCATGCACGATCCCGATGCGGCCCTCCGCGCCACCCTGCGTTACCACCGCCAGATCGCGGGCGGGCTGCTGGCGGGAATGGCGGTGCTCACCGTGCTCAGCCACGTGCTGCCCAGCGGATATTTCACCGAGTTGCTGCGCGCGGCGGCGACGGCGGGGCTGGTGGGCGGGATTGCCGACTGGTTCGCGGTGACGGCGCTGTTCCGCCATCCGCTCGGGCTGCCGATCCCGCATACGGCGATCATCCCGGCGCAGAAGGCACGGCTGGGGCGGGCGTTCGGCACGTTCATCGCCAACCATGTGATCACCGGGGCGGAACTGGAGCGGACTCTGGCGCGGTTGGACTTGCCCAATATCCTCAAGGGGTTCCTGTCCGATCCGGAGGCGACGCGGCCGGCCGCCGAGGCGTTGGCGGGGCTTTTGCCGCGACTGCTGGCGACGGTGGAGGATGGGCGGGCGCGCAAGGTGGCGGCGCGGCTGGTGCCGCGGCTGCTCGGCGGACCCGACGCAGGGCGGCTGGTGGGGCGGGCACTGCGGCAGTTGGTGGAGGGTGGGCGGCATCAGGATGTGTTCAGTTTCATCCTCAATCAGTTGAAATCGCTGCTGATCGAGCGCGAGGGCACGCTCCAGTCGGCGATCGAGGAGCGGGTGCGCGAGCAGGGTGGGCGGCTGATCGGCTGGGCGCTGGGGGCCTCGATCGCGCGGCGGGTGCTGGGGCAGATCAACGCCGAGTTGGAGAAGATGGAGCCGGATGGCTCGGAGTTGCGCGCGGCGTTCGATGTGTGGATGCGCCACGAGATCGGGCGGATCGAAAGCGAGCCGGGGCGGGCGGCGGAGATTGGCGCGGCGCTGCGCCAGGTGCTGGCGCATGACACGGTGAAGGTCTGGTTTTGGGATGTGTGGAGCCGGATGCGGATTGCGCTGGAGGCGGATGCGGCGCGGCCGAACGGACGCGCGGTGGGGTTGATCGAGGGGGCATTGGCCAATTTCGGCGCCATGCTGGCGAGCGATCCGGGGGCGCGGGCGCGGGTGGAGCGGGCGGTCGCGGGCATCACCGGCTCGCTGCTGCCGGCGGCACAGACGCAGTTGGCGGATTTCATCGCCGATGTGATCGGCAATTGGGATGCGGCTGTGCTGGTGGAGAAGCTGGAGCTGCGCGTGGGCAAGGACCTGCAATTCGTGCGGATCAACGGGACGTTGGTGGGGTTTCTGGTGGGCGGGGTGGTTTTTGCGCTGATGCGGGGGGTTTTCGGGGCGGGGAGTCAGCCTCTCACCGGGCGGCGGGGCGTGAGGCGTGAAGGCGTGAAACCGTGAAGGCGTCGAGGCGGGGCGACGGGGGAGGGCAAGAGCGCGCGTCTGCTGGGCAGACTCTACTTTAACCCGACTTTCGCAGTTTGGCATGCCGATCCTCATTATTGGCGCAAGAACGCGGAGAATGGGGCGTAGGTCTCCACCACACGACCTGTAAGTTTCACGCTCGCGCCGACTCGT
>CAIMWH010000322.1 GCA_903845065.1 uncultured Rhodospirillales bacterium | reverse complement strand
GTCGATGATGAACAGGATATCCGGCAGCCCGCCCATTTCCTTGATGCCGCCGAGCGCGCGCTCGAGCTTCTCGCGGTCACGGGTGATGTCGAGCACTTCCTTCTTGGTCAGGCCCGAGACTTCGCCGGCCAGCATCTCGTCGATCTGGCGCAGGCGCTTGATCGAGCCGGTGATGGTGCGCCAGTTGGTCAGCATGCCGCCGAGCCAGCGGTGGTTGACGTAGTACTGGCCGCAACGCTTGGCGGAGTCGGCGACGTAATCGGCGGCGGCGCGCTTGGTGCCGACGAACAGCACGCGGCCACCGGCGGCGGTCACGTCACGCACGGCGCGCAGCGCGCGGTCGAGCATCGGGACGGTCTGCTGCAGGTCGATGATGTGGACCTGGTTGCGGACGCCGAACAGGTACGGCGCCATGCGCGGATTCCAGCGCCGCGTGTGGTGGCCGAAGTGAACGCCAGACTCGAGAAGCTGGCGCAGGGTGAAATCGGGCATCGCCATCGGCGTGCTCCTTTCCTCGTATCCGGTTGAACCTCCGCGGGACGATCGCCTTGCGGCACCGGAATCTGGCCCCTTGATAAGGCCGGAAAGGCGCCCCGCGTGTGAATTACCCGCGACACATGCCTCGGGCGGGGCGGCATATGACGCAATGCGGCCGTCAAGGCAAGTACCCAGGCGGGAGGCTGGGGTGCGGCAGGCCGGACGCCGGGCGGTATTAGCCCATCATTTCGTGAGTTTTTATTTCGCGCGGACCGGCTGGTGATTGCGCCAGCGCAATGCGCGTGCCGCCATTCCCGGTGCATCAACGATCAGGCGCCGCCATCACGGCGCCTGACGGCAGGGAGAAGGAACATCATGCGCCTGTTTTCACATTTCAGCACCGGCAGCGCTCTCGCGCTCGCCCTTTTGCTCGCGGCCTGCGCCGGGGATGTCGCCAAGCCGGTGCCGCTGCAACCGCTCGATATCAGCCGCAAGACCGATCTGCGGATCGCCGATATCACCGGCGAGACCAAGGCGGGGGTGGCGATGAGCACCGACGTCGTCAACCGGATCGTGGAAATGGCGCGGGCGGAGATCGCCAGCAAATACCCCGCAGCCCTCGCAGCCCCAGGCCCCGGCAGCACGCCGGCGCGCTTGAAGCTGGTGTTCACCTCCTATGACGAGGGCAACGCCTTCGCCCGCTTCATGCTGGCCGGCCTCGGGCAGATCAAGATCGAGGCAAATGTGTCGATCGTGGGGGTGGAGGGTGACAAGGTGCTGGGCCAGTACCAAGTGGCCAAGCAGTTCGCCTTTGGCGGCGTCTATGGCGGGACGACCAATATCCGGGACGTCGAGATCGGGTTTGCCCGCTCGGTGGCCGAGGTGTTGAGCGACAAGTTGTAGCGGCTACGGCGCGCCGGTGGCGAAGCGGGCGAGTTCGGCGCCGAATTGCGCGTCGAACTCGGGCTCGAAGCTGCCCATGTGGCCGGTAGGTATGGCCGGGCGATCAATGTGCAGGAACGCCATGCCAGCCCGGGCGGCGGCTTCGCGGGCCAAGCGGCCGCGCAAGGGCGGGTCCGGATCGAACGGATCGTCGTTGAACTGGGCCAGGGCGAGCCGCATCGGGCCGCGCGCGGCGGCAAGGCGGGCGGTGTAGTCGGCGATGGCCTGGGCCCGGCGTTCGGCGCGGGTGCCATGGGCGGCGGGCGAGAGCAGGATTGCGGCCTCGATAAGCTCGGGATGGGCCAAGGCCACCATCCCGATGAAGGCACCCCGCGAGAACCCGGCCAGGATCACCCGGCGGTATCCGGCGGCGTGAAGCGCCGCGAGTCCCTGGAGGGTGGCCGCCGCCCCCTCGGCCAAGGGGTCATGCCCAGGTGTGCGATTGTAGCGCCAGACATCCCAGCCCTGGGCCGCCAGCCGGCCGAGCCAATCGGGCGCGGGCTGGCCGTCCGGATATTCGGGGCCGGTGAACTCGCCGGGGCTGACGCCGCCGTGGAGCCAGACCACCGCGCCGGTGGCGTGCGCCGGGCCGGCGGGCGGATAGACGGCGGAGGGCCGGAACGGCGCGGCCTCGGGCAGCGGCGCGCAGGCCGCCGCCGTCATCGCCAGCAGGAAGGCGATCAGCCGAAACATGCCGCCAGAAGCTGGGCGAACGCGCGGGCGCGATGGCTGGTGGCCTGCTTGCGGGCGGGATCGATCTCGCCGTAGGTGCCGGTCTCGCCTTCCGCCACGAACATCGGGTCGTAGCCGAAGCCGCGTGCCCCGCGCGGCGGCCACACACACACGCCATCGACGCGGCCCTCGAACGTCTCGGTATGCCCATCCGGCCAGGCCAGGCAGAGCGCCGAGATGAACCATGCCGCACGATCGGCCGCATCGCCCATCTCGAGGTTCACCCGCGCCATGGCGAGGCCGAAATCCTTGTCCGGCCCGGCCCAGCGCGCCGAGACCACGCCGGGCGCGCCGCCGAGCGCCGACACGCAGAACCCGCTGTCATCGGCAAGCGACGGCAGCCCCGAGGCGAGCGCCGCCGCCAGCGCCTTGATCCGCGCATTGCCTGCGAAATCGGGCGCCGGCTCCTCGGGCTCGGGCAGCCCCAGTTCGCCGGCCGACACCACATCCACCCCATGCGGCGCCACCAGCCCGGCGATCTCGCGCAGCTTGCCGGGATTGTGGCTGGCCAGCACCAGGCGGGTGCCGGGTTGGAGGCGACGGGTCATTTCGAGGCGTTTGGCCATCAGGCCGCCGCCACCGCCGCGCGCTGCATCTCGAACAGCCGGCCGGTGCCGAGCTTGGCCAGCGCCATCAATTCGAGGAACTGCGCCTCGGAGAACGCCGACTTCTCGGCGGTGCCCTGGATCTCGACGATCCCGCCGCCATCGGTCAGCACGAAATTGGCGTCCGCCTCGGCGTTGCTATCTTCCTGGTAGTCGAGATCGAGCACCGCGCGGCCATCGACCAGTCCGCACGACACGGCGGCCACCTGCCCGATGAGCGGCACGGCCTTCAGCACATTCATCTTCACTAGGTGCTTGAAGGCGATATTGAGGGCCACCCAGGCGCCGGTGATGGAGGCGCAGCGGGTGCCGCCATCGGCGTTCAGCACGTCACAGTCGAGCGTGATGGTCATCTCGCCCATGGCGGCGCGATCCACCACGGCGCGCAGGCTGCGGCCGATCAGGCGCTGGATTTCCTGGGTCCGGCCGGACTGCTTGCCGCGCGCGGCCTCGCGGTCGCCACGGGTGTGGGTGGCGCGGGGCAGCATGCCGTATTCGGCGGTCACCCAACCCTGGCCGGAATTGCGCATGAACGGCGGCACGCGGGCCTCCACGCTCGCCGCGCACAACACCTCGGTGCCGCCCATCTTGATCAGGCAGGAGCCTTCGGCGTGGTGGGAGAACCCGGTGGAGAATGAAACTTCGCGCAACGCATCGGCGGCGCGGCCTGAATGGCGCATGGACCCTGCTTTCGTGACCTGTTGGCGTGCCCTATGACGGCGGTGGACACGAGACGCAAGAGCGGGAGCACGGCAATGGCGACAATTGGGCAACCGACGATAGGGTTGGGGGTGATCGGCACCGGCATCATGGGCGGGCGGATGCTGCGCGCCGCGCTGGAGCATGCCACCGATAGCGTTCATATCGCCGGCGTATGGGACCCCTCCCCCACCGCCCAGGCACGGATGGCCGCCGAACTGCCCGGCGTTGCGTGGTTCGGCTCGGCCGATGCGCTGATCGCGGCGTCGGACTGCCTCTATATCGCCTCGCCGCCGGCCTCGCATCTCGATCTCGCCGGGCGGGCGCTGGCGGCGGGCAAGGCGGCGTTTTGCGAAAAGCCGCTGGCCTCCGATGTTTCGGCGGCCGGGGCCTTCGTGGCCGCCCATGCCGGGGCGCGGGCGGCGGTGAATTTCCCCATGGCCACCTCCTTCGCCGCCGAGCGCATCCGCGGCTGGATCGCCGAGGGGTCGGTGGGCACCCCCACGCGCCTGGATATCGACGTCGCCTTCGCCGGCTGGCCGCGCGGCTGGCAGATGGGCGCGGCAAGCTGGCTCGACGGGCGCGAAGAGGGCGGCTTCACCCGCGAGGTGGTGTCGCACTTCTTCTTCCTCGCCCACCGGCTGTTCGGCCCGCTCTCGGTGCTCGAAAGCAGCGTCAGCTACCCCGAGGACGGCCGCAGCGAGCGCGCGGTGACGGCGAGCATGACGGTGGGTGACCTGCCGATCACGCTGTCTGGCGCCGTCGGCACCACGCCGAAGGACGATCACAACACCTGGACGCTCACTGGCGATCGCGGCGCCATCCGCATCCGCGACTGGGCCAACGCCGAACGCCTGATCCACGGCGAATGGCAGACCGACACCGCCGCCATGCCGCAGGACACGGCGCGCCCGCTGGTGCTGAAGCGCCAACTCGCCGGCGTCGCCGCCCTCACCCGCGGCGAGGCCCATCCGCTGGCGACATTGGCGGAGGCGTTCGCGGTGCAGCGCGCGGTGGAGGCGATCCTCGGCGGCTGATCCCGGTTGCCGCCGGCTGCGTCATGTGTCATATTTCCAAGTGACACATGACAGCATCCGGGAGTGACGCCATGGCCGGCACATTGCGGGCGGTACGATCCGAGCCGCCTCCGACGAATGCTCCCCCCCGCAGCGCGAGCGATCTGCTGGGCGGCACGGCGGTGCTCGGCCGCCAGGTTGCGAGTGCGCTCGATGCGCACGAACTGCTCAAGGATGGATTGCCCAGCGAGGCGCTGGAGTTTCTCGGCGCCCACCTGGTCCATATCCCGGCCGCCACCGCCGTCGCCACCGCGGCCGGCATGAGCGTGCGCACCTTTCACCGCCACAAGGCCGGTTCGGCCAAACGCCTGAGCCGCGAGCAGAGCGGCCACGCCTGGACCTTCGCGGAGGTGCTGGTGCGGGCCATCCGGGTGTTCGGCTCCCAACTCGATGCCGAGAAGTGGCTCGACGCCCCCGCCATCGGTCTTGACCAGCGCCGCCCGCTTGACCTCCTCGGCACCCCGGCCGGCGTCACGCTGGTGGAGGACTATCTCGACCGGATGGAATTCGGCGTCTACGCGTGACCCCGCTGCCGGCCTGGCGTGACGGCGACGAACTGGTGGCCTGGCGGCTCGACCATCGCGACCACGCCGCCACCTGGGACAGCGGCGAGGGCGCGCGGCGCGTGGGCGGGCGATGGAACAGCCGCGGCGTGCGCGCGATCTATTGTTCGATCGACCCGGCCACCGCCATCCTCGAAGTGGCGGTCCATAAAGGGTTCCGCACCCTCGATACCGTGCCCCACGTGCTGACCGCGGTGACGATCGTCGATGCCGCGCGGGTTCATGTCGTCGAGCCCGCGCGCATCGCCAATCCGAACTGGCTGTATCCGGGCATTCCCAGCGCCGGCCAGCAGGCATTCGGGGACGATCTGCTGGCAGCCCACGGCGCAATGGTGGTGCCGAGCGTGGTGTCCCGCCACAGCTGGAACCTGGTGTTCCTCGCCACCGGCACGCCGGGCGGCTACCAGCTCCGCTCACAGAAGGCCTTCGCCCTCGATCCACGGCTCCATCCGCCGGCATCTTGATCCGCCACGAATGTTTCCCACCTCGGGCGAAAACTGTCACACTCCGCCGATGGATCAGCCCACCCCGCCATACCCGCCCGCATCCGTCTCGCCGACCCGTCCGGCCCTCGATGCCCGCGCCGGCGCGGTGCTGCGCGAAATCGTCGAGCAGTATGTCGAAACCGGCGAGCCGGTCGGCAGTCGCACCATCTCGCGCCGCCTGCCGCTAAATCTGTCGCCGGCGACCATCCGCAATGTGATGGCCGATCTCACCGATGCCGGGCTGCTGTTCGCGCCGCATACCTCGGCCGGGCGGCTGCCCACCGATCTCGGGTTGCGCCTGTTCGTCGACGGGCTGTTGCAGTTCGGCGAACTCACCGAGGACGAGCGGGAGGCGATCTCGGCCAAGCTGGCGCTGTCCGGCCGCAGCATGGAGGATACGCTGACCGAGGCGTCATCCATGCTGTCCGGGCTGTCGGCGGCGGCCGGCGTGGTGCTGGCGCCGAAATCCGAGGGGCCGCTGCGCCATATCGAATTCGTCCCGCTCGGGCCGGGGCGCGCTTTGGTGATCCTGGTAAATGCCGAGGGGCAGGTGGAAAACCGGGTGATCGAGACACCGGCCGGGCTGCCGCCCTCGGCGTTGCAGCAGGCCGGCAACTATCTCAATTCGCGGCTGACCGGCCGCGCGCTGCCGGAATTGCGCCGGATCGTGGCCAGCGACATCGCCGAGAACCGCACCCAGCTCGACGCACTCTCCGCGCTGGTGGTGGAGGCGGGGCTCGCCACCTGGACCTCCGAGGGCCGCGGCGGCTCGCTCATCGTGCGCGGCCAGGCCCGCCTGCTGTCCGACATCACGCAAATCGAGCGGCTGTCGGCGATCCAGATGCTGTTCGAGCGGCTGGAAACCCAGGAGACCATGCTGCGCCTGCTCGAACTCGCCGAGGGGTCCGAGGGCGTGCGCATCTTCATCGGCGCCGAGAGCGGGCTGTTCGGCACCTCGGGCGTTTCGATGGTGGTGGCGCCGGCGCGCAATGCCGCCAACCGCATCGTCGGCGCCATCGGGGTGATCGGGCCGACGCGGATCAACTACGGGCGGATCATCCCGGTGGTGGATTATACGGCGCGGGTGATCGGCCGGCTGCTGGGTTGAGCCACGCGTGCTTGCCTGATCTGCCAACTGCCGACTTGCAGCGGCCGCGCGGCTTGACTAACTGACGGCCATCATGAGCACGCAAGACATTCCCCCGAACGCCGAACCGCTCGACGCGACGGTTGGTCACGCCGAGCCCACCCCCGCAACGTCCGCTCCGGCCGAGCCGACCACCCTGGAAGAGGTGATCGCCGCCGCCTCCGCGCGGATCGGTGAGCTTGAAGCCGAGTTGGCCGAAATGAAGGACCGCTGGGTGCGCGCCGAGGCCGAGAACCAGAACGTCCGCACCCGCGCCAAGCGCGATGTGGACGATGCGCGGCAATATGCCGTGCAGGGTTTCGCCAAGGACGTCGCCGAGGCGGCCGAGAACCTGCGCCGTGGCCTCGATGCCATGCCGCCGGCCGGCGAGAACGAGATCGTGGAGCGCCTGCGCGAGGGTTTCCTCGGCGTGGAACGCAGCTTCATCGGCCTGCTCGAACGCAACGGCATCAAGTCCCAGGACCCGACCGGCGCAATGTTCGACCCCAACCTGCACCAGGCGATGGCCGAGCAGGAAAGTGCCGACCATCCGCCGGGCACGGTGATCCAGGCCTGGACCCAGGCATGGACCCTGCACGGGCGGCTGCTGCGGCCTGCCATGGTGGTGGTGGCCAAGGCCCCGGCCCCGTCGCTGGCCACCCCCGGCCAGGGTCCCGCGCTTTAATAACTTGTTTGCACAAAAAATGCGCAGCCTGCCCTTGTCCCTGGGCGTTGCGCTGAATACATCCCGGGACGTGACATCCATGGGGATCGGGCTGGTGCTTCGGGCCGCTTCGATCCGCTAACAAGGAGACTGTATATGAGCAAGGTCATCGGCATCGACCTCGGCACGACGAACTCGTGCGTCGCGATCATGGAAGGCAAGGACGCCCGCGTTATCGAGAACAGCGAAGGCGCCCGCACCACTCCGTCGATCGTCGCTTTTACCGAGAACGGCGAACGTCTCGTCGGCCAGTCCGCCAAGCGGCAGGCCGTGACGAACCCCACCAACACCCTCTATGCGGTGAAGCGCCTCATCGGCCGCCGCTACGAAGACCCGATGGTGGCCAAGGACAAGGACATGGTGCCCTACGGCATCGTGCGCGGCGAGAACGGCGACGCGTGGGTGGAAGCCCGCGGCGAGCGCTACGCCCCGTCGCAGATCAGCGCCTACGTGCTGGGCAAGATGAAGGAAACCGCCGAATCCTACCTCGGCGAGACCGTCACCCAGGCCGTCATCACGGTGCCCGCCTACTTCAACGACAGCCAGCGCCAGGCCACTAAGGACGCCGGGCGCATCGCCGGCCTTGAAGTGCTGCGCATCATCAATGAGCCCACCGCCGCGGCCCTCGCCTACGGCATGGACAAGCGCAAGAGCGGCATCATCGCGGTGTACGACCTTGGCGGCGGCACGTTTGACGTCTCGGTGCTGGAAATCGGCGACGGCGTGTTCGAGGTGAAGTCCACCAACGGTG
>CAIMWH010000321.1 GCA_903845065.1 uncultured Rhodospirillales bacterium | reverse complement strand
GACCCTTGTGTACGGAATGACGATCGACCCCATCACCTCCCAGGTGGTGCAGCCGAGCCCGTAGGCCGACTCCTTGAACACCGGCGGCACGGTCTGGAACACATCGCGCATGGTGGCCGCGATGAACGGCAGGATCATCACCGCCAGGATCAGTGCCGCGGTAAAGATGCCGGTGCCGAACGGCGGGCCCTGGAACAGGAACCCGATCAGCGGCACATCGCCGAGCCAGTCGATCAGCGGCGGCTGCACGTAGCTCGACATGAACGGCACGATCATGAAGAAGCCCCACATGCCGTAGATGATCGACGGCACCGCCGCCAGCAGTTCGATCGCCGTGCCCACCGGGCGGCGGAACCACGGCGGCGATAATTCGGTGAGGTAGAACGCAATCCCGAACGCCAGCGGCACCGCCATCAATATCGCCAGCACCGCGGTGATCAGCGTGCCGTAGATCGGCACCGCGCCGCCGAACAGGTTCTGCACCGGGTCCCAGTTGGCATCGAACAGGAAGGCCGGCCCGAAGGCGCAGAACGCCGGCCAGCCGCCGATGAACAGCGAGACGATGATGGCGCCCAGCAGCAGCAGCACCAGCACGCCGGCGGCCTTGGCGCAGAACGCAAAAATGAGGTCGCCATACGAGATGGCGCGCCCGGTGGCTACGCGCAACGGGGCTGGTTCGGCCAGG
Organism: uncultured Rhodospirillales bacterium; assembly: GCA_903845065.1. Classification (GTDB taxonomy): domain Bacteria; phylum Pseudomonadota; class Alphaproteobacteria; order Acetobacterales; family Acetobacteraceae; genus CAIYPH01. The sequence goes on along the minus strand of CAIMWH010000321.1, from coordinate 12,521 downwards.
CTTTGGGACACCGCGTGCTTCCGTTTCAGGACAAATGATGCCGCGCGAGGCGCGGCCGGCCGGTCAGAGACTAGATCAGGCGAAGCGGCGAGGGGAGGGCGCTCGCCCTCCCCCCAGGTCAGGCGTCAGCTCTTGATCTCGGCTTTCCAGGAAGCGCGCACCGCGTCCTGCACGGCCTTGGGCAGCGGGATGTATTCCAGGCCCGCGGCGATCGCCCCGCCATTGGTGTAGGCCCAGTCGAAGAACTTCATCACGTTGGCGCTGCGGGCGGCGTCCTTCGGGTCCTGCGGCAGCAGGATGAAGGTGGCCGACACGATCGGCCAGCTCGTCGCGCCCGCCGTGTCGATCAGGTTCACCGCGTAGTTCTTGGCGCTCGCCCAGTCGCCGCTGGCGGCGGCATCCGAGAACGCGGCCAGGGTCGGCACCACGTACTGGCCGGCCTTGTTGCGCAACTGCGTCGAAATCAGCTTGTTCTGCGTGGCGTAGGCGTTCTCGACATAGCCGATCGCGCCCTTCACCTGCTTCACGGTGGCGGCCACGCCATCGTTGCCCTTCGCGCCATTGCCGGCCGGCCACTTCACCGAGGCGGCAGCCCCCACATGGCTCTTCCAGTCCGGGCTCACTGCCGAGAGATACGAGGTGAACACGAACGTCGTGCCCGACCCGTCCGCCCGATACACCGGCGCGATCGCCAGGTTCGGCAGCGTCAGGCCGGCATTGGCCGCCACCAGCCGGGCGTCGTTCCACTTGGTGATCTTGCCGGCATAGATGTCCGCCAGCAGCTCGCCGGTCAGCTTCAGCTTGTTCAGCTCAACGCCCGGGATATTCACGATGGGAACCACCGCGCCCATCACCGAGGGGAACTGCAACAGCTTGTTCTCGGCCAGCTTCGGCGCATCCACCGGCGCGTCCGAGGCGCCGAAATCCACCGTGCGGTTGAAAATCTGGTTCTGCCCGCCGCCCGAGCCGATCGCCTGGTAGTTCAGTTCGATACCAATGGCGGCCTTCGCGGCCTCGCCCCACTTGGCATACACGGGCGCGGGGAAGGTCGCGCCGGCGCCGGTGATTTGTTGCGCGGCAACCGGAGCAGCAGCGGCAAGCATCGCGGCAAGCGCGAGTGACAGGGTCTTCATCATCCCTCCTTGGGAGTCTTTGCATCGCCCGCAGCCGACTCCGGCCCGGACGGGCAGACTCCTAGGCGCCAGTCGCAACCGGACGATGACGGTATGATGACCGTTCGATGACAACGCCCGCCCGGCTACCCCGTCGCGTTCGCCTTGCACCAGCGCGCCACCTGCTCATGGGTGGCAAACCACACGTTGCCGCGGGACTTGATGTAGCGGATTAGCCGCTCCAGCAGCGGCAGCCGCGAGCGGTGCCCGATCACATGCGGATGCATGGTCAGCAGGAACAGCCCGCCCTCGGCCAGCGCCCCGTCGAACTCGGCGCGGAAAATCTCCTCCACCGCCGAGGGCGGCGTGTACGGCCGCAGCCCGGAGAAGCGCTGCATGTTGAAATACACCGCATCGTCGCGGATCCACTCCGGCGGCAACTCGATGATCCCGGTCGGATTGCCATCGGCCAGCAACTCATACGGCTCGTCATCGGCCATCAGGCTGCTGTCATACAGCAGGCCCATCTCGATGATGATCTGCAGCGTGTTGGGCGAAAAATCCCAGCTCGCCGTTCGCATCCCCACCGGCGCCCGCCCCGACAACCGCTCCAGCACATCCGCCGCGCGATAGCTCAGGTCCCGCTCGGCCATGAACGGCAGCGTGGTGTTGCGCTCATGGATCCACGAATGGATGCCGATCTCATGGCCCTCGCCCGCCACCGCGCGCACCTCGTCGGGGTGCAGCAGCGCCGACACCGCCGGGTAGAAGAACGTCGCCGGCACCTGCTCGCGCTCCAGCAGCCGGCGGATGCGCGGCACGCCCTGGCGATTGCCGTACTGGCCCTGGCTGATCCGCATCGGGCTCTCGTCCATGTCGCGCAACGGGATGGTTTCGTGATCCGCATCGAACGACAGCGCCACCGCGCAGCGCGCGCCACCCGGCCACGTCTTGGGGCTCAGCCCACGCCCGGCCCGCGCCCGCTCGACGATGCGGCGCCAGACTTCCTCGGGCCATTCCCAGGCTTCCCCGGCTACGTGCTTCGGCGTCTCATCCATACCGGGGGTCCCCCTCCCACTCAACGTGGCCTATGGTGCCCGCTATTGTGACACTCCGAAAGATACCATGTCAGACATCGATGCATCCCTGCTCCCGGCGGAAGACCTGCTTGCCCATTTCGCCCGCGGCAGCATCACCCCGCTGGACGCCCTGAACGCCATCGGCGAGCGCATCACCCGCCTGAACCCCGCAATCAACGCCTTCGCCGCCATGCGCCCCCAGGCCGAGGCCGAAGCCGCCGCCGCCACCGCCCGCTGGCACGCCGGCCGCCCCAACGGCCCGCTCGATGGCGTCCCCGTCACCATCAAGGACCTGGTGGACGTCGCCGGCCTGCCCACGCGGCGCGGCAGCCGCCTCACCGATCCCGCCCCGGCCGCCGCCGACGCCCCCCTGGTGATGGGCCTGCGCGCCGCCGGCGCCATCGTCATCGCCAAGACCACCACCACCGAATTCGGCTGGAAAACCCCCGGCGACAACCCCCTGCACGGCATCACCCGCAACCCGTGGAACGGCCAGTTCACCCCGGGCGGCTCCTCCTCGGGCGCCGCCGCCGCCGCGGCCGCCGGTTTCGGCCCGCTCCATGTCGGCACCGATGCCGGCGGCTCCATCCGCATCCCCGCCGCCTGGTGCGGCGTGGTCGGCCTGAAACCGAGCTTCGGCCGCGTGCCGCAATGGCCCCTCGGCGCCTTCGCCCCCGTCGCCGTCGCCGGCCCCATCACCCGCACCGTACGCGACGCCGCCCTGATGCTCTCCGCCATGGCGCGGTTCGACCTGCGCGATCCCTACGCCCTGCCCGATGACAACCGCGACTGGCGCGACGGCATCGAGGACGGCGTCGCCGAACTGCGCGTCGCCATCCTGCGCAACCCGGGCTTCGACGCCCCGGTGGATGAAGACAGCCTCGCCGCCGTGGATGACGCCGCCCGCCTCCTCGCCGAAGCCGGCGCCGAGGTCGAGGAAGCCGACGCCGGGCTGCCCGACATGCGCGCCTTGTTCTCCCGCATCTGGGGCGTCGCCCTCACCCGCCTGGTCACCGCCTACCCCGAGGACGCCCGCGCCCAGCTCGACCCCGGCCTGCTCGACGTCGCCGCCGCCAACATCGGCGCCACCGCGCTCGACATGATCGACTACGAAGCCGCCCGCCTCCAGGCCAGCCACGCCATGGCCCAGTTCCACCGCCGCTACGATCTCGTGCTGTGCCCCTCCGTCCCCAACCAGGCCCTCCTCGCCGACGCCCCCACCACCAACCCGGTCGAAGCGCTCTGGACCCAGTGGGCGCCCTGGACCTGCGCCTTCAACCTCACCCGCCAGCCCGCCATTTCCATCCCGATGGGCTTCACCCAGGCCGGCATGCCGCGCAGCGTGCAACTCGCCGCCGCCCTCTACCGGGATGACCTCGTGCTGCGCGCCGCCCGCACCCTCGAACACGCCGCCCCGTTCTCCATGCCCGATCTCTGACTACGCCGCCTGGCTCGCCTGGCTGACCGCGCGCACCTCGTCGCGGAACGCCAGCGCGAGCCGGGACAGCGGCTCCGCCTCCGACCACAACATGCAGGACCGGGTCGGCGTGCGCGGCACGAACGGCCGCACCACCAGCTCCTCCGCCCCGCATTGGCGCGGCGAAAACGGATCGACCACCGAAACCCCCACCCCGGCCGCGGCCAGCACGCAGGCGGTGTTGCAGTAGCGCACCTCCACCGCCGAGCGGAACGCCACCCCCGCCGCCTCGAAACTCCCCCGCACCGCCTCCCCCAGCCGCGTCCCCCGCTCCAGCCCGATGAACGGCAACCCGGCCAGATCAGCCGGCCCCACCGAAGCCCACCCCGCCAGCGGATGCCCGGGCGCACACACGAACACCATCTCGGTCTCGCAGATCACCTCCTGCCCCACCCCCGGATGCGCCGCCGCCCCCAGCGCGAACCCCAGATCGGCCACCCGGCTCACCACCCCATCGATGATCCCCTCGTAGCGCCGCACATCGAAAAACACCCGGATGCCCGGCCGTCGCTGCAGGAACTGCTTCAGCGCCTGCGGGATGATGCTGTATGCCAGCGGCGGCGTCGCCACGATCATCAACTGGCCCGACCGGCTCTCGCGCAGATCCTGTACCCGCCCCTCCAGCTTGGCATGCAGCGCGAAAATCGCCTCGCTCTCCTTGCACAATGTCAGCGCCTCGGCGGTCGGGAACAGCCGGTTGTTGATGCGCTGGAACAGCGCAAACCCCGCATGCGCCTCCATGATCTTCAACGCATTGCTCACCGCCGGCTGCGATAGCGCCAGTTCCTCCGCCGCCGCCACCGTGGTGCGATGGCGCACCAGCGCCCGCAGGATCTCCAGCTGCCGCAATGTCATATCACTCACCCTTATAGAGACCCGCAATTCTTCATAGTCGAGATGATGGAGTCCAGCCCAGCCCCATGCCATGCTCCGCCCGCCCAACCGGGAGTCCGCCATGACCCGCATCCTCCGCATCGCCGCCGCCCAGATGGGCCCCACCCAACGCGCCGACAGCCGCGAGCACACCCTCGCCCGCATGCTCGCCTTGCTCGAAACCGGGGCAGGGCAGGGGGCCCAGCTCGTCGTGTTCCCCGAACTCGCCTTCACCACCTTCTTCCCCCGCTGGTTGCTCGAAGGCGCCGCGCTCGACCAGTATTTCGAGCCCGCCATGCCCAACCCGGCCGTCCAGCCGCTGTTCGACCGCGCCTGCGCCCTCAACGTCGGCTTCAGCGTCGGCTATGCCGAGCGCACCCCCGCGGGCGAACGCTTCAACACCGCCATCCTGGTCCAGCCCGACGGCGCCATCCTCGGCCGCTACCGCAAGGTCCATCTCCCCGGCTCCGTCGAACCCCGCCCCGGCACCCCCTTCCAGCAGCTCGAGAAACGCTACTTCCACTACGGCGACACCGGCTTCCCCACCTTCCGCGCCAACCCCGCCTGGCAATCCGGCATCCTCGGCATGATGATCTGCAATGACCGCCGCTGGCCGGAATCCTGGCGCATGCTCGGCCTCGGCGGCGTCGAACTGGTCTGCGTCGGCTACAACTCCGCCGCCTACGACCCCAACGGCGGCACCACCGAGGATGCCGGCCTGCGCACCTTCCACGCCAAGCTCGTCGTCCAGGCCAACGCCTACATGAACGCCACCTGGGCCATCGCCGTCGCCAAGGCCGGTGACGAGGACGGCAGCGGCCTCATCGGCGGCTCCTGCATCGTCGATCCCAACGGCGTCATCGTCGCCGAGACAAAAACCCTCGCCGACGAGGTCATAATCGCTGATTGCGACCTCGAAGCCTGTCGCCAGGGCAAGGAGAAGATGTTCAACTTCGCCGCTCACCGCCGCCCCGAACACTACCGCCTGATCACCGAAACCGCCGGCGCCATCCCCCCCGCCGCCGTATGACCCGCAACGCGCCAGGAGCCACCATGACCGCCGCCCGCATCGCCGCCGCCACCCTCGCCACTCTCATCACCGCGGGCGCCCAGGCCGCCACCCTGCCCGACGCCATCAAGCAGGCGGGCCTCCTCCACCTCTCCGTCAACGCCACCTACGCCCCGATGGAGTATCACGACCCCGCCACCAACCAACTCATGGGCCTGGACATCGAGATCGCCGACGCCCTCGCCGCCAAACTCGGCGTCAAGGTCACCTATACGGACGTCGCCTTCGCCGAACTCATCCCCTCCCTTGCCACCGGCCGCACCGACTTCATCATCAGCGGCCTGTCCGACCGCGCCTCCCGCCGCGAGACCATGGATTTCATCGACTACCTGAAAACCGGCGCCCAGTTCTTCGTCATGGCCGACACCGCCATGAAGGAGCCCACCGACCTCTGCGGCAAGAAGATCGGCACCACCCGCAGCACCTCCTTCCCGGCCGACATCGAAGCCTGGAGCAAGAAGGTCTGCGAAGCCGCCGGCAAGCCCGCCGCCCAATACGTCCCCGGCGAAAACAGCATCGACGTGCGCAACCAGATGAAGCAGGGCCGCATCGACGCCGCCGTCCAGGGCAGCGAAACCCTGCCCTACGCCATGGCCAACGAAGCCGGCAAATACCGCATCGTCGGCGCCCCCTTCACCCTCGGCTACCAGGGTATCGCCTTCCGCAAAACCGACGCCGGCCTGCTCGACGCGGTGAAAGCCGCCCTTGCCGCCATGATCGCCGACGGCAGCTACCTCGCCATCATCACCAAGTACGGCCTCGGCGCCAACGCGGTCAGCGAACCGCTGGTCAACGCCTCCCCGCTGTGAGCACCCACCCCACCCTGGCCCCGGGCTTCCCCGATCTCGCGAACCTCCCGGCGGCCAGGCGGATGCACTGGGGCCGCTGGCTCGCGGCGGCGGCCATCGTGGCCGCCCTCGCCCTCCTCGGCCGCGCCTTCGCCGCCGGTCAGATCGAATGGCCCTACGTCGCCCGCTTCCTCACTGTGCCGGTCATCCTCGACGGCATCCGCAACACCGTCATCATGGCCGTCCTCGCCATGGCCCTCGGCATCGTCCTCGGCGTTGCCATCGCGGTGATGCGCCTGTCGCCCAACCCGGTGCTGAAATCGGTGGCCGCCGGCTACACGTGGCTGTTCCGCGGCACGCCGCTGATCCTGCAACTCCTGCTCTGGTTCAACCTCGCCCTCGTCTTCCCCATCCTCGGCATCCCCGGCCTGTGGTCCGGCCGCGCCGTGGACATCATGACCCCCTTCCTCTCCGCCCTCCTCGGCCTCGGCATCAACCAGGGCGCCTACACCTCCGAGGTGATGCGCGCCGGCATCCTCTCCGTCGATACCGGCCAGTACGAAGCCGCCCAGACCATCGGCATGGGCCGCCTCCTCGCCCTGCGCCGCATCATCCTGCCCCAGGCCATGCGCGTGGTGCTTCCCCCGCTGGGCAACGAGTTCATCGGCATGGTGAAAGCCACCTCGCTCGCCTCGGTCATCCAGTACCCCGAGGTCCTGCACAACGCCGAGAACATCTACTACGCCAACTCCCGCGTCATCGAACTCCTCATCGTGGCCGGGCTTTGGTACCTACTTGTGGTTTCCATCCTGACGCCGCTGCAAATGCTGCTCGAACGGCGGTTTGCGCGTGGGACGACGAGGATTGGGAAGTGAGGGCAGCCAACAGCAAGTCGTTCTTTTTTGAAAAAAAGAACCAAAAAACGTCCATCCAATGGCTTCGCCCCTCTCCCGGGGGAACGGCGAAGCCATCGGATAAAAAGTTTTTGCTTCTTTTTTCAAAAAGAAGCCCTTCCTCCCTTAGTCCAGGGCCCAAACCATGACCCCCCTCGTCGCCATCCGCGACGTCCGCAAGCGCTTCGGCAGCTTCGAGGCCCTCAAGGGCGTCTCGCTCGACGTCACCGCCGGCCAGGTCCTCTGCCTCATAGGCGCCTCCGGCTCCGGCAAGACCACCCTCCTGCGCTGCGTCAACCAACTCGCCGAAATCGATAGCGGCGGGATCTGGCTCGATGGCGAACTCCTCGGCCTGCGCGCCGACAACGGCCGGCTCCATCGCCTCTCCGAAGCCCAGATCGCCAAACAACGCCTGAAAACCGGCATGGTCTTCCAGCGCTTCAACCTCTTCGCCCACATGACGGCGCTGCAAAACATCACCGAGGGCCCCGTCCAGGTCCAGCGCCGCCGCCCCGCCGAGGTCACCGAGGAAGCCATGGACCTGCTGCGCCGCGTCGGCCTCGCCGACAAGGCCGCCAGCTACCCCTCCGAACTCTCCGGCGGCCAGCAGCAGCGCGTCGCCATCGCCCGCGCGCTCGCCATGCGCCCCAAGCTGATGCTGTTCGACGAACCCACCTCCGCGCTCGATCCCGAACTGGTCGGCGAAGTCCTCGCCGTGATGCGCGAACTCGCATCCACCGGCATGACCATGATGGTCGTCACCCACGAACTCGGCTTCGCCCGCGAAGTCGCCGATCGTGTCGTCTACATGGACGCCGGCGCCATCGTCGAAGCCGGCACCCCCACCGAGGTGCTCGAAACCCCCCGCGAACCCCGCACCCAGGCCTTCCTCTCCGCCGTGATCCGGCGCTGACCCCCACCCCGAAGGAGCCGATGATGAAGCGCCTGCTCGCCACGATGCTGCTCTGCCTGCCCATCGCCGCCCACGCCGAACTTCCCGCCGCGATGGTCCAGAAGGGCAGCATCACCTTCGCCAACGTGCCCAACTACCCCCCGCTCGAATTCCGGGACCCCGCCACCGGCGGCCTCACCGGCTTCGATGTCGAACTCGGCAACGCCATCGCGGCCAGGCTCGGCCTCAAGCCGGTCTGGCAGGAAACCTCCTTCGACCAGATGCTCGCCGCCCTGCAAACCGGCCGCGTCGACGCCATCCTCTCCGGCATGAGCGACGTCGCCACCCGGCACGATGCCGCCTCTTTCGTCGACTATCTCCGCACCGCGCCGCAATTCCTCATCCAGCAATCCCGCGCCGCCGAATTCAAGGACGCCACCGCCCTGTGCGGCCGCAAGGTCGGCGCCAGCCGCCGCACCCTGTTCCCTAAAAACATCGCCGCCTGGTCCGAAGCCAACTGCCCCGCCGCCAAACAAATCGAGTTCGTCGGCACCGATGGCTCGGCCGACGCCCGCAGCCAACTGAAACAAGGCCGCATCGACGCCGCCGTGCAGGGCAACGAAACCCTCCCCTACGTGATGGACCAGGAGCCCGGCGCCTTCCAGACCGTCGGCGCCCCCTTCGGCGGCAGCCTCAACGGCCTCGCCCTGCCGGTGAAGGAAACCGGCCTGCAACAGGCCGTCGCCGCCGCGCTGGACGGCCTCATCGCCGACGGCAGCTACGCCAAGCTGCTCGCCAAGTGGAAACTCACGCCCAACGCTTTGGAGAAGGCCACCATCAATGCTGGACAATAGCGACATCGCCCTCATCCCCATGCAGCCCGCCAACCTGGCGGACCCGGCCCCCATCTACCCCTGGCCGGCCCCCTACACGTCCGCCATGTTCCTCTCCTTCGATGTCGACGCCGAAACCGCCTGGACCAGCAAGGACGCGCTCCACGCCCAGCGGCTCATCACCATGAGCTACGGCGGCTACGAGGCCCGCGTCGGCGTGCCCAAGCTGCTCGAACTCCTCGACCAGCTCGACCTCAAGGCCACCTTCTTCACCACCGGCTGGTCCGTCGACGCCCATCCCGCGATGGCCGAATCGATCCTCAAGGCGGGCCACGAAATCGGCCACCACGGCTACCACCACCTCCTGCCCGACCCCGGCGATCCGCTGATCGAGCAGGAAGTCGAAATGGGTTTCGAGGTCCTCAAGCGCCGCCTCGGCGTCGTCCCCACCGGCTACCGCGCCCCCTACGGCGAATTCACCGAGGAACTGCGCCAAAGCCTGGTCCGCCACGGCATCGTCTACACCTCCTCCTTCCGCGATGACGTCCGCCCCTACCGCCACCGCCTCGCCGACGGCCGGCCCGGCACCATCGAACTCCCGGTCACCGCCAGCTATGACGACTGGATGCACGGCCTGTCGGCCCGCTTCAGCCCGCGTCCGATCTTCCCCAAGGAACACGTCCTCTCCATCTGGAAAGACGAACTCGACGAAATCCGCGACTGGGGCGCCATGGTTACCACCGTGCTCCACCCCCAGTGCAGCGGCCGCCCGATGCGTCTGCGCCTACTGCGGGAATTCCTCACCTACGTGAAATCCTGCCCCGACGTCTGGATCGCGACCGGCGAACAAATCGCCGCCAACTACCTGCGCCACGAGAAGTCCGCATGAGCACCAAGGCCATCTTCGGCAGCTACGTCCTCAGCCACGCCGAAGGCGTCCAATCCGTCCTGCGCGACCACTGGGTGCTCATCGAGGGCACCCGGATCGCCGCCGTCACCCCCTCCCGCCCGCAAGCCGACGAAATCCACGACCAGCCCGGCCGCTTCATCCTCCCCGGCCTGATGAACCTGCACAACCACGCCTTCAGCGAGCAGCTCGCCCGCACCCACACCGAGGACGGCAACGGCCGCAAGGCCAACAAGAGCATCGTCTACACCGTGCTCCTCCCCCTCAGCCGCCGCGGCATCGAAATCCTCTCGCCCGCCGAACGCATGGCCATCGCCCGCCTCGGCGTCCTGCAACTCCTCAAGGGCGGCGCCACAACGGTGATGGAACCCTTCCGCGCCGGCATTCCCGAGATGTTCGATGCCGCCGCCGAAATGGGCATCCGCTTCCATGGCGCCCCCTACGTCTTCTCCACCTCCAACGCCCAGGCCGGCGCCGACGGCATCGTCCGCTACGCCGGCGATGACGGCGCCGCCGACCTCGCGATCTGGAAATCCCTCCACGCCAAATGGCACGGCCATTCGGCCGGCCGCATCCAGCTCGCCATGAGCCCGCACGCCACCGACACCTGCGGCCCCGACCTGCTGCGCGAATGCGCCGCCATCGCGCGTGATCTCGGCGTGCCCATCACCACCCATGTCGCCCAGGGCCCCGAGGAAGTCGCCACCATCGCCGCCCGCTATGCCGGGCGCACCCCGGCCGAATACCTCGACTGGCTCGGCCTGATGGCGCCCGACCTCCTCGCCGCCCACTGCATCGCCAGCACCGACGCCGACCTCCGCCTCATGGCCGCCCGCGGCGCCACCGTGCTCAACTGCCCCCGCGTCTTCGCCCGCTCCGGCAACCCCGCCGCCTTCGCTCGCTTCGCCGACCACGGCGTGCGCACCGCGATCGGCACCGATGGCTACAACCTCGATCTGCTCGGCGAAATGAACGCCGCCTCGATGATCTCCAAAATCACCACCGGCCGCGCCGACGCCGCCCCCGCGCCCGATCTCATCGACGCCGTCACCCGCAACGCCGCCGCCGCCATCGCCCGCCCGGACCTCGGCACCATCGCCCCCGGCGCCACCGCGGATCTCACCGTGGTCAACCTGTCCGACCCCATGCTGCAACCGCTCTACGACCCGCGCCGCGGCCTCATCGCGCTCGCCAACCGCGCCAACATCGATATCGTGATGGTCGACGGCGCCATCCTCGTCGCCAACGGCCGCTATGCCCGGGGCGACGAGGCCGCCATCAGCCGGGCCGGGGCCGCCGCCATCCAGCGCATCTGGGATCTGCCGGAAGCCCGCGCCGCCTTCGCCGGGTAACCCCCGGCAAGGCGCGCGACGCCCTCAGTTCGGTTCGCTGGCGCGGTCGCGCTTGGCCAGCGGCACCGAGAACTGCGGCTCGGTGTCCCACGGGAACATGATCCAGGTGTCCTGGCTCACTTCGGTGATGAACGTATCCACCAGCGGCTTGCCGGCCGGCTTGGCGTACACAGTGGCGAAATGCGCCTTGGGCAGCAGGGCGCGCACAATTTTCGCCGTGGTCCCGGTATCCACCAGGTCATCGATGATGAGGAACCCCTCGCCATCGCCGGCGGCGATAGGGTGCTTGATCACGCTGGGCTCGCCGATTTCCGTCCATTCCTTTTCGTCACGCCCGTAGGTGACGACGGAAACCGTCTCGACCAGGCGCACCTCGAGCTCGCGCGCGATGATGGCCGCCGGAATAAGCCCGCCACGGGTGATGGCGACCACGCCCTTGTAGGGCCCGGCGTCGATCAGGCGCCACGCCAGCGCACGGGCGTCACGGTGGAGTTGGTCCCAGGTGACCGCGTAATAGCGCGGCGCCGTCAAAACAGCCGCCCCCCGTCGGGCACCTTGAGGTCGGGCTTGAGCAGCACCACCGCCCCCTCGTCGTCCGGCACCCCAAGCGTCAGCACCTCGCTCATGAACGGCCCGATCTTGCGCGGCGGGAAATTCACCACCGCCATCACCTGGCGCCCAAGGAGCTGGTCCATCTTGTAGTGCGTGGTGATCTGGGCGGAGGAGCATTTCACCCCGATGGTGCCGCCGAAATCGATCCACAGCTTGTACGCCGGCTTGCGCGCCTCCGGGAACGGTTGCACGTCAACGATGGTACCGACGCGAATGTCGAGCCGGTCGAAGTCCTCGATGGTCGCCACGATCATGTCCGGGTTGTTGCAGGCGCTGTTATTGCCTGCCGGGCGCGGGTTGCCAATGGGTTCCCGCGATGCGAGCAATGCGGCCGTCATAGTTTTGGGGGCGTTCGATGCGCGATTTCCACTTTCCCGGCCGCAGTCCGGTTCTCGCCACGCGTGGCATGGCGGCAACCTCCATGCCGGGCTCGACGCTGGCGGCACTGGATGTGCTGCGCGCGGGCGGAAACGCGCTGGACGCGGCGATCGCCGCCGTCGCGGTGCAATGCGTGATCGAGCCGGCCTCGACCGGCATCGGCGGGGAGGGCGTCGTGCCACGACACCACGGCGCGCAGCGTCAGCGGGCTTTCGCAGATGCCGCCGATCATCATCTCGCGGCCGGCCTCGATGCG
>CAIMWH010000320.1 GCA_903845065.1 uncultured Rhodospirillales bacterium | reverse complement strand
GGCGGTGCCGCCGAGGATGGTCTCGATGTTTTTCAGGGTGCCGGTGTTGGCGAGGTTGGCCAAAGTGAGTTTGTCGGCGCCGGCGGCGAGGTCGATGGCCATGCTGGTGGTCAGCGCGGTGGCGAGGGTGATGGTGTCGGCGCTGGCGGCGCCGGTGATGGTTTCGACGTTGGACAGGCTGAGGACGTTGGCGAAGTTGCCGAGGGTGAGGCTGTCATTGCCGGTGCCGAGGTCGATGCTGGCGTTGGAGGTGGTGGCGGCGAGGGTGATGGTGTCGGCGCCGGTGCCGCCGGTGGTGGTTTCGATGTTGGCGAGGGTGGCGGTGTTGGTGCCGTTGGCGAAGGTGAGGGTGTCGGACCCGGTGCCGAGGTCGAGGCTGGCGTTGGAGGCGGCGGTGGTGAGGGTGATGGTGTCGGCTGCGGTGCCGCCGGTGAGGGATTCGGTGTTGGCCACGCTGCCGGTGTTGGCGAGGTTCGCCAGGGTGAGTTTGTCGGCGCCGGCGCCGAGGTCGATGGTCATGGACGTGGTCAGCGCGGTGCCGAGGGTGATGGTGTCGGCACTGGCGGCGCCGGTGATGGTTTGGGTGTTGGAGACGGTGGCGGTGTTGGTGAAGTTGCCCAAAGTGAGCGTGTCACCGCCGCCACCGAGGTCGATGCTGGCGTTGGTGATGCCGCCGTTGAGCACGACGGTATCGGCGGCCACGCCGCTCAGAAGTGTATCGACGGCGCTCAGGGTGGCGATGTGTGCGCCGGTACCCAGGTTGATGATGACTGACACGAGACCGCTCCAAAAAACGCCTATCGATGGTTCGGTGCGCGCAGCAGTTTTTGTGGGCGCAACCCCGGTGGGGAAGGCCTGGATAGGGCCTAACTCCTAAAAGAAAGTTGACGAATTCGGTGGTCGTCCCGGCGTCTGGCCTGGAGCGTGGTTTCGGCTACAGTGCGGGCATCATCAACGAAGCCGCCAAATCGCGGCACAGGGACGGAAGACGGACGCATCATGGGACAGGTTCAGGGCAAGGTTGCCTACATCACCGGCGGCGCATCGGGCATCGGCGCGGCGTGCGCGCGGGTGATGGCGCGGGAGGGGGCGAAAATCGTCATCACCGATCTGGATGTGGCGCGGGGCGAGGCGACGGCGGCCGGGATTGTGGCGGCGGGCGGCGAGGCGTTGTTTTTTCAGCAGGATGTGACGGACGAAGCGGCCTGGCCGGGGGCGATCGAGACGGCGGTGGCGCGGTTCGGGCGGCTGGATACGATGGTGTGCAACGCGGGGATCGCGGTGTTCGGGCCGTCGCTCACGATGTCGCTGGCGGAGTTCCGGCGGCAGAACGCGGTGAATATCGACGGGGTGTTCATGTCGGCCAAGTATGCGGCGTTGCAGATGCGCAAGCAGGGCGACGGCGGCTCGATCGTGATGATGTCCTCGGTGGCGGGGCTCAGGGGCTCGGCGAATTTGGCCGGGTATAGCGCCAGCAAGGGGGCGGTGCGGCTGCTTTCGAAGTCGATGGCGTTGGAGTTGGCGGCGGATGGCATCCGGGTGAATTCGGTGCATCCGGGGATCATCATCACGCCGATCTGGGAGAAGGCGGCCTCGCCGCTGGGGGGCGGGCTGAATGCGCCGCTCGATCCGCAGGTGCTGGGGACCATGGTGCCGATCGGCAAGCCGTCGGCGCCGGAGGAGATTGCCAACGGGGTGCTGTTCCTGGCCTCCGACGCCTCGCACCACATGACGGGGTCGGAGATGGTGATCGATGGCGGGATGACCGCGGGGGCCATTCGCCGCCCGTCATAGGGCGGCGGCGAGGCCCATATCCCAGAAGGCGGCTTCGAGGCGGGTGGCGGCGCTGAAGGTGGCGAGGAGCGAGCGGTAGCGGGCCTCGGCGCCGCGCTGGTCACCGAGGCGGTTGAGGCGGGCGATGGCGGCGGTGACGGCGGCGCGGTAGTCCTCGCCGCCGTAGGCCCCCATCCAGGCGTTGTAGGGGTTGCCGGCGCGAACGGTGGCGGGATCGTCCAGCTGGATCGCCACCGCCTCGGCGTAGCCCACGACGCAGGGGGCGAGGGCGGTTTCGAGATCGAGGCGATCGCCGGTGAGGCCGCGATCGAGCACGAAGCGGGTGTAGGCGACGGTTTCCATGGCCTCGGGTTCGGCGGCCATCTGCGCCTCGGTGAGGCCCCAGTCGGCGCAATAGGCGACGTGGAGCGGCATTTCAACATCGACGATGGTGGTGACGGCGGCGGCGGCCTCGCGGATTTCGGCGAGGGTTTCGCTTTTCACCGCGGCGAGGGCGTAAGCGCGGGCGAAGTGGATGAGGAAAAGGTAGTCCTGCTTGAGGAAGTGCTGGAAGGCGGGTTTGGCCAGGGTGGCGGCGCCGAGCTGCTGGACGAAGCCGTGGCGGACGTAGCGGGTCCAATCCGGGCCGGTGTCGCGGCGGAGGCGGCCGAAGAGGCCTTCTTCGAGGGGGAGGGCGGACATCGGGGGGGCTCCTTCGGGTCGTAGGAAGCAAGGGCTTCTTTTTGGAAAAAGAAGCAAAAACTTTTTATCCGATGGCTTCGCCACTCTCCACGGGGAGGGGCGACGCCATTGTGGAAAAGTTTTTTGGTTCTTTTTTTCAAAAAAGAACGCCTTCCCTGCGCATGGCTCAACAACACCGCCGATGACCTGTAACATAGCCGCAGAAAATATGGAGGACGACAATGCGCCAAGGACCGCTCAAGGGGCTGCGCGTGGTGGAATTTGCCGGGATCGGGCCGGGGCCGTTTGCCGCCATGTTGTTGGCGGACATGGGGGCGGACGTGGTGCGGATCGATCGGCCGGAGGCGCGGGCGCGCAAGGCGGACGTGACGCTGCGGGGGCGGCGGATTATTGCGCTCGATTTGAAGACGCAGGCGGACCAGGCGCTGGCGCTGTGCGACCAGGCGGAGGTGCTGATCGAGGGGTTTCGGCCCGGCGTGATGGAGCGGCTGGGGCTGGGGCCGGAGGTGGTGTGCGCGCGAAATCCGAAGCTGGTGTATGGGCGGATGACGGGGTGGGGGCAGTCGGGCCCGCTGTCGGCCTATGCGGGACATGATATTGATTATATTGCGATTACCGGGGCGTTGGCGGCGATCGGGCCGGCGGCGAAGCCGGTGCCGCCGTTGAACCTGGTGGGGGATTTCGGCGGCGGGTCGCTCTATCTGGTGATGGGGATTCTGGCTGGGGTGCTGGAGGCGCGGCGGAGTGGGCAAGGGCAGGTGGTGGACTGCGCGATTTCGGATTGCGTGGTGAACCTGATGTCGATGTTCCATGGGATGATGGCGGCGGGGACGTGGAGCACCGCGCGCGAGGCCAATCTGCTCGATGGCGGGGCGCCGTATTACGGCACGTATGAGTGCGCGGATGGGAAGTTCCTCGCGGTGGGGGCGTTGGAGCCGCAGTTCTATGCCACGTTGCGCAAGCGGGCGGGGCTGGATGATCCGGCATTCGACGAGCAGCGCGATCCGAAATTGTGGCCGGCGCAGAAGGAGAAGCTGGCGGCGATTTTCCGCGGGCGGACGCGCGATGAGTGGTGCGCGCTGCTGGATTATTCCGATGCCTGCGCGGCGCCGGTGCTGACGCTGGAGGAGGCGCCGGAGAATACGCATTTGAAGGCGCGGGGCAGCCTGGTGGAGCAGGACGGCATCATGCAGTCGGCCCCGGCGCCGCGCTTCGGGGGCACGCCGGGGGTGATCCCGGCGCGGCCGGTGGCGGCGACGGCGGCGGATGTGCTGGCCGGGTGGGGCGGTTAGATGTCGCTTCCGTTTGCCGGGCTGAAGGTGATCGACTGCGCCAGTTTCATTGCCGGGCCGGCGGCGGCGACGGTGCTGGCGGATTTCGGCGCCGATGTGATCAAGATCGAGCCGCCGGGGGCGGGCGATCCGTATCGGGCGTTTTCGGCGATGCCCGGCCAGCCGGTGAGCCCGCATAATCACGGCTGGCTGATGGATGGGCGGAGCCGGCGGAGTCTGGCGCTTGACCTCAAGAGCGCGGCCGGGCGGGAGGTGCTGTATCGGCTGGTGGGCGAGGCGGATGTGTTCATCACCAACTATCCGCAGCCGGTGCGGCGGCGGCTGGGGCTGGGGTTCGAGGACCTGGAGGGGCGCAATCCGCGGCTGATCTATGCGGCGTTGAGTGCCTATGGGGAGAGCGGGCCGGAGGCGGAGAAGACCGGGTTCGATGCGACGGCCTATTGGGCGCGGTCGGGGCTGATGGATGTGGTGCGGGCGGATGCGCTTTCGGCGCCGGCGCGGTCGACGCCGGGGATGGGGGATCATCCGACGGCGGTGGCGCTGTATGGGGCGATCGTGACGGCGCTTTATACGCGGGAGCGGTCGGGGCGGGGCGGGTTCGTGGCTTCCTCGTTGTTGGCGAACGGGTTGTGGGCGAATGCCTACATGGTACAGGCGCGGCTGTGCGGGGCGGAGATTCCGCCGCGGCCGGTGCGGGCGCAGGCGCCGAATGCGTTGGCCAACATGTATTGCTGCGCGGATGGGCGGTGGTTCCTGCTGGTGATGCTGTCGGAGGAGCGGCAGTGGCCGGCGCTGACGGCGGCGATCGGGCAGCCCGGCCTGGCGGATGATCCGCGGTTTGCCGGCAACGCCACCCGGCGGGCCAATGCGGCGGCGCTGATGGCGATCCTCGATGATGCGTTCGCGGCGCATCCGCTGGCGGACTGGCGGGCGCGGCTGGATGCGGCGGGGCTGACGTTCGGACTGGTCGGCACGGTGGATGAGGTGGCGCGGGATGACCAGGCGCTGGCGGCGGGGATGTTGCCGGTGATGACGGAGGGGGGGCTGGCGACGGTGGACAGCCCGCTGCACATCGGCGGTGTCACCAAGGCGGCGCCGCGTCCGGCGCCGGGGGTGGGGCAGCATAGCCGGGAGGTGTTGCTGGAGGCGGGGTTTTCGGACGACGAGATTGCGGGGCTGGTGGCGGCGGGGATTGTGGCGGGGTGACCGTTGCCATGGTGCAAGGCTGGGGGGACGAAGCAATTCGGTAGTTCCGGGACAGAGTTAGGGGGTAGGCGGGAACGAAAAGTTACCGCATTCCCAATTCTTGCCGTCTCCGTCTCTTGACCTCGGTGGTTGATCCGGCGGCATTGCTGCATGATCGGAAAGGATGATCGGTCAATCAATTCGGGGATCGGTGCGTATCGCTCTTTGCCAGCGGGCGCTGTGCCACCTATAACTCTGCAATCTGCGTCATATCGCTCGGATTGGACACATCATCATGCCCACCAAGGATGCCACTGGCCCGCTCAAGGGGCTTCGTGTTCTCGATCTTACGCGCGTGTTGGCCGGTCCGACGTGTACGCAGATGCTGGGCGATCTTGGGGCGGAGGTGATCAAGATCGAGCGGCCGGGGGCTGGGGATGACACGCGCGGTTTTGCGCCGCCGGCGATGCCGGGGACGTCGGAGAGCGCCTACTTCGTCGGCGTGAACCGCAACAAGCGCTCGGTGACGCTGGATATCGCGACGCCCGAGGGGCAGAAGCTGATCAAGAAGCTGCTGGAAGACACCGACATTCTGGTGGAGAACTTCAAGGTTGGCGCGCTGGCCAAGTATGGCATGGGCTATGAGCAGGTGCATGCGGCGTTCCCCTCCATCATCTACTGTTCCATCACCGGGTTCGGGCAGACCGGGCCGTATGCGCCGCGGCCGGGGTATGACGCGCTGATCCAGGGGATGGGGGGCGTGATGAGCCTGACCGGCGAGCCGGGCGGGGAGCCGCAGAAGGTGGGGGTGCCGGTGGCGGATTTGTTCGCCGGGCTCTACGGCTGCATCGGCATCCTGGCGGCGCTGCGCCATCGCGAGCGGACCGGGCAGGGCCAGCAGGTGGATATCGGCATGCTCGATACTCATGTAGCGTGGCTGGCCAACCAGGGGATGAATTTCCTCGCCACCGGGGAGAATCCGGCCAGGCTGGGCAACCAGCATCCCAATATCGTGCCGTACCAGGTGTTTCCCACCAAGGACGGCTACATGGTGCTGTCGATCGGCAATGACGCGACGTTCAAGCGGTTCTGCGATGCGTTCGAGCTGACGCATCTGCTGGCGGACGCGCGGTTTGCCACCAATCCGGCGCGGGTGGAGAACCGGCAGTTGGTGACGGATACGCTGACGCCGACGATGCGTTCGAAGCCGACCGCGGAGTGGGTGGATATGCTGGAGGCGCTGAAAATCGGCTGCGGGCCGATCAATACCCTCAAGGAAGTGTTCGCCGATCCGCAGGTGCAGGCGCGCGGGATGGTGGTGGAGATGATGCATGCCTCGGGCGTGCCGGTGAAGGTGATCGCCAATCCGGTGCGGCTGTCCGAGACGCCGGCGGATTATCGGGTGGCGCCGCCGCAGCTGGGCGAGCATACCGAGGAAATTCTGCGCGATCTGCTGGGGGTGAGCGCGCGGGAGTTCAATAAGTTGCGTGACAAGGGGATTGTGTAGCGGTTCTTTTTTAAAAAAAAGAACCAAAAAACTTTTGTCCGTTGGCTTCGCCGCTCTCCCGGGAGACGGCGAAGCCATCGGACAAAAGTTTTTGCTTCTTTTTCCAAAAAGAAGCGCTTGCCTTGTATTCTCCCTATGACTTGAGAAAAGCCGCGAAAGCCGCCAGCGTAACATCCGACACATGATGTTCGAGCCCCTCCGCATCCTGTTCGGCGGCTTCGGCCGGCACGCCGACGCGGAGCAGGAGGTCCACCACGATGCGGTGGCGGGCTTTCATGCGGTGGGCGAGTGCTTCGCCGGCTTCGGTGAGGAAGACGCCGCGGTAGGGGCGGGCGGTGGCGAGGCCCTCGCGCTTGAGGCGGGCGATGGTTTTGATGGCGGTGGCGTGGGAGACGCCGAGGCGGCGGGCGATATCGGTGGGGCGCGCTTCACCGCCGCTGGCCAGCAGGTCGGCGATGAGTTCGGCGTAATCCTCCAGCAGGGCCGAGGCCTGGGCGGTGCGCGCCTTGCCGAAGCGGCGGGCCTGGGTGGGCTCCGTCGGCATGGCGGCGGGTGCCGCGGTTTCGATAGGCAGGGCCTTGCGTGGCGCCAACATGGGTCTCCCTCGATCTGCGACAGCAAGAGCAAACGCGGCGTGGGTTGACAAGCGTCTTCGCCAAACCACATCCTCGGCATGGATTTGTAGCAGAGGCTACACTTTGGAGCCAGTACCGCCACAACCGAGGGATATCGCAACTATTCCGATGAGCACCACCGCACCGCGCACGATGTCGGACCGCACGGCTGCTGCCGGGCGGGATGTGCTGGAAGGGCGTCGCCGCGGGCTGCGGGCGCTGCTGCCGTTTGCCGGGCCGGCGGTGATCGCCTCGATCGCCTATATGGACCCGGGCAATTTCGCCACCAACATCCAGGCCGGGGCGCGCTATGGCTACTCCCTGCTGTGGGTGGTGGTGCTGGCCAATGTGGTCGCGATGCTGTTCCAGTCGCTGTCGGCGAAACTCGGGATTGTCACCGGGATGAGCCTGGCGGCGCATAGCCGGGCGCGGTTTCCGCGGCGGACGCGCATCGCGATGTGGGCCGCCAGCGAGTTGGCGGCGATGGCGACGGATCTCGCGGAGTTCCTTGGCGGCGCCATCGGGCTGACGCTGCTGCTGGGCATTCATTTGATGACGGGGCTGGTGATCACCGCCGTGATCACCTACGGCGTGTTGCTGCTGGGCAGCCGCGGTTTCCGGCCGCTGGAGGTGGTGGTGGCCAGCTTCGTGGCCGTCATCGGGGCGTGCTATGCCATTGAAATGGTCATCGCGCCGCCCGCGTGGCGGGATGCGTTGCATGGCGCGGTGACGCCGCATCTGGCCGATGCGGGGGCGTTGTCGCTGGCCGTGGCGATCATCGGCGCCACGGTGATGCCGCATGCGATCTACCTCCATTCGGCCCTGATGCAGGATCGGGTGGCGACCCATACCGACGGCGAACGGCGCCGGGTGCTGCGGTTTTCCAATATCGAGGTGCTGTGCGCGCTGGGGCTGGCGGGGCTGGTGAACATGGCGATGGTGGCGATGGCGGCCACCACGTTCCATCCGGGCCATGCCGACGTGGCGGAACTCGAGACCGCCTACCGCACCCTGGCCCCGCTGCTGGGGGCCGCGGCCGGGTTCGTGTTCATGGCGTCGCTGCTGGCATCGGGGTTTTCAAGCTCGGTGGTGGCGACCATGGCGGGGCAGACCATCATGCAGGATTTCCTGCACATCAAGACGCCGCTGTGGTTGCGCCGTCTTGTGACGATGGCGCCGGCATTCGTGGTGGTTGGGCTGGGGATGGATGCGACGGACAGCCTGGTGGCGAGCCAGATGGTGCTGAGCATTACGCTGCCGGTGCCGATGATCGCGCTGTTGATCCTGACCAATGATCCCAAGGTGATGGGCGCGTTCGTCAACGGGCGCATGCTGAAGGTGATGGCGGTTGCGGCGACGGTGCTGGTGCTGGGGCTGAACGTGCTGTTGCTGCTGTCGACGCTGGGGATCGAGTTGCCGCTTTCGGCCGGGTGACGCCCCCTCCCGCGCTAACGGGAGAGGGGCCAGGTTCAGATCACGTGGTTGAGGGCCAGGCCGGGGGTGGACCAGTCGCGGTCGACCCAGTCCATGGCGATGAGCTGGCCGGGGCCGGAGAGGGTGAGGTAGGCGGTTTTCTGGTCGGCGCCGCCGAAGGCGATGTTGGTGGTCATCGGGTCCCCGGTGCGGTGCTGGCGCAGGACGCGGCCGTCGGGGGAGATGACGGTGATGGCGCCGGTGACCAGGGTGGCGACGCAGATGTTGCCGGCGGCGTCAATTTTCAGGCTGTCGAACATCTGGTAGCCGCCGAGGCCGGCGATGAAGCGGCCGCCGTGGGGGGCGGGGGCGGGGTGTTTTTTGGCAACCCCGGGTGATTCGAGGTCGAACGCCCAGACGCGGGCGGTGCGGGTTTCGGCGACGTAGACGGTTTTGCCGTCGGGCGAGAGGCCGATGCCGTTGGGGGTGATGAGGGGGTGGGCGAGTTCGACGATGGAGGAGCCGTCGGCCTTGGCATAGTAGACGCCGCCGTGGTCCATGTCGCGCGCGCGGCTTTTGCCGAGATCGGTGAAGTAGAAGCCGCCATGGGTATCGAATACGATATCGTTGGGGCCTCGCAGGTCGTGGCCGCCGCAGGAGTCATAGAGGCGGGTGACGGCGCCGGTTTTGGCGTCCACCCGCTCGATGCGGCCGCCGGCGTAGTCGGCCGGCTGGGGGCCGGGGCGAAGCTGGTCGCCAGCCTTGATCCAGGTGAAGCCGCCGTTGTTGCAGACGTAGAAGTTGCCGTCGGGGCCGACGGCCAGGCCGTTGGGGCCGCCGCCGGTTTCGGCGAGGACGCGCACGGCGCCGTTGGGCTCGACGATGGTGACGGTCTGGCGTTCGATTTCGACCAGGGCGACCGAGCCGTCCTTCATCCAGACGGGCCCTTCGGGGAACCGCAACCCGCTTGCCAGAATGCGCGCATCAGCCATGACATCTCTCCCCGTTTGCTTGTGGGGTGGAGTATCGGATGAGGTGGCGCAATGCTACAAGACCGCGGGGGAGCGCACTGATATTGCTGCACCTGAACCACCGCGAGGCCCTGATGCGCCGTCTGCTTACCCTGTTGATCCTGCTCTCCGCCGCGCCTGCCTGGGCCAGCGGGGCGGTGCTGGTGATGAACTCCAACGAGGCCACGCTGTCGGTGATCGACATGGCGACCAGGCGGGAGATCAAGCGCATTCCGGTGCTGCGCGAGCCGCATCACAACATGCTGACGCCCGACCACAAGGAATTGCTGGTGGGCGATACGGTGGGCAACGAGTTGCTGGCGCTCGATCCGGTGACGTTCGAGTTGAAGCGGCGCATCCCGATCTCGGACCCCTACCAGATCGGGTTTTCGCCGGATGGGAAGTATTTCGTGGTGAACGGCCTCGCCCGCGCGCAGGTGGATGTCTACGACCCGGTCAGCTTCAAGCTGGTGAAGCGATTCCCGCTGAAATCCATGCCGAGCCATATGGCGTTCTCGCCCGATGGGGCGACGGTGTTCGTCACCCTGCAGGGGACGGCGAAGCTGGCGGCGATCGATCTGCGCGGGCTTGCGGTGCGCTGGATCGCCGAGACCGGGCCGGCGCCGGCCGGCGTGCTGTGGAACAAGGGGCGGCTGCTGGTGGCCAACATGGGCGGCGACGATGTGTGGGTGCTGGACCCGGCCACGGGCAAGACCGAGCGCAAGTTTCGCACCGGCAAGGGGGCGCACCAGTTGTTCCCCTCGCCCGATGGCAAGCTGATCTACGTCAACAACCGGATCGACAGCACCTCGGTGGTGATCGATGCCACCACGCTGGCGCAGGTGCGCAGCTACAAGCTGCCGGGCGGGCCGGATGACATCGAGTTCGCGCCGGATGGCAAGGTGTGGTTCACGCTGCGCTTCGTTAACAAGGTGGCGGTGCTGGACCCGGCGACGGGGGTGTTCGAGACCATCGCGGTGGGGCGGTCCCCGCATGGCATCTTCCTCAATGCCAAGGCCATGCCGAAATGATCGCGGCGTTCGACAGCGCGGCCGGGTGGTTGCAGGAGAGCCTGCTGCTGCCGGCGATGTATGCGCTGGGGCTGATGCAGTGGGAGGATATCTCCTTCGGCTGGGCGCTGTTCGCGGTGTACGGGGTGGCGCAGGTGATCGTCACCTTCGCGCTGTGCGTGCCGCTGGAGCGGTGGCGGCCGGTGGAGCATTGGCCGGACAGCAAGGCGGTGATCGTGGATGTGCTCTACACGCTGATATCGCGGGTGGGGCTGCTGCCGCTGGTGACGTTCGTGCTGTTCTATCGCATCCAGGTGGGGCTGAACGGCTGGATGGCCGACCAGGGCTGGGTGCCGCCGACGCTGGAGCGCCTGGTGCCGGCGCTGCTGGGGCACCAAATGGTGACGTTCCTGATCTACATCGTGATCCTGGATTTCTTCGACTATTGGCGGCATCGGCTGAGCCATGTGTTCGACTGGTGGTACGCGCTGCATGCGGTGCATCACGCGCAGCGGCAGATGACGTTCTGGTCGGATGATCGCAATCATTTACTGGACGATATCATCGGGTTCGTGTGGCAGACGGCGATTGCGCTGCTGATCGGGATTCCGCCGATGCAGTTTCCGCTGCTGGTGCTGGTATTGCGGTTCCTGGAGAGCATGAGCCATGCCAATGCCAGGTTGTCCTTCGGGTGGCTGGGGGAGCGGCTGCTGGTCTCGCCGCGGTTTCATCGGGCGCATCACGGGCTGACGGCGGCGGGGTATGACAGCCTGAACTATGGGGCGATCCTGCCGTGGTGGGACATGCTGTTCGGCACGGCGGATTTCGGGCGGACGTTTGTGACGACGGGGGACCCAACGGCGGAGGAGGCGTTGGCCACCGGGAGCTACGTGGCGCAGCATGTGGTGGCGTTGCGGCGGATGGTGCGGGAAATGGTGGGGCGGCCGGTTAGCAAGGTAGATTGACCACAGAGACGCAGAGGTAGGGAGAAGGAAGCAAGAAAGCGGATTCAACCACAGAGACGGTAAGACGGGGAGAAGAGGTGTTTCC
>CAIMWH010000319.1 GCA_903845065.1 uncultured Rhodospirillales bacterium | reverse complement strand
TGGGACGCGGGGACTATCACTGGCAGCACGAGCCAGCGCTCTATGCCGTCCGCGGGAAGGGCCACTGGGCCGGGGACCGCAAGCAGACCACGCTGTGGCAGATCCCGACCCGCGCCAAGGAGGGCACCGAGGACGCGGCCACGGTGCACGGCACGCAGAAGCCGGTCGAGTGCATGCGCCGCCCGATCGTCAACAACTCCAGCCCCGGCCAGGCGGTGTATGAGCCGTTCTCCGGTTCGGGTACCACGTTGATCGCCGCCGAGATCGAGGGGCGCGCCTGCCACGCGATCGAGCTCGATCCGGCCTACTGCGATGTTGCCGTGCAGCGATGGGAGGCGTTCACCGGGAAGGCGGCCACGCTCGAGGGCGACGGGCGGACGTTCGCGGAGTGCGGGATGGGGAGCGATCGCACGTGACATGCATCGTCGGGTTGGCCCATGGCGGCCGCGTTTACATGGGCGCCGATTCCGCTGGTGTGGCCGGCCTGGATATCGACACCCGCCGAGACCCGAAGCTGTTCAAGGTAGGGGACCTGCTGATCGGGTTCACCACGTCGTTTCGGATGGGCCAGTTGCTCGCCTATGGGTTCGAACCCCCGCCACGTCCGGCCGGCGGCGACGTGAGGCGGTGGATGGTGGTGGATTTCGTCGAGGCGGTGCGGGCCGTTTCTGGTGATGGAGGGGCGGTGACCGCCCCAGGAGCGAAGGGTATCAGCAGTGCTGATACCCTTCGCTGCCCTACCGGGATCCGGCCAAGCTAGGCGGTATGAAGTGCCGCGAGGATGTCCCGGTCGTGCATCACGTGGATGGCCCCCTGGCGCGGGCCGTTCAGGAAGACGACCTCCCAATAGCCTGCGTCGCGGTGCTCGCGGGACACGCGGACGTCGTAGAGCGCCTCCGCACTGCGAAGCCGGAAGATGTCGCCACGCTCGACTCCCCTGGACGGTGGGTCGGCGTGAAACCCGTGGTCGGTCGCGGAGTGGATGGTCATGTCGGTGTTTCCTGCGTGAGGTGAGGAACTAGGCAGCGATGCGGTAAACCGTGGGCGCGCCCTTCTCGGGCGCCTTGCTGGACGCCACCCCGTGGCCCTTTTTCTTCAGCCCGACCAGGAAGGCGCGCACCGTGTGGGACGCCCACCCCGTGGCGCCGGCGATCTGTTCGGTGGTCGCGCCCTCGTCGCGGCGGAGCAGGACCAGAACCGTCTCCTGCTTGGTCCCCTCGCGTGGCGCCCGCGGCGTCCCCTCTGCGCGGGGCGTCGCGGCGTGCAGGAACGTCCGGAGGTTGGCGATCGCGCCGGCGAGCGGTTCGACGTCGCAGATGTGGTTGTTGGCGTCGTATGCGGCCAGCACCGCCACCGCCGCGGCCCGGAGGGTGCCGCGCGCCGTGGGCGCCACCGGGGCGGCGTCAAGCGCGTCGGCGACCGCTGCGGCTTCCTGTGCCACAGTCGTGTCAGGATCCGCTATGGGCGCAACCTGGGCGGCTGGCGCCGCGTCGTCCGCGTCGATCCGCCCGATCGTCCGGCGGCCGTCGATGGTGATCCGCAGCGTGGTGCGGAGAAGGTTGGCCGCGGTGTCCGCGAAGAGGGTGGAACCGGCACCCATGCGGTAGTCGCCCTTGGTCTCGATGATCATGCCGTCGCGGAGGAGGGCATCGATCATCTTGTGGCGAGCCGCGGTCGGCAATTTGCGGGAGAATTCGAGAAGTTTGTCGTCGCGATCGGCTGCGCGGTTCAGGACGATAAGTGCGGCGGGGGAAAGAGACATGGGTCGCTCCGTGGTGATGCGCCCGACAATCGGACGCTGCGTTTGGCGGGCGAACATTTGCTCTGCGTGCGGGCGGCAGCAAGCGATTAATCTATTGTTTTTGCTCTATTTTAATTTGATGTGCGGCCAGCAATTGAGCATGGTCTGGTCATCGGCTAGGGGATAGGCCCCGGCCGGGAAACAAGGACGAAGACGATGGCCATCTACACCGCGACATGGCCGGGACGGAACTCGCACCGGCCAAGAGGGCCTAGACCATGCCCGCCATCCCGCACAACGCCAAGCCCGATAACGTAAAAGCGTAATCACAG
>CAIMWH010000318.1 GCA_903845065.1 uncultured Rhodospirillales bacterium | reverse complement strand
TCGACCACATCGGCCGGGATGATGCTGAAGCCGCCCTGGTAGATGACCGTGGTGGGCAACGCCTCCCACGTCATGGGGAACCCGGTCAGGGGGCTGAGCCGGATCAGCTGCCCGCGCCTGCCATCGATGCGGTAGTCGGTATCCTGCACCAGCACCGTGGTGGTGCCCGCAGCGTTTGCCACCACCACCAACGTGCCGAACGTGATCGCAGTTCCAGCCGCCACGACGCCCGTGATCGGCACGGAGAGGGTCACGCTGCTGGCGCCGACGGCCGCGACAACGGCGCCGACCGGGATGTTGGTGCCCGCGGCTGGCTGCCCGATCGCGACGCCCGTGGTTGCCGGGAACGGCAGCACTGCGCCTGAGGCCGTGGAGGCGGAGGTGGCGATCGTCGTGGACCCCGCCGCCACCGGATAGCGGCTCACCTGCAACGGGCTGACGCCGCCGGGCACCTGGGAGGGATAGGCGTCACGATCGGGGAGGCAAACATCCTGCACCGTCTCGAGTTGGAACACGCGGTTGCAGTAGTTTCCCACCGCGATGCTGGCTTGGGTGATCGCCCGCCCGATGAACGCGTCATTGCTGGTCTCGGCCGTCTTGATCGACAACTCGTCCTTCGCCGTCGCCAGGTCGGTCAGGTCGTAGCTCGATGCGGCCACCAGGACCGTGGAGATGATCTGGATCGACATGACTTGGTGCTTTCGACGTGCAGCCGTAGCGGCCGGATCAGGACCGCTTGCGGGTCAGATAGGACCCGCGCGGACGCTCCGGGACCTCGGCAGATGCCTCGGCCGGCGGCGGGAACGGGCGGGCGCTGTGCGCCTCGCCCGCCTTCACCATGGCGTCGGCCACCGCATCCGGCACCAGCGCGCTGTCACCCGCGCGCCAGGGCCGCAGATCACGGGTGAGTTCGACCAGCTTCATCAGATGGCCGCGTCGAGGTTCTCGCCGGCAATCACCAGCGTCGCCGCAACCAGTGCGGTCGGTGAGGTGCCACCGGTGAACGCCACCGTCGTGACGGCGCGGATGTAGCGCCGGGCCGAGGACAGGTTGATGTTCGCCGTGTTGTCGGTGTTGGTCGCCGTCAGCGCCGCGCAGGCCTGCACCACGCTGTTCTGGTTGGCCGGCGCGTAGTCGGCGAAGGTCGTATTGTCGGCGCTGTCTTGCAGCTTGGTGATGACACTGGTCGTCGTGGGCGTGCCGCCGATGGCGCCGAGGTTCTGATGCAGCACGCAGGACAGCGGCATGTTGTGCGCCATGCGGTCGAGCGACGCACCATTGATGGTGCCGGCGGAGGCACTCTGCGGCCGCACGCCGGAGGTCGGCACCGCGAGGGCGCCGACGTTGAACTGGGAGACGATATCCATGGCAAGGGTCCTTGTCGCGGGAGGGGGGACCAGCCGCAGTCACCCGCGGCCGGCGTCGCGGATCAGCTGATGGCGGGCGCCCAGCGCACGAACTGGATCACCGCGACCGAGGCGGAATGCCGCATCTGGAAGTCGTGCTCGGCGATCGCGCGGATCAGCGTCTGGTCGACCTGGAAGGCAGAGACCGTGTTGCCGCCGCCGTCGACATAGGTGCCCTCGCGGGACACCGCGAGTTCCAGCTGCATGCTGTCCAGCACCATCGCCTCGTCCATCTCGGTCAGCAGCACATAGGAGCAGTCCAGGTTGGTGCTGGTGGTATCGTAGATGTTGACCGGGATCTGGGTGCTCTTCTTGATCGGATAGCCGAGCAGCGTGCCCTTGCTCAGTTCGTCGCGATAGACATAGACGCCGAGGCTGTTCTGCACGTTGTTGAGGTAGTTCCACGAGCGCGGGTGCATGAACCAGACGCGCTTGCTGTCCGCCACGTTGGCGGTATCGAGCCGGTTGACCGCGCCACCGAGTTCGGACGCTACCGTGGCCAGGGTGTAGGACGCCGTCGAGGTGATGAAGTTGCCGCCCGACGCCGCGGTGGAACTGGCCCCCAGCAGGAAGGTGCCGACCACGCCGCCGGCGGCCTTGGCCCAGTCGTTGGCGAAGGCCAGCATGCCCTTCGGCGTGTCCAGCGTGCCGTCGCCCTGGAGGAAGGCGAGGTCCTCGCGGAGCGCGATCACCTTGACCAGGTCATCGCGCACGATGGCGTCCACCGCCGGATCGGCATAGCGCATCATGTCGTTGGACACCGGCACCATCGCCACCATCTTCTTGTAGCTG
>CAIMWH010000317.1 GCA_903845065.1 uncultured Rhodospirillales bacterium | reverse complement strand
GGTCACAGTTGGCCCCTCCCTGTCAGGTAGAGCATTCCTTGCCTAAGTGGGTGAGGTCCAGGGGCTCGGCCCCTGGTCGGGTCGAGGGGCAAAGCCCCCGCCTTACTTCCTACCTCCGCCCGCCGCTCAGGCGCGGGCGACGAAGCGTTCGAGCCAGTGGATGGTGTAGTCGCCGGCTTGGAATTCGGGGGCTTCGACGATGCGTTGGTGGAGGGGGAGGGTGGTTTTGATGCCCAGGACGGCGAATTCGGCCAAAGCTCGGCGCATGCGGGCGATGGCTTGGGGGCGGTCGGGGGCGTGGACGATGAGTTTGGCGATCATGCTGTCGTAGTAGGGGGGGACGAGGTATCCGGCGTAGAGGGCCGAGTCGACTCGCACGCCGAGGCCGCCGGGGGCGTGGAAGGCGGTGACGCGGCCGGGGGTTGGCATGAAGGTATCGGGGTCTTCGGCGGTGATGCGGCACTCGATGGCGTGGCCGGTGAAGGTGACGTCGGCTTGGGTGTAGCCGAGCGGCTGGCCGGCGGCGATGCGGATTTGTTCGCGCACGAGGTCAATCCCGCAGACCATTTCGGTGACGGGGTGTTCGACCTGGAGGCGGGTGTTCATTTCGATGAACGAGAACTGGCCGTCCTGGTAGAGGAATTCGATGGTGCCGGCGTTGCGGTAGCCGAGTTTTTTGAGGGCGGAGGTGACGGTTTCGCCGATGGCGTCGCGTTCGGCGGCGGTGAGGGCGGGGGAGCCGGCTTCCTCGAGGAGTTTCTGGTGGCGGCGCTGGAGGGAGCAGTCGCGCTCGCCGAAGTGGACGACGTTGCCGTGGTTGTCGGCCATCACCTGGAGTTCGATATGGCGGGGGCGATCGAGGTATTTCTCGATGTAGACGGCATCGTTGCCGAAGGCGGTGCGGGCTTCGGTGCGGGCGACGCGCCAGGCTTCTTCGAGGCCTTCGGGGGAGGAGGCGACTTTCATGCCGCGCCCGCCGCCGCCGGCGGCGGCCTTGATGAGGACCGGGTAGCCGATGCGTTCGGCGACCGCGATGGCTTCGTCCATGTCGGTGACGGCGCCGGCGGAGCCCGAGACGAGGGGCACGCCGAGGGAGGCCATGGCGGTTTTGGCGGCGATCTTGTCGCCCATCATGCGGATATGGTCGGCGGTGGGGCCGATGAAGACGAAGCCGTGCTCCTCCACCATTTGGGCGAAGTCGGCGTTCTCCGACAGGAAGCCGTAGCCGGGGTGGATGGCGTCGGCGCCGGTGATGGCGGCGGCCGAGAGGATGGCGGGGACGTTGAGATAGCTGTCGCGCGCGGCAGGGGGGCCGATGCAGACGCTTTCGTCGGCGAGGCGGACATGCATGGCCTCGGCGTCCGCGGTGGAGTGGACGGCGACGGTGGGGATGCCGAGTTCGCGGCAGGCGCGCTGGATGCGCAGCGCGATTTCGCCGCGGTTGGCGATGAGGACTTTGTTGAACAACGCGTTATTCCAGGATCAGCAGCGGCTGCCCGAATTCCACCGGCGCGCCGGCGACAACCAGGATGCGGGTGATGGTGCCGGCGCGGGGGGCCTTGATCTGGTTGAAGGTTTTCATCGCCTCGATGAGCATGAGGGTTTGCCCGGCGGTGACGGTCTGGCCGAGGCTGATGAAGGGGGCGGCGCCTGGTTCGGGCGCGAGGTAGGCGATGCCGACCATAGGGCTGGGGATGGCGCCGGGGTGGTGGGCGTCATCTTCCTCGGCCGGAGCGGGGGCCGGGGCGGCGGGCGCGGCGGCCACGGCGGCAACCGGGGCCGCGTGGGCGACGGCGGCGCTGATGGTGGCGGGGGCGCGGACGACGCGGATGCGGCCTTCCTTGCCCTCGATCTCGATCTCGGTGAGGCCGGTTTCGGTCAGGATGGTGGCGAGGGCGCGAACCGCCTCGTCATTGAAGGGCAGGGATGCCATCAGACGTCCTCCAGGATATCGGCCATCGCCCTGATTGCCAGGGCGTAGCCGCGAATGCCAAGCCCGCAGATCACGCCGACCGCGACCTTCGAGACATAGGAATGGTGACGGAATTCTTCCCGCCGGTGGATGTTGGTGACATGTACCTCGATGACAGGCAACTCGGTTGCGAGCAATGCATCCATCAGGGCGATCGAGGTGGTGGTGTAGCCGGCCGGGTTGATGATGATGCCGGAGGCGCGGCCGCGGCATTCCTGGACCCAGGAAATCAGTTCGCCTTCGCCGTTGGTCTGGCGGAAATCGATGCCGAGGCCGAGTTCGTCGGCGGTTTCGGCGCAGAGGCTCTCGACGTCATCCAGGGTGGCGCTGCCGTAGAGTTGCGGCTGGCGCAGGCCCAGCATGTTCATGTTGGGGCCATTGAGGATGGCGATGCTGTGGTGTGGACGTACCATTTCGTCCGCCTAGCACGCGGGGCCGCGCCGCCACAATGTGTTGCACGTTGGTGGCGGGCCTTGCATGGCGCGCATATGGCCGCGCCGTGGCGGTTGCTTGTCGTGGCGGGGGGGGATGCCCATAGTGGGGGCATGGCCGAGATCGTATCCCTGACCGTCAATGGCGAACCGCGCCGGTTCTCCGGCGACCTCACTGTCGCCGCAC
This sequence comes from uncultured Rhodospirillales bacterium, assembly GCA_903845065.1. GTDB lineage: Bacteria > Pseudomonadota > Alphaproteobacteria > Acetobacterales > Acetobacteraceae > CAIYPH01. The sequence continues at coordinate 21,443 of CAIMWH010000317.1, read as the reverse complement.
TGCTGGCCGCCATCGGGCTCGATGCGCGCAAGGTGGCGGTTGAACGCAACGAGGAGATCGTGCCGCGGTCGCGCTATGGCGAGATCATGCTCGCCAGCGGGGACCAGCTTGAGATCGTCCACTTCATCGGAGGAGGCTGATTATGGACGGGATTTCCCCCGCCGTGCCCGCAGAGGCATTGGATGATACCTGGACGGTGGCGGGGCGGCGTTTTCGCTCGCGGCTGATCGTGGGGACCGGGAAATACAAGGACCTGGAGGAGACCGCGGCGGCGATTGCGGCGTCCGGGGCCGAGATTGTGACGGTGGCGGTGCGGCGGGTGAATTTGTCCGATCCGGGCGCGCCGATGTTGCAGGATTACGTCGATCCCAAGGTCTATACCTATCTGCCGAACACGGCCGGCTGCCATACGGCGCGCGATGCGGTGCGCACGCTGCGCCTGGCGCGGGAGGCGGGTGGGTGGAACCTGGTGAAGCTCGAGGTGCTCGGGCCGCCGCCGCATTTGTATCCCGACATGGTGGCGACGTTCGAGGCGGCGGAGGCGCTGATAAAGGACGGGTTCGAGGTGATGGTGTATTGCGCCGATGACCCGGTGGCGGCCAAGCGGCTGGAGGAGATGGGGTGCGTGGCGATCATGCCGCTGGGCGCGCCGATCGGCTCGGGGCTCGGTATCCAGAATCCGGCGATGATCTCGATGCTGGTCGAGCAGGCCACGGTGCCGCTGCTGGTGGATGCCGGGGTTGGCACGGCGTCGGACGCGGCGATCGGGATGGAGTTGGGGTGCACGGCGGTGCTGCTGAACTCGGCGATCGCGCATGCGCGCAATCCGGTGCTGATGGCGCGGGCGATGAAGCATGCGGTGGAGGCGGGGCGGCTGTCATACCTGGCGGGGCGGATGCCGCGGCGGATGGGGGCCGATCCTTCGAGCCCGCTGGCCGGGTTGATCCGCTAGCGCCGTGGGGGCGCGCCGTTCGCTGTGGCTGACGGCGTGGCTGGCGCTTGGGCTGGTGTTTTTATACCTGCCGATCGTGCTGCTGGTGGCGAGCAGTTTCAGCGATTCGCGGTTGATGACGGAGTTGGGGCGGCCGTCGTTCCGATGGTATGTGGCGCTGTGGCGCAACCGGGCGCTGATCGATGCGGCCGGGTTGTCGCTGGTGATTGCGACGGTTTCGGCGACGGGCGCCATGGTGCTGGGCGGGCTGTGCGGGTTCGTGCTGGCGCGGCTGCGGCCGTTCCGCGGCTGGCGGGTGTTCGCCGGGCTGGTGGCGGTGCCGCTGGTGTTGCCGGACCTGGTGCTGGCGCTGGCGTTGCTGCTGCTGTTCGTGGCGGCCGAGCAGGTGACGGGGTGGCCGGCCGGGCGCGGGGTGACCACCGTGGTGCTGGCGCATGTGACGGCGAGCCTGGGGTATGTGGCGGTGGTGGTGGAGGGTCGGCTGGCCAATGCCGGGCGCGCGTTCGAGGAGGCGGCGGCTGATCTGGGGGCCGCGCCGCTGGTGGCGTTTCGCCGGGTGACGTTGCCGCGCATCGCGCCGGCGCTGGCGGCGGGGTGGTTGCTGGCGTTCACGCTGTCGCTCGATGACGTGGTGATCGCCAGTTTCAACAGCGGGCCGGGCGCGACGACGCTGCCGATGGTGATTTTCTCGGCGCTGCGGCTGGGGCCGACGCCAGTGCTGAATGCGCTGGCGACGGTGATATTGGTGGTGACGGCGGGGGTGCTGGGTGTGGCGTGGCGGTTGCGCCGCGCCGGTTCAGGGCCGGCTCAGGGAGCGGTCAGACCTTTTGCAGGCAGTCGTTGAGATCCATCGTGTCGATGGCGCCTTTCCAGTAGTCCAACAGCGCGGCCCGGTTGAGGGTGATCCAGCCGGCAACCTCGGCCAGTATCTCGGGCGCCAGCGGGCCATCGATCAGGACCGGCGGATCGGGCTCGATGCGAACCGATGCCAGGTCCGACGGGTCCATGCTTTCGCCGGGCTTGCGGCAGACTTTGATGCGGGCGGCGTGGCGGGCGTTGCCGCGCGGGCTGACCCAGACGGTGACCGACAGCCCGGTGCGCCGTGGATAAAGATTTGCCATTTCGAACGGCGCCTCCACCAAGGGTCGCGCCTTCGCAGGCCGATGCGGCTTGGATTGGGGCGGGTCAAAAAGCTGCTGGCAGTCATGGCGAACTTCTCCTCGGGTGGTATAGCAGACCTTCGCGCAATGGGCTACGCAGCTTGCAAGGGAGGTTGCCCGGTGTCTGGCGGCGGACTAGGTTCGCGGCCTCATTCAGCCTGCGAGACCCACATGTCCCTCACTGCCGAACGTCTTGACCGGATCAACCCGAGCCTGACCATCGCGATTTCGACCAAAGCGCGCCAGATGAAGGCCGCCGGGCGCGATATCATCAGCTTGTCGGCGGGGGAGCCTGATTTCGATACGCCGCAGAACGTGAAGGACGCGGCGATTCGCGCGATTCAGTCGGGCGATACCAAGTATACCGATGTGGCGGGCACCCCGGCGCTGCGCCAGGCGGTGGCGGCGAAGTTCAAGCGCGACAGCGGGATCGACTACAAGCCGGAGGAGATCATTGTCTCGACCGGCGGCAAGCAGGTGATTTTCAACGCGATGATCGCCACGCTCGACAAGGGCGACGAGGTGATCATCCCCTCGCCGTGCTGGGTCAGCTATCCCGATATCGTGACGCTGGCCGATGGCACCCCGGTGATTGTGCCGTGCGGGCAGAACAACGGGTTCAAGCTGCGCGCCGAGGACCTCGAAGCGGCGATCACGCCCAAGACCAAGTGGTTCATGCTCAACAACCCGTGCAACCCGACCGGCGCCGCCTATTCGGCCGAGGAACTGCGCGCGATCTGCGATGTGCTGCTGCGCCATCCGCATGTGTGGGTGTTCACCGACGATATCTACGAGAAGCTGGCCTATGACGGCTTCAAGCCGGCGACCGTGGTGCAGGTGGAGCCCAAGCTGAAGGACCGCACCATCACGATGAACGGGTCCTCCAAGGCCTATGCGATGACCGGCTGGCGCATCGGGTTCGCCGGCGCGCCGGTGGCGATGATCAAGGCGATGGACAAGCTGCAGAGCCAGTCGACCTCCAATACGTCGTCGATCTCGCAGGCGGCCGCGGTGGAGAGCCTCAACGGGCCGCAGGAATTCATCGGCGAGATGGTGGCGGTGTACAAGACGCGGCGCGACCTGGTGGTGGAGATGCTGAACCAGGCGCCGGGGCTGACCTGCCACAAGCCGGAAGGGGCGTTCTATGTGTTCCCATCCGTGCATGGCTGCATCGGCAAGACCACCAAGGGCGGCGTGAAGATCGTTGATGACGAGAGCTTCGTCATCGCGCTGCTGGAGGAAGAGGGGGTGGCGGCGGTGCATGGCACGGCTTTCCTGTATCCCGGGCATTTCCGCATCAGCTACGCCACCGACACCGAGAGCCTGCGCGAGGCGTGCACCCGCATCCAGCGTTTCTGCCAGGGGATGGTCTGAACCATGGACACCGCCATTCGTCCGGCACTTGCCTCTCGCCTCAAGCGCGTTCAGGTCGCCGCCACGGTGGCGATGACCATCAAGGCCCGCGAGTTGCGGGCGCAGGGGATCGACGTGATCCAGCTCACCATCGGTGAGCCGGATTTCGACACCCCGATGCATGCCATCGAGGCGGCGCATGCCGCAGCGTTGGCCGGCAAGACCAAGTATCCGCCGCAGGATGGCATTCCCGAGCTGAAGCAGGCCGTGCAGCGCAAGTTCAAGCGCGATCGCGGGCTGGACTACGGGCTTGACGAGATCATGGTCTCCAATGGCGGCAAGCAGGTGATCTACAACGCCTTCCTCGCCACCATCGACGACGGCGACGAGGTGGTGATCCCGGCGCCGTACTGGGGCGCCTATCCGCTGATGACCAAGCTGTGCGGCGGCGAGCCGGTGATTGTGAATTGCCCTGAGAACAACGGGTTCCGGCTGCGGCCGGAGGATCTTGAGGCGGCGATTACGCCCAAGACCAAGTGGCTGATGCTGAACTCGCCCAACAACCCGACCGGGGCCGCGATGTCCCGCGATGAGTTGCGGGCGATCGGCGAGGTGATGAAGCGGCATCCGCATGTGTGGATCCTGTGCGACGACATGTATGAGCATCTCGTCTACGGGGACTTCGAATATGACACGCTGGCCGCCGCGGTGCCGGAGTTGCGCGAGCGGATTGTCACCATCTGCGGCGTTTCCAAGACGTATGCGATGACGGGCTGGCGGGTGGGGTTCTGCGCCGGGCCGAAGGATATCATCAAGGCGATGGTGAATATGCAGGGGCAGGTCAGCGCCGGCATTTCGACGGTGGGGCAGGCGGCTGCGGTGGCGGCGCTCGATGGGCCGCAGGAAATGGTGGCCGAACAGGCCGAGATCTATCGGCGCCGGCGGGACCTGGTGGTGGATGCGCTCAACGCGATGCCGGGGATTACCTGCCATCGGCCGGAGGGGGCGTTCTACGTGTATCCGAATATCGCCGGGTGCATCGGGCGGACCACGCCGAAGGGCACCAAGATCAATACCGATGGCGATTTCGCGCTGGCGTTGTTGGAGGAGGGCCATGTGGCGCTCGTCGGCGGGGCCGCGTTCGGGATGAGCCCGTATCTGCGGATTTCGTATGCGGCCAATGACGCGGCGGTGGCCGAGGCGATGGTGCGGATGGCGGCGTTCGTCGGAGGGCTGCGGTGACTGCGGCTGCCGTTCTTCGGGCGGGGCGCGACGACGACGCTGACGGCTTTATCGACCTGATCGGTGCCTGCTGGGCGGAGTATCCCGGCAATATCCTCGATGTGGATGGCGAGGTGCCCGAGTTGCGGGCGCTTGCCAGCTACTTCGCGGGCAAGGGCGGCGCGTTGTGGGCGGTGGAGCAGGCGGGGCGCGTGGTCGGCATGGTGGGGACCAGGCCGCTCGCGGATGGCGAGTGGGAACTGTGCAAGATGTATGCGGCGCCGTCCCTGCGGGGTGGCGGCACCGGGCAGTTGCTGATCAACAGCGCCGAGGCGTTCGCGCGGGCGCATGGCGGCACCCGGATGGTGCTGTGGACGGATACGCGGTTCGATCGGGCGCATCGGTTCTACGAGAAGCAGAGCTATGTGCGCGCGGGGCCGCTGCGGGTTTTGAACGACCTCTCGAAGTCGATCGAGTTCATCTATGCCAAGCCGCTGCGCGGGGTGGTGATCGAGCGGCTGGATGCGGCGGCGGCGGTTTCGGCGGTGCCGCGGCTGGCGGAGATTTTGCGGGCGTGCGTGGATGATGGGGCTTCGGTGTCCTTCCTGCCGCCGTTGGCGCCCGAGACGGCGCGGGGGTTCTGGAAGCGCTCGACGAGTGCGGTGGCGCAGGGCGGCAAGGTGCTGCTGGTGGCGTGGGCCGATGGGGTGCTGGCGGGCACGGTGATGCTCGATCTCGCGATGCCACCGAACCAGCCGCATCGGGCGGATGTGCAGAAGTTGCTGGTGCATCCGGCGGCGCGGCGGCGCGGGATCGCGCGGCTGCTGATGGAGCGGCTGGAGGCGGAGGCGCGGCGCGAGGGGCGCACGCTGGTGGTGCTGGACACCAAGGAGGGCGATGGGGCGGAGACGCTGTATCGCGCGATGGGGTGGCAGGAGGCCGGGCGGGTGCCGGATTTCGCCCAGAACGGCGATGGCACGATGTGCGCGACGATCTTTTTCTGGAAGCGGATGTGATACCGGCCGTCGCCGGCTTTGGGTCGGGCGATCACGGGCAGTGCCTGTGGGCACGGCAGGCAAGCGGTTCTTTTTTGCAAAAAAGAACCAAAAAACTCTTATCCATCGGCTTCGCCGCTCTCCCGGGAGGGGGCGAAGCCTATGGATAGAAAGTTTTTGCTTCTTTTTTCAAAAAGAAGCGCTTGCTCCCTGCGCTACTCTTGCTGCGGGACCGCTCGTGAATTCGGGCGGTTTGCCTGAGATGAAGCCCGCGCTGCTGGTGGTAGGCCCAAGCCGCTCCGGCAGTTCGGCCCTCACCGCGGTGATGAGCCTGTGCGGGGCGGCGCTGCCGGCGACGCTGATGCCGCCGGGGCCGGGCAATGAGCGCGGCCATTTCGAGCCGCAGTTGCTCATGGAACTCAACGACGAAATCCTGGCGTTGCATGGCGGGACCTATTGGGACCCGCTGCCGGTGCCGCCTGGCTGGTTCGAGAGTGCGGCGGCCGAGGGGTTCGTGGCGCGGATCGCGGCGCTGATCACGGCGGAATATGGCGATCCGCTGTTGCCGGTGATCAAGGACCCGCGGCTGTGCCGGGTGGCGCCGCTGTATGTGCGGGCGCTGGAGCGGCTGGGGCGGACGGTGCTGGCGGTGGTGCCGCTGCGGCATCCGGCGGTGGCGGCGCGGTCGCTATTGGCGCGGGACGGGGTGGCGGGCGAGACGGCGGAGTTGTTGCAGGTGCGCGAGTTGCTGGGGGCCGAGCGGTTCACGCGGGGGCTGCGGCGGGTGCTGGTGCCGTATGATGCGCTGATGGCGGATTGGCGGGGTACGATGCGGCATGTCGCGGGCGGGTTGGGGTTCGCGTGGCCGGTGGGCGAGGCGGATGCGGCTGCGGCGGTCGAGGGGTTTTTGTCGCCGGAGTTGCGGCACCAGGCGGTGGTGCCGGTGGCGGGGGGGCTGGCGGCGCGGTTGTGGGCGGCGGCGCTGGATGGGTTGGGTGGGGATGAGGCGCGGTTGCGCGCCGAGTTCGATGCGGTGGGCGCCATCGTGGACGAGATGGACCGGCTGGCGGGGCCGTGGCTTGCCGAGCGGGCGGCGCGGTTGGTGGCGGCGGAGGCGGGATTGGCGGCGGCCCGGGCGGATGGTGATCGGTTGCGGGCGGATGTGGCGGCGCTGCGGGCGGAGATCGATGGCCTGCATGGCTCGCGGTCCTGGCGCATCACCCGGCCGTTGCGGGTGGTGAGCGGATGGCTGGGGGGCAGGCGGTAACGCAGTATGGGTCTGCGATAACGCGGGGCATCTCCCCGGTTGGCGCAGGGCGTGCACGCGACTAGCATCGCCGGCGACGGTCCGGTCCGGGCCGAAGTGCAACCGAGGAGAATGCCCATGTCTGAATCCCCCGTCGTCGCCGGCAAGGCGCCGATCAAGGTCGCCGTCGAGGAAGGCAAGGACTATTGGTGGTGCTCGTGCGGCAAGAGCAGCAAGCAGCCGTTCTGCGACGGGTCGCACAAGGGCTCCTCGTTCTCGCCGATGAAGTACACCGCCGAGAAGACCGGTGACGCCTGGTTCTGCGCCTGCAAGGGCACCGGCAAGTCGCCGCTGTGCGACGGCTCGCACAAGGCGCTGTAAGTGACGGACCGCGCCGCCGGGTCGCTCGCGTTCGCCGCGCATACCGCGCCCGAACTGCGCGCGATGGCGGCGCGGGATGCCATCGTGATCGTGCCGATCGGGGCGACCGAGCAGCACGGGCCGCATCTGCCGGTGATGGTGGATCATCGATTGGCCACCGAGGCGGCGTTTCGCGCGGCGGGGCTGCTCGATGCGGCCGGGCATCCGGTGCTGGTGACGCCGACGGTGTGGACCGGGTTTTCCGAGCATCACATGGAACTCGGCGGCACCATCACCATTGATTTCGCCACCATGCAGGGGTTGCTGCGCGGGATCGTGCGCTCGCTGGTGCGGGGCGGATTTCGGCGGATTTGTATTCTCAACGGGCACGGCGGCAATGCGGCGCCGCTGACGGTGGCAGTGAGCGAGTTGACGGTGGAGCTTAAGATCCCGCTGGTGACGTTCGCCTATTACGACGTGGGCGATGCGGCGACGCAGGCCATCCTGGAGACCCAGAGCGGCATCCTGCATGCCTGCGAGGGCGAGACGGCGATGATCATGGCGACCGAGCCGGGGCTGGTGCGGCATGCGTTTCTCGGCGCGGCGCATGGTCCGGACCAGGATCGCCCGGAGATCGAGGCGCTGGTGGGGCCGAAGGTGTTTCGCTGGCAGACGCTGAATGCGCGGGCGCGCAGCGGGGTGATTGGCAATGCGGCGGCGGGCACGCCGGACAAGGGCGAGCGGCTGCTGGCGGCCTATGCGGTGCGGATCGCCGAGGTGCTGGGGACGAAGGCGTTGTGGGAGGCGAAGGCCTCCGATCATTGGTAGGGGCGGCGATGCAGCGTCTGGATGAGACGGCTTCGGGGGTTTATATCATTTCGGTGACGCCGTTCACCGAGGCGGGGGCGATCGATTATCCCAGCACGGATCGGCTGGTGGAATTCTATCTCGAAAGCGGGGCGACCGGGCTGACTATCCTGGGGATGATGGGCGAGGCGCCGAAATTGTCGGGCGCGGAGGCGATCGCGTTTTCGCGCCATGTGGTGCGGCGGGTGGCCGGGCGGGTGCCGGTGGTGGTGGGGGCGTCAAGCCCGGGGTTTGCCGCGATGGGCGAACTGGCGCGGGCGGTGATGGATGACGGGGCGCAGGGGGTGATGGTGGCGCCGCCGGGCACGGTGCGGACGGATGATGCGATTTTCGGGTATTTCGCGCAGGTGGCGGCGACGCTTGGCGATATCCCGTTCGTTTTGCAGGATTTTCCGCAGGCGAGCGGGGTGCAGATCGCCCCCGGGGTGATCCGCCGGGTGGTGGATGCGCTGCCAACCTGCGTGATGCTGAAGCATGAGGATTGGCCGGGGCTGGCGAAGATTTCGTGGTTGCGGGCGGCGGAGGGGATGCGGCGGATCGCCATCCTGGTGGGCAATGGCGGGGTGTTCCTGCCCGAGGAATTGCGGCGCGGGGCGGATGGGGCGATGACCGGGTTCGCGTTTCCCGAGATGATGGCCGGCGTGCTGGCGGCGCATCGGGCGGGGGATGGGCAGCGGGCTTCGGATATCTTCGACGCCTATCTGCCGCTGGCGCGCTATGAGCAGCAGCCGGGGCCGGGGCTGGGGGTGCGCAAGTATATCCTGGCCAAGCGGGGGGCGATTGCCTCGGCGGCGCAGCGGATGCCGCGGTTGGTGCTGAGTGCGGCGGATATCGCGGAGGTGGAGTTCCTGCTGGCACGGCAGACCCGGCGGTTGGCGGAGATTGGCGCCTGAGTGCTGTCCAGACGGCGCGGCTGCTGTTGCGGCCGCCGCGTCTGGCCGATGTGCCGGCGTTGTTCGCGTTCATGGGCGATGCGGCGGCGATGCGATGGACGCATTGCCATGCGTCGGCGCGCGAGTTGCGGCGGTATCTGGCGGCGCATGCCTGGCAGCGCAAGCGGATCGGGTTCGGGCCGTGGACGGTGGTGGAGCGCGCCAGCGGGGCGGTGATCGGGTTCGGCGGCTTGTATGACGATCCGTTCGATCCGGGGTGGGGGGTGGAGGTGGCCTACTTCCTGGCACCTGGGGTTTGGGGGCGGGGGTATGCGAGCGAAGTAGTGGGGGCGAGCCTGGCGGCGGCCTGGGCGGGGGGCTCGGCCTGGGTGGGGGCGTTTGCCCATCCGGAGAATGTCGGGTCTCGGCGGGTTTTGGAGAAGGCGGGGTTTACGGAGCGGGAGTTTGTCGTGGGGATGGAGCGGTTTTATTTCCGGGTGGAGCGGCAGGAAGCAGGTTAACCACAGAGACGCAGAGACAGGGTGAAGTATTGAAGCCTTCTCCCTGCCTCCGTGTCTCTGTGGTTGATCTTCTTGCCTGCTTTCGCGCTAACCGTGCCACCAGCGGCCGCCCAGCACGATGCCGCGGCAGGCGAGTTGCTGGTTGCTTTGGATGGTTTCGCCCATCACGTCGTGGAAGGTGAAGGCGCCGTGTTCGATATCGAGCACGGTGGCATCGCCGAGGAGGCCGGGTTTGAGGGTGCCGCGGTCGGTGAGGCGGACGGCGGTGGCGGCGTTGATGGTGCTGGCGCGGATGACTTCGGCCAGCGGCATGCCGAGTTTGAGGAATTTCGACATGGTGATCAGCATGTTGTAGGCGGGGCCGCCGATCGAGGTGAGGTGGACGTCGGACGAAATGACGTCCGGCATGAAGCCGTTTTTCATCATCGCCATCGCGGTGGCGAAGCCGAAGCTGCCGGCGCCGTGGCCGATATCGAAGATGACGCCGCGGGCGCGGGCTTCGAGCACGTCCAACTCCACGCTGCCGTCAGCCGCGGCGGGGGCGTTGGGCCAGGGGCGGAAGCAGTGAGTGAGGATGTCGCCCTTGCGCAGGAGTTTCATCACCTCGCCGCGCGGCGGGGGCGGGGCGTCGAGATGGCCCATCAAAGGCAGGCCCATGGCGTCCGCCACTTCGAGGGCCATCACCATCGGCGCGATGCCGGTGGGGCCGGAGGTGCCGCCGCCGACGCGGACCTTGATGCCGACGATGAGGTCGGACTGCTGTTTGGCGACTTCGAGGCAGATGCGGGAGTTGACCAGCCGCAGGTCCGAGCATTCGCCGAAGTTGAGGTTCCAGTGCAGGGCGAAAATGCCGGGGAAGGCGATGTTGAGGAACGGCAGGATGCGCACGTCCGAGGCTTCGATGACGTGCTTGCGGAAGCCGTGGATGTTGCCGGGGCCGGCGGACCCGGCGTCGATCAGCGTGGTACAGCCGGAGAACTTGGCGTAGGCGTCAGGATCGACGCCGAGGGAGGTGCCGCCCCAGTAGACATGGGTGTGCAGGTCAATGAGGCCCGGCACCACCATCTTGCCGGACACGTCGCGGGTTTGCGCGGCCTCGCCGAGATCGGTGCCGATTGCGGCTACCTTGCCGCCGGCGAAGGCGACGTCCAGCACGGCATCGATGTTTTGCGCGGGATCGATCACCCGGCCGCCTTTGAGAACCAGATCGAACATCAGCAACGCTCCCCCAGTATTGATCCATCAGAATTGATCCGGGCGCGATGCTCAGGGCTGCAAAAGATTTGCGCAACCCCTCCCCAAGCCGGCGAAACCGTCGCACAGTGGCGGCAAGCCCTCTCAGGAGACACGCAATGTCCAGCGCTTCCGTCGTTGAAGATCCCCGCATCAACTCGCGCATCGTCACCGCGTATCGGCAGAAAACCCCGGGTTCGGCGGATTTGTCGCGCCAGGCGCAGGATCTGCTGCCCTCGGGCATCGCGCATGATGCGCGCCATGTCGACCCGTACGGGGTGTATATCGCCCGCGCCAAGGGGCCGCATAAGTGGGATGTGGACGGCAACAAGTATGTCGATTTCTTCGGCGGGCATGGCGCGCTGATCCTCGGCCACGGCAATGACAAGGTGGCCGCGGCGATTGCCGAGGCGGCGGCGGATGGGTCGCAGTTCGGCGCCAGCCATCCGCGCGAGATCGGCTGGGCCAAGGCGATCCAGCGCCTGGTGCCGTCCGCCGAGCGGGTGCGGTTCACCTCGTCGGGCACCGAGGCGACGCTGATGGGGGTGCGCCTGGCGCGCGCGTTCACCGGCAAGAGCACGGTGCTGCGCTTCAAAGGGCATTTCCACGGCTGGCACGACCATATGGCGGCCGGCTACTCCAACCATTTCGACGGCACGCCGACGCCGGGCGTGATCCAGGGGATCGTCGACAAGACGGTGCTGTGCATGCCCAACGATACCGCGGGCGTGACGGCGGCGCTGGAGAGCAACAAGGACATCGCGGTGGTGATCCTGGAGCCCACCGGCTCGTCGTTCGGACAGCTGCCGCTGCGCGACGATTTCGTGCATGCGCTGCGCGAGTTGACCACCAAGCACGGCGTGCTGCTGATGTTCGACGAGGTGGTGACCGGGTTCCGCACCTCCAAGGGCGGCGCGCAGATGCACTACGGCATCACGCCTGACCTGTCGTCTTTCGCCAAGATCGTGGCGGGTGGGATGCCGGGGGCGGCGATCACCGGGCGCAAGGACATTCTCGATCTGCTCGATTTCAAGGCGAGTGCCGCCGCCGGGCGGGAGAAGATCGGCCATCCCGGCACGTTCAACGCCAACCCGATTTCGGCGGCGGCGGGCATCACCACGCTGGGGATCATCGCCGATACGCCGGTAAATGCGACGGCGGATGCGGTGTGCGCCGATCTGCGTGGGAAGCTCAATGAACTGTTGACGGCGGAGAAGGTGCCGTGGGCGGTTTATGGCACCACGTCGGGCTTCCATTTGTTCATGAACCCGCAGAACCGGGCGATTGTGCCGACCGCGTTCGATCCGTTCGCGGCGAGCTTCGAGGAGTTGAAGTCTCCGCCGCAGCACACCATCAACCGGATGCGGCTCGCCATGCTGGTCAATGGCGTGGATCTCAATCCGCGGCTGGGCGGGTTCACCTCCTGCACCCACACCACGGCGGACATCGACGAGACTGTGGCGGCGTTCCGCGAGTCGCTGCACATGCTGCGGGCCGAGAACGAGTTGCCGGCGTAGGTTGGGATCAGGACGATGACGGACGAGGAACTCGGCTTTCTGCCGGCGACGGTGCTTGCGCCGATGATCCGGCAGAAGAAAATCTCGCCGGTGGAGGTGGTCGGCACCGTCCTGAAGCGGATCGAGCGGCTGGAGCCGAAGGTGAATGCCTTCGCGTATCTGGCCGCCGACCGGGCGATGGACCAGGCGCGCAAGGCCGAGGCGGAACTGATGTCCGGGCGGCCGTTGGGGCCGCTGCATGGGCTGACATTCACCATCAAGGACCTGTTCTGGGCCAAGGATATGCCGACCCAGACCGGCAGCTTCATCAACCAAGGCCAGATGATCGCGGAGGATTCGCCCGCGGTGGAGCGGATGTATGCCGCCGGCGGGATTGCGCTGGGCAAGACCACGGTGTCGGAATTCGGCTGGTCCGGGATTTCGAACTGCCCGCTGACCGGGATTACCCATAATCCGTGGAAGCATGGCTACAACGCCGGGGCTTCCTCGGCGGGGGCGGGTGCGGCGGCGGCGGCGGGGTATGGCGCGCTGCACCAGGGTAGCGACGGGGCGGGCTCGGTGCGGATGCCGGCGCATTTCTGCGGCATTTTCGGGCTGAAGCCGACCTATGGGCGGGTGCCGTATCATCCCGTGGGCGCCGGCGATTACACCAGCCATATCGGGCCGATGACGCGGACTGTGGCCGACTCGGCGCTGATGATGTCGGTGATGTCCGGGCCGCATCCGCTCGATCACACCACGATGGAAGCGGGGCCGGCCGATTATCTCGGGCGGCTGGATGACGGAGTGCGTGGCAAGCGGGCGGCGTTCAGCATGGATCTTGGCCATGCAAGGGTGGACCCCGATGTGGCGGCCCTGGTGCGCGCCGGGGCGGAGGCGTGGGCGAAAGATGCCGGCGTCGAGTTGGTGGATGTCACGCCGCCGTGGGGCACCACCGGGCCGGGGTTGGCGCGGGAGTTCTGGTCGGCCCATATGTCGCGGCTGTCGCAGTATCTGCCGCAGTGGGAGGCCAAGATGGACGCCCATCTGGTGGCCTGCATCAAGGACGGCGTTTCGGTGATGATGCCGCAGTACCAGGCGATGCGGGCGCGGAAGTATGCCTATGTGGCGGATATCCATCGCTGGTTCCAGGACTGGGATTTCCTCATCACGCCGACGGTTTCGGTGGCGGCGTTCCGGGCCGAACTGATCATTCCGGCGCACTGGCCGCAGCATGCGTGGGATTGGATGCAGTGGGCGGAGTTTTCGTATCCGTTCAATATGTCGGGCAATCCGGCGACGACGGTGCCCTGCGGGTTCACCGAGGCGGGGCTGCCGGTGGGCTTGCAGATCGTCGGCAAGCGGTTTGACGATCTGGGCGTGTTCCAGGCTTCCCGCGCGTTCGAGCGGGCGCGGCCGTGGGCGGATAAGCGGCCGGCGCTGTAGCCCGGGCGGCTGGTTGATGGAACGCCGCCGTGCCTGCGGGTGCGGCGGCGTTTTCATGCGTTTTGTTCGCGAATATATTTTGGGTTTATTTTTAAGTAATGAAATTATCACGATGACCTTTGGATTTATCACCACAAGTTGAGTCCATTCCCCAGGCGGCTTGTTCTACGGTGACATGATCGGTGGTCGCGCCATGAGCGCGCCCCGATGCGAGCAACTATCTGCCCAATCGATGAAATTCGTCAAAAAAGGGGAGTTGCGTCATGAATCAAGCGGTTTTACTTGCAGATGCTGTGGATCGTCTGGCCGCGCAAGCGGATGCGGTGGGTCATCTGGCGCGCGATGAAGGTGGGTTCGCGGCCGCGGTGGCGGCGTTCGAGGCGAAGGATGCGCATGCGTTCCGCTGGGTGCTGGAGCGGCTGGAGATGCTCGAGCATTGCGAGCTGATCTGCGAATGGGTGCGCATCAAGCTGTGCGTGCTGCGCTGCATCGAGGTCTGCGGGCCGCCGCGGGAGGGGGTGAAGCCGCCGAGCCTGGCGGAGTTCTCCCAGGCGGTGGTGCATCTGGCGTCCAACGAGAAGCTGCTGCGCCGCGTGGTGGATGCGGTGTCGTGCGGTGATGCGGATGATTTCCATGCGGCGCTCGATGAACTGAAGCTGGCGCAGTATTGCCACCTGATCTGCCATTGGGTGTGCCTGATCCTGTATCGCCGGGTGTGCGAGGTGATTTGTTCGCCGCAGCGGCTGCCGCTGTCGGACGCGGTGAGCGATATCCGGGCCGCGGCACAGGTGATGACGCGGGTGATGGCCAACGAGAAGGCGTTCGCGACCATTGCGCGGGCGGCGATCGCGCTGGATTGCGAAACCGCCCGGACGGCGATCGAGCAGGCCGGGTTCGCCCGTGAGTGCGAAATCATCTGCTGGGTGATTTGCAGTTGGCGGTGCGCCTGGGTGTGCCTGGAGTTGTGCCTGCGGCCGGTGCCGGTGCTGACCGGGGCGGCGGCGGTGGAGGAGGCGCGGGCGTTCGCGCTGGCGGCGCACCAACTGGCCGGGCAGCCGCGCGCGCTGGGGGACCTGGTGCGGGCGATCGTTCAGCGCGATGCCAAGGCGTATGGCGAGATCATCGCCCGCTTCCGCCTGTCGCCGTACTGTCTGCAGGTTTGCGCCTGGGTGTGCTCGATCACCTGCGCCGAGTTCTGCATCTGCCTGTGCCGCAATCCGGCGTTGCAGCCATGGTGGACCACGGTGGGGTATTTCGACATCTACTCCGATATCGACAGCACCTCGGGCAAGACCAACAAGGGGTTGCCGGCGCCGAGCCTGGGGTTCCATGGCGGGCCGAATTTCGCCTTCTACGGGGCGTTGCAACTGGGCGGCTTCTGCCCCTCCACTTCGCCGGTGTTCTCGGCGGTGCCGATGAAATACCGCTTCCTCTACGACAACGGGTCCGGCACGGCCAAGCCGGTGACGGGCAATCTGGTGAGCCCGGTGGAGGCCGGCACGCGGATCATCAACTGGCCGCAGAATTCGGGCGGCGTCGCTGGGGCGGCGTTGATGCCGACGTTCCAGGCGGTATGGATCGCCGCCGCGCCGACGCCGCCCGATCCGATCCCGCCGGCGGTGGGCAGCGCCTATCAGGCGCCGAGCGCGCACTACATCACGCCCGATGCCGATGGTTGGGTGGTGGTTGATCCCGATGCCATCGGCGGCGGCTTCCAGGTGCTGATGGGGTTCGATACCGGGCCGGTGGTGCCGGGCGGCGATCCGCATCCGGGCGTGCCGGCGGGAACCGCGGTGCCGGCGGCGGCGCAGCGCGGCGGCACCAACCTGTCGATCACCTTCCAGGCGACGCGGGTGACGACGATGCCGCCGGGGACGGGGCCGGACTACACGAACGGGCTGGACAAGATCCACATCAACAACTGGACCGAGGTCAACGAGTTGAATTTCCTCGAATTCGTGATGGGCTCGCTGGGGTGCTGCACGCCGATCGACGCGATATTGTCGGTGCAGTTCACCGCCGACCACGAGGAGATGGATGCCGGCGCGTGGTCCCTCGGGATCAGCAGTTGCAGCGTGTCGGCGCCCGGCGACATCACGCCGCATGTGTCGGGTCCGGGGGTGATTGTCAGCAGCCGGGGCGGTTCGGGCACCATCGTGGAGGATACCTCCAAGTGGCTGTCGTGCTCGTACACGGTCACGCTGTCGACCAGGCCGGGGCTGACCACCGGGTTGGTGGATCGCGCGGTATGGAACAACCCGCTGACGTTCTGCATTTGCGGGCATTGAGGGCGGTGGCGCAGGGCGGGGCGCGGTGATGGAGGATGGCTGGTTCCGCTTCGTGCTGGCGGCGCTTGCGACGTGGCGGGTGACGCATCTGCTAGCGCATGAGGACGGGCCGGCGGACATCGTGTTCCGGCTGCGCCGGCGGCTGGGCGAGAGTGTGCTCGGCAGCCTGATGGATTGTTTCAAGTGCCTGAGCCTGTGGGTGGCGGCGGTGGCGGCGTTCGCGCTGACCACCAGCCCGCTGGCGTGGGTGTTGTCATGGTTGGCGCTGTCGGGGGCGGCCTGCCTGCTCGAACGACTGGGCGGCGGGGAGTCTGCGGCGGGGCCGGTGAAAGGAGACGACGATGTGTTGCGGTAGCAGGCGGGCGGCGTGGCGCCAGGGGCCGGCGCGGCCGGCGGTGGTGGCGAATGGTGGGGCTGGGGAGGCCGAGGTGCGCCAAGATGGGGTGCGGCAGGCCGAGATTGCCGGTTCGCCGTCACCGTTTCATGCGGTGACGGTGCTTTACACCGAGGGGACGGCGATACGCGTGATGGGGCCGGTGACGGGCCAGCCATATGCGTTTTCGCCGGCCGACCCGGTGCAGGCGGTGGATGCGCGGGATGCCGCAGTGCTGACGCGCGGCGGGGTGTTCGTCCGCCGCTGATCCGCTAGGGCTTGAGGCTGTCCAGGATGGCCTGGGTGTCGTGGCCGAGGGGCACGCTGGGGTGGTACTCGGCGCGCTCGTTGCCGTGCAGGCGCAGCGGCGATTCGGCGATGACCAGGCGGCCGTGTTCGGGGTGATCGAGCCAGCGCAGGGCGCCGCGCTGGTGGAGGTGGGCGTCGTTGACCACTTCGGTGAGGGTGCGGACGGGGGCGCTGGGGATGTGGTGGCGCATCAGGCGTTCGAAGAGATCGGCCTTGGCGAACTGGCGGGTGCGGGCGGCGATCTTGCCGTCGATGAGGTCCATGTCGGCGACGCGGTGTTTGTTGAGGGCGTAGTGCTTGTCGGCGCCGAGTTCGGGCATTTCGAGGGCGCGCATCAGGGAGGCGAAGTGCTTGTCGTTGCTGCACAGGATGGCAACGAAGCCGTCGGCGGCGGGGTAGACGTTGTAAGGGCAGATCGACATGCCGCCGTGGCGGTTGCCGGTGCGGCCGATTTCCTGGCCGTGGCCGCCTTCGCGGAACATGGCGCCGATGTTGGAGGTGAGGGTGAAGTAGGCGGCCTCCAGCATGGCGATCTCGACCATCTGGCCGAGGCCGGAGGAGGTGCGTTCGTAGAGCGCGGTCATCACGGCGGCATAGACATGGGTGCCGGCGATGAAGTCGCAGGCGGTGGAGCCTGATTTCACCGGCGGGCCGTCGGGGAAGCCGGTGTTGTTCATGATGCCGCTCATCGCCTGGATCGAGAGGTCCATCGCTGGGTAGTCGCGGTAGGGGCCGTCGATGCCGTAGCCGGAGGAGCAGGCGTAGATCAGGCGGGGGTTGCGGGCGCTCAGCACGTCGTAGCCGAGGCCGAGGCGGGCCATCACGCCGGGGGTGAAGTTTTCCACCAGAACATCCGCGGTATCGACCAGCTTGAGCACGGCGGCGATGGCTTCGGGGGTTTTGAGGTCAAGCTCCATGCTGCGCTTGTTGCCGTTGAGCATGGCGAAGGGCAAAGCCGAGCCGCCGGCGCGCTTGCGCAGATGTTCGCCGCCGATGGGCTCGATCTTGATCACCTCGGCGCCGTTGCGGGCCATCATGTAGGTGGCGTAGGGGCCGTTATAGACCTGTGTGAGGTCGATGACGCGGATGCCTTCGAGCGGCGGGCGGCGCCGGGCGTTGCGGTCGGCGGAATTGGTGGTCAATGTTTGCTCCCTCTGCCCGTGCGGGCAGGGTCAACGGTGCTGTCCGGGGTGCCGGGGTGTCAAGCGGAGCAGGGTGCATGGACGACGAGATGGGATTGCGGCCGATCGGGTTCCTCAGCACGCCCTGGCATAGCCTGAAGGAGTGTCCGCGCAACGGGCGGCAGCCGAAGCCGGCGCCGGTGTGCCAGGCGACGGTGCGGCCGGAGTATCGCGATGGGTTGTTGCGGGTGGAGGGGTTCAGCCATTTGATCCTGCTCTACTGGCTCGGCCCGGTGGCGACACCCGAGATGCGGTTTACCCCGCCGTTCGCCGCCGAGCCGGCCGGGTTGTTCGCCACGCGGGGGCCGAAGCGGCCGAACCCGATAGGGTTGTCCGTGGTGGCGTTCGACGGGTTCGCGGCCGAGGGGGTGCTGAATGTGCGCTACCTCGATTGCCTCGACGGCACCGTGCTGCTCGACATCAAGCCGTATCTGCGCAGCGTCGATTGCGAA
The DNA here is from genome assembly GCA_903845065.1 of uncultured Rhodospirillales bacterium. Classification (GTDB taxonomy): domain Bacteria; phylum Pseudomonadota; class Alphaproteobacteria; order Acetobacterales; family Acetobacteraceae; genus CAIYPH01. The sequence goes on along the minus strand of CAIMWH010000317.1, from coordinate 3,118 downwards.
GCGGAGGCCAGCATGGGCTGGCTGGCCAACCACGCGACCCCACGAGAGTAAGGAGACTGCCATGGCTGTCATTGAATTCCCGCAGGGCGGGTTCCGCTTTGCCAAGGGTGTGTTCCAGTATTCGGCCGGGGTGGCGGCGCTGCCGGGCTACCGGATCGAGCGGGCGCGGTTTGCCCGGGTGGTGCCGCTGGCGGCGGGGTTTGCGCGGATCGCGGCGTATCTGGGATCGATCGGGCGGCCGTTGACGGCGCTGTGCGCGTGCGAGTTGCGCTCGCCGGCGCCGTTCGACGATGCGGGGTTCCTGGCGTTCAACCAGGGCTATGCCAAGGTGCTGGGGGAGTGGGGGTTGCTGGCGCTGGGGAATAATCCGGTGGCGCGGTCCAATGTGTGCCCCGAGATCGATCCGCCGGGGGAGCCGGGGTTTTATGCGTTCAGCTACACGGTTGAGGATGCGGCGGCGGCGCCGTCGTTCGTGATTGCGGGGAGCGGCGAATCGATCGAGGGGCGGGCGACCTATGCCGAGGCGACGGTGGCCTATCGCGATTTGAGCCCGGCGGGGATGCTGGCCAAGGTGCGCCATGTGCACGGGATCATGGAGGCACGGATGGCGTCCCTCGGGTTCGGCTGGGGGGATACCACGGCGACGCAGGTTTATACCGTGCATGATATCCATCCGTTCATGGCCGACGAGGTACTGCGCCGGGGGGCGGGGCGGCATGGCGCTACGTGGCATTTCTGCCGGCCGCCGGTGATCGACCTGGAATACGAGGTGGATTGCCGGGGCGTGGCGGTGGAGCGGGTGCTGCCCGCATGATTTGACCGCCTGATTTGCTGCCCATCGCGCAACTAGGGTTTTCTCGCCGGGCGGTTTGCGGCAGGTAGGGGCCATGTTCCCTCACCTCGCCAGCCTGGCCCTGCCGTTCCTGCGCATGATGGACCCGGAGGATGCGCATGGCCTCGGCTTGCGCGCCCTTCAGCTTGGGCTCGCCGGACGCGCGAGCGGAGAGGATGCGCCGAGCCTGGCGGTGCGGGCGCTGGGGATGGATTTTGCCAATCCGATCGGGCTGGCCGCCGGGTTCGACAAGGATGCGGTGGCGCTGACGGCGCTGGCGCGGCTGGGGTTCGGGTTCGTCGAGGCCGGCACGGTGACGCCGCTGCCGCAGCCTGGCAATCCGCGACCGCGGCTGTTCCGGCTGACCGAGGATGCGGCGGTGATCAATCGCATGGGGTTCAACAACGGTGGGTTGGCGGCGTATCTGCCGCGACTCGGCGCCTACAAGCGAGGCGTGGTGCCGGTGGGCGCCAATGTCGGCATCAACAAGAACGGCGCCGATCCGGAGCGGGACTATCCGGCGCTGGTGGGCGCGGTGGCGCCGCTAGCCGACTACATCGTGATCAATGTGTCCTCGCCCAATACGCCGGGGCTGCGCGATTTGCAGGGCGAGGCGCGGTTGCGCTCGATCCTGGAGGCGGTGAACGCCGCGGTGCGCAGCCGGCCGCCGTTGCTGGTGAAGCTGGCGCCCGATCTTGCGGCCGAGGGGCTGGAGAGCGTGGTGGAGACCTGCGTGGCGGCCGGGGTGGATGGCCTGATTGTCTCCAACACCACCATTTCGCGGCCCAAGGGGTTGCGCTCGGCGCAGGCGACGCAGGCGGGCGGGCTGTCCGGGCGGCCGTTGTTCGGGCTCTCGACCACGGTGCTGCGGCAGGTGGCCGGGTTTGCGCGCGGGCGGCTGGTGTTGATCGGCGTCGGCGGGGTGTCGACCGGGGCCGAGGCGCTGGCCAAGATCAAGGCCGGGGCGACGCTGGTGCAGCTTTATTCGGCGTTTGCCTACCAGGGCCCGGCGCTGATAGCGCGGATCAAGAGTGAACTGGCCGCCGCCCTGGCCGCCGAGGGATTTGCCACTGTTGCCGATGCGATCGGCGCTGACCTGAAATGAGCACGATGCAGCATCTCGATAGCTTCGCCGCCCTGGCCGACCGCTATGACGGCTTCATCCTCGATTTGTGGGGGGTGATCCATGACGGGGTGACGCCGTATCCCGGGGCGATCGATTGCCTCGGCCACCTCAAGCGGCTCGGCAAGCCGACGGTGCTGCTCTCCAACGCGCCGCGACGGGCGCATGTGGCGCAGGCGGCAATGCGGGGCATGGGGATCGCCGACGCGCTCTACACCGGCATCCTGACCAGCGGCGAGGCAACCCACCTGATGCTGCGCGATCGGGTCGATCCGTTTTTCGCCGGGCTGGGGCGGCGGGTCTATCACCTCGGGCCGGAGCGCGATCGCAATGTGATCGAGGGGCTCGACCTGGCGCTGGCGGCAAGCCCGGCGGCGGCGGATTTCGTGCTCAACACCGGGCCGGATGACCTGGGGAGCGCCACCGATCTCGGCGCCTGGGAGAGCGTGTTGCAGGCGTGCCTGGCGGCGGGGCTGCCGATGGTGTGCGCCAATCCCGATCTGGAGGTGATCCGCGGCGGCAACCGGCTGATCTGCGCCGGGCTGCTGACGCAACGCTTCGAGGAAATCGGCGGCACGGCGCGGTGGATCGGCAAGCCCGATCCGGCGGTGTACGCGCCGGTGCTGGCGATGCTCGGGGTTTCGAAGGTGCTGGCGGTGGGGGATGCGCTGCGGACGGATATCGCGGGGGCGACGTCCGTCGGGCTCGATTCGTGCTGGGTGCTCGGGGGGGTGCATGCCGAGGAACTCGGCGGGGATCGGGGGCGGATCGAGGCGGCGGCGGCGGAGGCCGGGTTGGCGCCGGTGGCGTGTTTGCCGGCGTTTGTGTGGTAGGGCGGTAGCAAGGCTCCGCCGGCAAAGGGGCTCGCCCCTTTGATCCCATTGCTGCTGGTGGTTGGGGCGATGGCCTTCAGGTGAGGTCGCGATTTTTCGGGCGGGGATCGGCGAAGCCCGTCAAGGGATGATGCGCGGGCCCCGTGATTGACTGCCTGCGGCGCCAGCAAGAACGACGTTATCACCTGAAGGCCAGTCCTTCAGCCGCGAGCGGTAACGGGATCAAAGGGCCCACGGCCCTTTGCCGGCGGAGCCTTGCTGACCTCTACTTCGCGTCCGGCCCAGCATCGAGCAACGCGAGGTTCTGCTCGGCGAGATCCCCGCTCGGGC